>CAYOHX010000387.1:0-1512 GCA_964403875.1 uncultured Anaerolinea sp. | reverse complement strand
CGCCACCGCCACCGCGACCGCCACCCCCTACATCCCCTTCAGCCTGGTCAACCCCGACGCCCAGGCTGACCTGATCAACGAAGGCGTACTCATCCTGTCCATGCGCGACGGAGCATACATGCGCCTGTTCGCCTACCATCCCTCCCTGCTCCCCCTCACCCGCCTGACCAACCAACCCTGGGATGAGATGCACCCCGCCCTCAGCCCCGATGGCTCCCGCCTGGCATACACCTCCCGCGAAAACGGTTACTGGGACCTGTTCATCCTCGACCTGCGCACCGGCGAGCGGATGCGCGTCACCGACACGCTGGATTATGAAGGCTCTCCCACCTGGTCGCCGGACAGCCAATGGCTGGCTTATGAAGCTTACGTCAACGGCAACCTGGATATTTACGTTCGCTCTCTCACCGACCCCAGCATGGACCCCATCCTGCTGACCACCGAAAGCCCCGGCATCGACCGCGCTCCGGCCTGGTCCCCCCTGGGCCGCGAGATTGCCTTCATATCCGACCGTTCCGGCGAAGCCGAAATCTGGCTGGCCGATCTGGACGTTTCCGAAAACCGCTTTTCCAATCTCAGCCGAAACCCCACCGTCCCCGAAGATCACCCGGTCTGGTCGCCCGAAGGCCGCTTTTTGGCCTGGGCTTCCCCTCTGAACGGCGAGCACCGCCTGCTGGCCTGGGACCGTCAATCAAACGCGGAATATGGCGGCGCGATCGGCGTGGGAGATTGGCCCGCCTGGACGCCCGCCGCGGACGTGCTCTTTGCCACCCTGTCCGGACCCAACCAGACTGCCCTGCAAGCCTTCGAGCGCATCACCGGATTGCAGCGCATGCCCCAATTCAACCTCCCCGGCGCGGTGAGCGGCCTGGTCTGGAAGAACGGCCCCTTGGAAGGCTGGCTGTGGGAGCAAATCCAGCGCGGCGACATCTCGCCCGCCGACCCGCTCTACACACAAATCTTCAACGTAGAAGCCGAACCCGCTGGGCGGGCAGCGCTGGTGCCCCTCCAGGATGTCACCGCGCCCAACGCTTACCTGCTGGACGCCGCCGACGAAGCCTTCGATGCCTTGCGCCACCAAATAGGCCTGGATTCAGGTTGGGATGCGCTCTCCAGCCTGGAGAACGCTTATGTGCCCCTCACGACACCCTCGCAGCCGGGGATCGCCGAAGATTGGCTGAACACGGGGCGGGCTTTTGCCTTCAACCCCCTGTTGGCCTCCGCCGGTTGGATAGTCACCACGCGCGAGGAATTTGGCGGCCAAACGTATTGGCGCGTGTACCTTAAGGCGCGCTATCAAGATGGCTCCGCCGGGCTGCCCCTGTTCTCCGCGCCCTGGGATGTCAACGCCCGCTTCAGCGGCGACCCGCGCTATTACGACCTGGGCGGCAAACCCGCCGCTGTCCCCACCGGGTACTGGATCGACCTGACTGAGCTGGCCTCGCGCTACGATTGGGAGCGCCTCCCATCCACCGCAAACTGGCAGACGTACTACGCCGGACTGCGCTTCAA
>CAYOHX010000386.1:0-1554 GCA_964403875.1 uncultured Anaerolinea sp. | reverse complement strand
ACGCCAACAGCGGGGTGAATGCCGAGCAATGGTACTTGATGAGTGTATACGCCTATGATTACCACGGCATGGCGGTGGAATTCCGCGGGGTGATGACCCAATATCAGGCTTGCCAGCAGGTGGATGACCCGACCTGCGAATACCTGGACAATACGCCGGAGCAGGGCTGGCAGCAGTTGAGCGACCTGGTGAATGGCAACCCCAAGACGCGCCATTTCATCCGGTACTTGACCGACATCCGGTGGTGATGGAGGTGAGGCAGCGATGAAAATTAAGTGGATCATTCCAGCGGCGGTTTTACTGGCTGTTGTGTTGGTGGTCATCATTTTGGTCACCACGACGCGCCCTGTTCCCAAAACCGCCCCGATTGCGGTGACGGCGACGACACCCGTGCCCGGATACTTGCAGGGCCTGGAAGAAAAAATGTTTGATCCGGCAATCGACGCCCAGGGACGCGAGAGCCTGGCAGAGAAGATCGAGATGTATAAAACAGCCGAGGCAATCCGGGAGAGTGGATTGGTTGCGCCCGCGTCCAAAGATCCAGCCCAGGCACAACTCCCGCCGATGGTTGATTCGGTGGGCGGCGGCGCGGGAGAACTGCCCGCAGGAATCTTTGAAGGCAGCGATGGAATGGTAGACCCGGAGGAAGGGCATATCCTCAACTACTTGCAGCGGAACAGCGAAGATGGCTCTTCGTTGTTGGTCTTTGCGGGGAGTTCCGCCGAGGATGGTCAAGAGGGCTTGATTATTGTGGCTTCACTCAACGGGGCGCGCGAAATGGGGGAGTACGTGCATTATCCACATTCGGCCAAGGCCGGCGCGCTGCGCATTCTGGCAGATGAAGGTGGGCGGATTGCGCTACAGGCGACAGATGAGTCGATCTGGTATTTCGATTTGGCCACGCGCACATTTGGACAGTAAGGCTATTTCCGAACGGCACTGTATCGGCTCGTTGGGAATGGGGAGGTGGCGTTTTTTCCCTCTACCTTGCGGAGCACAGAAAAAAACCGGCTGTTTTTGACCAGTTCTTGATGCGCATCTTGCGGACTTCGTGATACTGTATACTTGTGGCCGCTCGCCATGTTGGTGGGCCACTTCGGCGAAGCCCGGGAGGTTGATGTGCGCGACAAAAAAATGGTTCGATCGATTTTGCTTCGCAAAGGCCTGGGCTTCCTCGTCTGGCAGGCGGTGGTATTCGCCCTGGCCTGGTATTTGCACTTTCAGATGAACTGGGGAAAGTATTTTAGCGATATCCTGTTCTTCTTCGGTGTTCTCCAATTGGGAATCGGGTTGATGGTATTGCTGGGTGGTCCCTCTGGAATCCCGGGGGCTCAATTGGCGACGTTTATGCGCCGTTCGGACTCAGGGGGAGGAGGCGAGGGGGTGCAGTCCTTTGTAGACCTGCTGCAAAAAAGGTTTGTGGCAATCTATCTGTGCGCCAGCGGGGTGATCACATTCGTGGCGGCGGCGATTGTGTTATAGAAAAGAAGAAACATCCTTCCCCCCTTTTGTTCACGCGTCCTAAGTGATCTTCTCGCCTAAATATTTGATATT
>CAYOHX010000385.1:0-1672 GCA_964403875.1 uncultured Anaerolinea sp. | reverse complement strand
CAACTTCGAAGTATTGGCCATTGTCAAGGACACCTTCTTCGCCGCCTCGTTCACCAGCCTCGGCCTGGCGCAAGATTAACCCCTTTTTCGAGCTACATAAAATCGGGCGCTTCGCGCCCGTTTTTTATTTCTTATGTTTATTCTTTTCTCATAAACCGTGTTAATCTTTTACTTAAGTCCACAGTCGTAGCTGTTTCATACCTTAAGTTTCCCTGGCTTTTCTTTTTTGGGCAATGGCGAAGATCAGTATATTTTGTTCAAACGACTATAATCAATGGAGACTCTTACATTTCATACTGGATGGTGTCAATGGAAATCGCTTTATCTGAATTGAAAGCCGTCTATTTGAAGGAAATAGATCACCTTGAAAAATTGGGGTATAAGCAAGTTGACATCCCAGTCGAGTATTACTGGAATATTCCTCAAGAGGCGCGATACGACCCTTATCAAGAACCAAAACAATTGACCCTAGGCCAATTGTCCGATAATTGGGAGGGGCTGAAACAAATCCTTGAAGGGAAGAGAGAGCCTGTTGTTTACGATTTAGTTTGGTTATCTACTATCCTTCGAGCTATTGGCGAACACGCTTTAGGTTAACTGCCTGAGCAGTTACCATTTTATCTATTCTTTTGCCACCGGATTGCGCAGTTCGCCAATCCCCTCCACGCTCACTTCAACCGTATCCCCTTCCTCCAGCGGAGAAATCCCCGCCGGCGTGCCGGTCAAAATCACATCTCCCGGCTGAAGGGTCATCACCGAAGAGATATACGCGATCAACTGCGGAATGGTAAACACCATCTCGCGCGAAGAAGCCATCTGGCGCATCTCCCCGTTCACCCGGCACGAAACCAGCGCATCCGCCGGGTCCAATTCGGTCTCAATCCACGGCCCCAGCGGACAAAAAGTATCAAAGCCCTTCCCCCGCGTCCATTGTCCGTCCCGGCGCTGCAAGTCTCGCGCGGTCACATCGTTGGCGCAGGTGTATCCAAATACATGCTCCAGCGCCTTTTCTGCTGGAATCCAGCGTCCTCGCTTGCCAATCACCACCGCCAGTTCGCCCTCGTGCTCCACCCGCTGCGACTGCGGCGGCAGGAGGATTTTATCTCCTGGACCAATAATCGACGAAGGTGGTTTGAGGAAAATCAATGGAATATCCGGAACTTCGACGTTCTGTTCTTTAGCGTGCTCGACGTAATTTCGCCCCACCGCGATGATTTTGCTGGGAATCACCGGCGCATACAGGCGCACGCGCTCCATCGGCATCCCTGCTTCCAATCTGCGGTATTCACCAAACAGGTCGCCTTCCAGCGCGCCAATCTTGTCTTGAAACATCCAACCATACTGCGGGGCGCGGTCGCCCACTGAAAAACGCACAAAACGCATAAGACCCTCCTGGATAATGGGAAAACAGTTTCAAACTGGATTAGTCAACTACCATACCGTAGGTCGGGTTGAGCGGCACATCACAAACACCCACCCAAAGACTCCGCAGCGAAACCCGACATTAGACTAGAGAACATCCTTCTTGCACTTTGCAACTCTAGCATTCTTAGCAAGTGTAGCATACTTGCCCAATTCACGGTATAATTTGCCTATCGGGCGGATAGCTCAGTCGGTTAGAGCACATCCCTTACAAGGATGGGGTCGCAGGTTCGAGTCCTGTTCCGCCCAC
>CAYOHX010000384.1:0-1687 GCA_964403875.1 uncultured Anaerolinea sp. | reverse complement strand
AGGTTTCCTGAGCAACCACCATAGGATAGACCTTTGTTAAGTCTGCGTTTGGGCCGGCTGAGGACTAACGAGCGCGAAGCCAAGCTTGGCCGCTTTTTTGCGTAAGGCAGCCAGCTCTCGTTCGCGATGTTTTTGTTCGTAGGTTTCCGCTCCTATGTCTTGATAAGGAACATGATGTTTCAATAGAAAATAGACCGTGCGGGCAATTTTATGGGCGGTGGCGACCTGAGCAAACTGAGGACCAGCCTGGGCGCGCTTGCGGCGGTAATAAGCCCCAAAGGCACTGGGGCTACGTGCTAAGGCAATAGCAGCCTGGCGAAAAGCCTGACCCGCTCGATTGGTGGTAGGCAGTGTTTCGCTGTGCAGCACCTTGCCACCCGAGATCGCATTGTGCGGTGCCAAACCTAACCACGACGCAAAGTGCTTGACTGTTGGCCATTTGCTCATATCCGTACCGATTTCAGACAGAATGGTCTGGACCAAGGCGGCACTCAAACCGTCAACTGCCGTCAAATCCACTCCAGTGAGGTGGAGAACAGCGGTCTGGACATCAACCGCCGGCGAATGACGGTGACGCCGTTTGGGCTTGGCTGGCAGGGCGGAGTCAGCGGGAATCCAGCGGGGTTTCATAGTCGAAAATTGGCGCTGAACCTCAGCATCACAGGCCGCGATCTGAGCCGTGTAGAAGTCATGGAGTTCGAGCGACTGTTTCAAGATAAACAACTGCTCTTCCTTCCAATCCCCGGTCAGGGCTTTCGCAATCATGTCTTCCGAGGAATGACACGCCGGATGGCGCAGTTGGGCCAGCCGGACTGCATCCCGTTCGCCCGCCACAATCGCTCGTAAAATCGCCTGTCCCGTTGTCCCCATCACGTCGCTGAGCACCTGGGGCAGTTGGATATTCATCTGTTGCAGGGCTTTCTGGATATGCAAAATATGCGGGGCTCGATGCTGAACCAACTGGGCACGATGCCGCAAATACCCTCGCAAACGGCACATCTCGGCGTCGGGTCGAAATGAGCTCGCCAACAACCCAAGCCGATGCAGCTTTTGGATCCATTGGCAGTCCTGATAGTCTGATTTCCGCCCCGGCACATTCTTGAGATGCCGGGCGTTCACCAGGTACACCTGGAACCCTCGCGCTTCCAGGATTTCAAACACAGGAATCCAATACACACCTGTGCTTTCCATCGCCACCGTATCGACCCCACACTGGGCCAGCCAATCGGCCAGGCGGTGCAAATCGGGCGTGAAGGTTCCAAACGGTCGAACCCAGTCCGCATCACGGTCCGGTGGGACACAAGCCCAGATTTCTCGTGACCCAATGTCCAACCCGGCCGCATTCGGATGCACGTCACCCAGCGGCGCCCTCATCTCCTGATGGTCTTTCATCTCGGCCTCCCCTCATCTCTCGTGGTGTATTCCAACTCATTCCCAACGCTTGTGATATTTTCCTGAGCGGGGTCGAGTCGCCTGACCAACTCGCCACCAGTGGTGAAATCATCCGGGAATGAGGACCATGTTTTGACTCGGACTTGTTGAGGCTTCGCCTCTTGTGTACCAATAACCTAGTGGCCTTGTTTGGAATACAAATCCATCCTACCCTGACCCGACGCCTGGCGCTAGCGGTCATCGCGGTTGCGCCACGGGAGGAATGGCCCGTGCCAGGGCTTGTTTTGACCCTACG
>CAYOHX010000383.1:0-1688 GCA_964403875.1 uncultured Anaerolinea sp. | reverse complement strand
AAAATCGGTCTCGCCGGCCTGATAACCCTCTTTGACGATCACGGCCCCGCCTAGCAGGTTGTCGGAGAGCGGTAGAGGGAGAAGACTGGTAAACTGAAGGGATGAGCAGGAAATTTCAACGGGCGAACTACGAAGAAAGTCTCAACCAGAGCGTCAGGTTGGGGGATGTGCTGCCAGCCAATCACCTAGCGCGCTTTGTGGTGGATATCATCGCACAGTTGGACCTGGGCGAGGTGTACGCCGGATATGCCCCGGTCGGCGGGGAAGCGATAGCGCCAGAAATCTTGCTGGGGCTGTTGTTTTACGGTTACGTGACGGGAACGTTCAGCTCGCGCAAGATCGAGCGCGCCACCTACGAAAGCATCCCGATGGTCTACATTGCCGGGGGACTGCACCCGGATCACGACACCATCGCGCATTTTCGGAAGCAGTTTCTGGCAGCGATCCAAGGCTTGTTCGTGCAAATCTTGCTGATTGCGCAAGCGGCCGGGGTGCTGCAAATGGGGAATATCAGCCTGGATGGGAGCAAGATCCACGCGGATGCGTCCAAAAGTCATGCAGTGAGTTACAAACGGCTGATCGAGTTGGAAGCGCAGCTCAAGCAGGAAGTCCAGGAACTGTTTGCCTTGGGCGAGCGGGCCGATCAAGGGGAGATCCGCCTCCCGGAGGGCATGGTGGTAGCGGATGAACTGACCATCCGGCAGGAACGATTGCTGAACCTGGCGAAAGCGAAGGCGATCCTGGAAGAACGGGCCAAGGAGCGGTTTGCCGCCGAACAAGCCGAGTACGAAACCAAAGTGGCCGAACGCGCGGAAAAGGCCCATCGACAGCGCCATAAACCGAAAGGGCGTCCCCCACAGCCCCCCCAAGACAGCGGACCGCGCGACAGCGATCAATACAACTTCACCGATCCGGAGTCGCGGATCATGAAAAACAGCAGCAACACCGGCTATGACCAACACTACAATGTGCAGGTGGCGGTTGATCAGAGCAGTCTGTTGATTGTGGCCCAGGCCCTGTCCAACCATCCCAACGACAAACAAGAAGCCGCCCCCACCCTGGATGCGCTGCCGCCCGAACTGGGCAAGCCAGCCGCGGCGGCATTGGATAATGGCTACTTCAGCGAAGCGACCATCCAGGCCTGTGAGCAGCGGGGGATTGATCCGTACATTGCCACCGGACGCGAAGCCCATCACCTGGATTGGCACACCTTTTTCCAACAGCTTCCGGACGAACCGGCCCCAGATGCCAGCCCGAAAGTGAAGATGGCCTACAAACTCCAAACGGATATCGGTCAGGCCATTTACCGCCTGCGCAAGTGTACTGTGGAACCCGTCATTGGCATCCTCAAGGAAATCCTGGGATTCCGCCAGTTCTCCCTCCGCGGTCTTCGTGCGGCAGCCGGGGAATGGTGCTTGGTTTGCCTGGCGTTCAATCTCAAGCGTATGCATACTTTGTTCCTGGAGCAGGGCTTAATCTAGCCCACCCTTGCTTCAACGCGCCTACTCCCTGCCTTTGAAAGGAGCTTTGCCTTGAAACATTCCCGCTTACACTGGTTTTGCTGCAATCTCCGCCCAATTTCAGCCTGTTTGGCTGCCCTGACCGCAAAAGTTACCTCCTCTCCGACAGCCTGCTAGCGTGTTGAATTGCCTTTCGAAATGGTTCTGGATGCCCACCGAATACGCAGA
>CAYOHX010000382.1:0-1785 GCA_964403875.1 uncultured Anaerolinea sp. | reverse complement strand
TGACAACTTCAAGAAATTCGCGGCAGACTGCCCGCCCGAAGTCCGCGCCGCCGGACCAAAGCTCTAAAATTATAGAGGCGTATGCGATACGCCCCTACGAAGAATTTAAGTCTTCCCGTAGGGGCAATTCATGAATTGCCCATGTGCACCAACTTAAGGAAAAGGGTATCCTAACGCGGCCTACCAGGACCAGAAAGGATGCCCTTTTCCGATGACAACGATACCCGAAGTAGCTGAAGCGATGCAAACGTTGCTGACGACCACCGCCGAGGAAGTGGCGCGGAAGACCGGCTTTATCCAACGGCAACGGAAAGTAAGTGGGGCGGGATTCGCCCAAACGCTGGTGTTTGGCTTTCTGAGCAATCCGCGCAGCACCCGGGAAGAAGTGCGACAAACGGCAGCGACGGTGGGGATGCGGGTGAGTACGCCGGGGTTGGACAAGCGGTTTACGGCGAAAGCGGCCTACTTTTTGGACAGTCTGTTACAGCGCGCGCTGGGACAGCTGATCGAAGCGGTGCCCGGTAGTGAGGGTGTATTGGCGCGGTTTACCGGGGTGTATATTGCGGATAGCAGCGTGGTGAAGTTGCCCCCGGAGTTAGCGACGGTGTGGCGCGGGAACAATCACGACGAGGCAGCGGCAGTGAAAGTGGCGGTGCGGTGGGAAATGAGCCGGGGCGGGTTGGGGATCTGGCTGCGGAGTGCGCGCCAGCATGACCAGCAGACCGGAGTCGGGAATGGGCCGTTGCCTCCTGGGAGTGTGCGGCTCAATGACCTGGGCTTTTTCAATCTGGAAACCTTCGCCCAGGACGTGGCCCAGGGGGTTGATTTCTTCACCCGCTACAAGACCGGCACCTGCCTCGCCACCAGCGAGGGTACACGTCTGGACTTAGTCTCGTTTCTCCACCACCAGCCCCCGGGTCCCGTCGATATCCCGGTGTTGCTGGGCGCTCAACGGCTCCCCTGCCGCCTGATTGCCTGGCCCGTCCCTCAGGAAGTGGCCGACCAGCGCCGCGCGCGCTTGCTCGCTCAGGCGCGCCATAAACAACAGCCGCTCAGCAAAACCACCCTGGCCTTAGCCGCCTGGACCATCTATCTCACCAGCTTACCGCCCGACCGCCTTTCTGCGGCAGAAGCCCTCATCCTGGGCATGACCCGCTGGCAGGTCGAATGTCTCTTCGACCTCTGGAAAAACAGTGGGGCCTTGGATGAATCTCGTTCTCAGGACCCTCATCGGGTCTGGTGTGAGCTTTACGCCAAATTACTGGCCTTACTCGTTCAACATTGGATCTTTCTCGTCTCTTGTTGGCGACGCCTCGACCGCAGCTTCCACCGGGCGGCCCAACTCATTCGCAAACAAGCCTTGCATCTCGCCTTGAATTTGCCCGATTTACCTGCTTTGATTCAGTCGCTCACCACCCTGGCCGACACCCTGCTCTTTACTTCCGGCTTATCCCGCCGCCGCTCCCACCCCCTCACCTTCCAATATTGGTTACTGGAGGTGGAGCTTGTCTAAAGTTGGTGCACATGGGGCGCAGCAAGTAGCGCCCTGCGTTTAGCGTTCCCAACGCCTGCCCGCCTCGAAAAGTATGATGGGAGAGGGGGAGGACAGGCGATACCTTGCCAGGGCGACCCGGCGGGCCGCCCCTACGAGTACATCCCGACCGGCAGATTTTGGGGGAAAGCAATTACAGATCGGAACACTGCCGAAGCAATTCCATCGTCAGCGGGCCGTGCGTCTGGAACGAGGTGGGCGTGAGCGTGTCGAGCGGCACCCACCGCGCCGCG
>CAYOHX010000381.1:0-1804 GCA_964403875.1 uncultured Anaerolinea sp. | reverse complement strand
GCCCGCTGTGTGTTATTTCGCGGAATAATCAATCTAAAATCAACTTGGCGCGTTGGAAGCGGAGGCGGGCGGCGGCGATCAGGGCGAGGTTGGCGATTACCAGTACGGCGAATATGCCGATGCCTACCCCTACCAGGTTGAGCGTGTCGAGTTTGGCCGACAGCCACTGCTTGGCTGTATCGGGCAGTAACTGGAGGCCGATGAGGAAGCCGAACCACAGCACCATGAAGCTGATACTCAGTTGCTGGTAGGCCTGACGGACGGTGCCCGCGCGGAGCGAGACCAGCGTGCCCAACGTGGCGACCAGGATGGCCAAGAGCAGGCTGAAGGAGGCCATGATGGCCAACCAGGAGGCGGGGTAGAAGACGAAGCCGGGGGCCCTGTCGCTGCCAAAGTTGGCCACAACGCCGCCGATCAAGGTGCTGGCCATGGCGATGCCCCAGGCGTACAGCACCGCGGCGGTGATCTTGCCGGCCAGGATGGCGCTGTCGCTCAGGCGCGAGGCCAGCAGGGTCTCCAGGGTGTGGCGCTCGCGTTCCCCGGCGAACCCATCGGCGACAATGCCCATGACCAGGAACAGCGGCAGCCAGGCAAAGCTGATCAGGCCGACGGGGTTGGTGACCCAACTGCGCCCGCTGGTGATGGGCATGTAGATGCCCAGCAGGCCGACCACGATGACGATGGTTAGCCAACCGGCCCGGCGCGAGCCGCGCTGGTGGATGATCTCCTTAAATTCTTTGCGTACGATGGTAAAAATGTCTTGTAGCATTCCGGTTACTCCGTTTTATGTTTATTCAAGTAACTTCAAATTGGGGGAACTTTCTTAATCCTTATCTTCCACCAAATCAAGGAAGGCGTCTTCCAGGCTGGTTTTGCCACGGCGAATATCTTCGACGGCGGCGCCCGCACCCACCAACAGGGCGGTGATGCCTGAGAACTGCGCGCCGGGCTGCACGGTGACCAGCAGGTGTTCGTTGACCAACTCGGCCTCGCGCACGTCGGAGAGCGTTTTGAGGCGGGCGACCAGCTCGGGGGTGAAGCCGCTGCCGAACACCTCGACGCGCTCGCCGCCGGAGCGCTTGCGCAGTTCTTCGGGGCTGCCCTGCGCCAGGAGTTTGCCCGCGCGAATGATGGCCACCTGTCGGCACAGGCGCTCGGCGTCGGTCAGGTTGTGGGTGGTGAGGAAGACCGTGACGCGCTCGGTTTCTACCAGGCGGGCCAGGTCTTCGCGCAGGGCGGCGGCGGCCACCGGGTCCAGCCCGGCGGTGGGCTCATCGAGGAAGAGCAGGCGCGGGCTGTGCAGCAGGGCGCGGGCCACGGCGGCCTTTTGCTTCATGCCGCGGCTCCACCCGGCCAATGGTTCCGCGCGCCGGTTCCACAGACCCAGGTGCTCCAGCAGTTCTTGAATGCGCGCCCGGCGACGGGTGGTGTCCATGTGGTAGACGCGCCCGTAGAAGTCCAGGTTGTCTTCGACGGACAGGCGCTCGTACAGGCCGGTGTGCTCGAGGAGCGCGCCGGTTTGCTCGCGGATGCTTTGGGCCTGGGTGCGGGTATCGAGGCCCAGCACCTGGGCGCGGCCCTGGCTGGGCTCGAGCAGCCCCAGCAGCAGGCGGATGGTGGTGGTTTTTCCGGCCCCGTTCGGCCCGAGGAAGCCGAACACGATCCCGCGAGGGATTTCCAGGGTCAGATCGTCCAGGGCGCGAACGGTTTTGAAGTCGCGCGATAGTCTCTCGGTAACAATAGCGATGTCGTCGTTCATGCAGGTTCCTCCGGTAGATGAGTAGAGGTGAGAAAGATCTGAATA
>CAYOHX010000380.1:0-1805 GCA_964403875.1 uncultured Anaerolinea sp. | reverse complement strand
CCCATACGAAAGAGCGAGGCTTTTGCAAAAGTCAAGTGACTTTGGAAAAGCCATATCTCGGTTTTTCAGAGATCGGCGTAGAAAGATCTGTAGTAATTGCTCGGAGGATGGGAAAAGATCCAGAACGTAATCATTCTTCGTCGCCCCAAGCCACCCGGTCGTTTACCAACCCTTAACATCAAGAAACTATCAAACTCGGAAAAGTGAATCTCACCTATGCTACAATGTTCAAGGGAACAATCCCTGTGTCCGAGTCAACTATTCTTCCCAAAGGAGATCAATCAATATGGAAGCCTTCCTCTCTGTTGGCGCATGCATCCTGGTTACACTGGCCATCGTCGTTTTCACCCTCGCGGTGCGGGCTGTTCGCCTCATCTACCAGTATGAACGCGGCGTTGTCTTTAACCTGGGTAAGTTCCAGGGGGTCCGCGAACCCGGCCTGACCTTCATCATCCCCTTCATTCAAAACCTGCGCAAGGTGGACATGCGCATCAAAACCGCCGATATCCCCCGCCAGGAAGTGATGACCAAAGACAACATCCCCATGCTGGTCAACGCCGTGGTGTACTTCAAGGTGATCGACCCCGAAACTGTCATCATCAAAATCGAAGATCATGTCTTCGCCATCCGCCAGTACACCCAGGCTGCCCTGCGAGATGTAATCGGTAACAGCGAAATGGACTTCGTCTTGACTGAGCGCGAGAAGATTGCCAACAGCATCAAAGAGATCGTGGATGCCGAAACCAGCGCCTGGGGTGTAGATGTCGAATCCATCAAGATCCAGGAAGTGGAACTGCCCGCCGAGATGAAGCGCGCGATGGCCAAGCAAGCCGAAGCCGAGCGCGAACGCCGCGCCATGATCATCGCCTCGCAAGGCGAACTCTCGGCCTCCGAGAACCTGGCCCAGGCCGCCGAGACGCTGGCCCGCAGCAGTGGCGCTTTGCACCTGCGCACCCTCCAAACCATCCGCGACATCGCTGCCGATCCTTCGGAGAAGATCGTCCTCTTCGTCCCCTCCGATCTCGGTGGCGTGGTCAGCCAGGTGATGAGCAAACGCTCCCAATAAGGGGCCGATATGCTCGATCACAAGACTCGTTACCTGCAAATTGCCTTCAACGACGATCTGGCAACGGCCCTGCGTCTGCTGCCCAAGATCCCGGCCAGCCCGCGCATCCTCATCGAGGCGGGCACGCCCTTCCTCAAGCGCGAGGGCATGGCCGGCCTGCGCACTTTGCGGCGGCTGTGGAAAGGTTCCCTGGTAGCCGACTTGAAGACCAGCGACGGCGGCGCCAGCGAGGTTGAAATGGCCTCGTCCAACGGAGCTACCGCCGTCACCGCTTTGGGCAGTTCACCTACCGAGACGCTGGACCTGTTCATCGCCGCCTGCCGCCAACATCAGGCGCTGGCCATGATTGATATGCTCGGTGTGGCCGACCCGCTAGAGGTGCTGCGCCCCCTGCGCACCCCACCCGATGTGGTGGTGCTGCACCGCGGGCGCGACGAAGAATTGACCGCCGGGAAGATCATCCAATACCGTCACGTAAACCGCATCCGCAGCAAGTTCGACGTGATCATTTCTGCCGCCGGCGGCGTGGACCTACGCGAGGCGCGCAGCGCTATCTTTAACGGGGCCAACATTGTTGTCGTCAATATCGTCAAACCTGGCGACCTGTGGAATGGCATCTCCAGCGACCAGCCCATCGGTGAAATTGCCCAACAATTCCTCACGACCATCGAATAGACAACGGAAGTCCGGTTTTTCCGACATAACCAACAAAAAATCCCCGCCTTCGCGGGGATTTTTT
>CAYOHX010000379.1:0-1833 GCA_964403875.1 uncultured Anaerolinea sp. | reverse complement strand
AACAAAACGAACTAATGAAAACAGCAATTACTGGAATGTCAATATTTGAGAAAATTTTAGCAAAAGCAGCAACAATTAAAGTGAAAAATGGGGTTGTTGTTCCTAAAACAGCCGGAGGATGGTTAAACACAAATCCATTGCCGTTTACTAAATTTTTTACATACGTGAGGGTTATGTAGGAATCATCATTTAAGAAGGGCGGATAACGAAATGCGGTAATCAATGGGAACATACTTAAAAGGCTAAGTATGATTATTGTGATTAATGATGTGTATCGTGATGCCTTGGATTGTATCAAGTTAAATTTCCCTTGTTGGAGAATCGAAAGTAAATACCTAAGTTTCGCCCAAATGAATGGCAACATGCTCCCCGGCGAGAAGGGCAGCCAGGCCGTGGGATAGCTCTTTAGCCAGGGGATCGGCAGGATTGAGGATCAGTTGAATCAGATGAAGGCGTTGATCGAAAACCACAACTCCATTGAGATGAAGGATGTCGCGCACCCAGCGTTTCAGGCCGAAGTGTGCCAGGCGAGGACAATGAGTGGCCAACCACTGGCGCGCCCAAATCAAGGTATTGTGAGCCAAAACTTCCAACTGAGTGAGGATTTGCTGGGCGGCGAAGCGTTTTTTGCTGCGTTTGGTGGTACTCAAGCCTTGTTTATCCTCTTTGATTTCGATTTCAATCGTGCCGCCGCGCTGATCGTAGAAATAAACGTAGGCCAACAAAACCTGGGCTTCTTTTTGTTCCTCCTGGCGATAATGACCGGTCAGCCAAAGCACGTCTTGGGGTTCAAGGTTGGAAACAATCACCCCGATGCCCCACTGACCGTTTTCTTTTCGGCAACGCACGGCAATTCTACGTACTGGGCGCACATAAGAGTTGGCTGCCTCGGTCACCCAACCAAACTGCCGGTCGGGCTGGGCAGGATCGTCGAACCAAACCTGAACACTTTTTGCCAATTGTGCAGCCCGACTGCCCGAATAATCTTTGATATGCACCCGATAGCCACGTTCCAAGGCCCAATTAATATCCTCGACACTTCCGCCGCCCGAATCGACCCGCAGGATGGTACGATTGCGTTTGACCTCGTCCAGTTCCAGACAGGATTCGGCCGCCTCGACCAGGGGACGCAACGCCCGGTTCAGTTGGATCGTCCCTTCATAAACCCGTTCGACCACAATTTCTTCATACCAGGTCGCGATCACATAGCCTTCCTGTCGCCCGCGTCGATTGCGCTGCTTGGCGAAGTACCCTTTAGTGGCCAACGCTGCTTTTCGACCACAGGGCCGACCGCTCATGTCCACTTCCAACAACTGCCATTCGCGTTGATAATCGTGCCGATAGCTCTGACTCTGATGACGAAAGATTTGCTCCATCGCTCGATGCATTTCGACGACATTTTGGTCATTACAGGCATCCAACGTATCCTGAACCACCGATTGTTCCGCACAGTTCGTGCGACCAAACGCCACTTGCACCGCCCGTTCGGCCCGCACCCGCTTATTCACCTCGACCATGCCCTGCGCTCCCGCTAGGATTGCGATATACCCATCCTTCAGCTTGTCCACCGGACGGTATTTGACCGTCTTTTGCGGAATTTTCATTCCCTGTTCAATCGGCTCAAACAATTTCATCTTGCGGGTCTTTACTCCAATGGCTGTGAGCGGCAAAACGGAGGTGTACGCGTATTGGTTTTCTTCTTTAATGCTAAACTTGTTCATGGCAATGAGTTCCTTGTAGGTGGTCTGATAACTTATACAATTACACTCATCGCTCTTCTTTTTCAAGCCCTATGCTGTGGCAATCTGCCACTATTTCGGGCGAAACTTAGGT
>CAYOHX010000378.1:0-1839 GCA_964403875.1 uncultured Anaerolinea sp. | reverse complement strand
GGCTGTGTAGAACAATTTGTGGGTAAGAACAGCGGGGAATTGCGGGACATTTACCGCAGAGCGGCGCGAGCTGGGGCTCGCCAGCCGCCGCTCTGCTGCTTTACCTCGCCGATGCGAGCCGAGGGTTGATCCAGGCGCCTCGAAATACCCGTGAGCGAAGAAAGAGAGAGTGGTTGATAGTTTTAACCGATTCACAAGAATCGGGTGTGAAAAAAAAAGAACCAACCACTCAACTGGAAGTTAAGACCATTCTAAACCGGATTCAACACTTGGCTGGATTTGTTTATTCCAGCATCCGCCTGCGCGGCTCGGGCGGTTCCTTGCGCATCGAAGCCCGAATCCAGGCGCACCGAGGGATTCGTGGCAAATGCGCCACCTGTTTGAAACCCTCTCCTGGTTACGACCGGTTGCCGGAGCGGCGCTGGTTGTTCGTGCCGTTGTGGGGGATCATCGTCTATTTCTTCTACCCGCCGCGACGGGTGGAATGCGCGGAGCACGGAGTGGGTGTCGAACACATTCCCTGGAGTCAAGGCAAGCGACCGGTGACCACGGCGATGATGGGATTCCTGGCCCGGTGGGCACGCCGGCTTTCCTGGCGAGAGACGGCTCGGACCTTTCACACCAGTTGGGAAGCCGTCTACCACTCGGTGGAATGGTTTGTGGAGTGGGGCCTGGCACATCGCGCGTTGGAGGCGATTGAATCGATTGGCATTGATGAGATCCACTGGGGGCAGGGCAAGCGAGCCGAAAGTTTCCTGACGGTGATCTATCAGATTGATGGCCATTGTCGGCGGCTGTTATGGGTGGGGCGCCGACGAACCAAGGCCACCTTGCGGCGGGGCTTGAATGTCCTGGGCCCGCAGGTGCTCAGCGGCCTGCGCTATGTCTGCAGCGACATGTGGCAACCCTATCTCACGGTCATGGCCAAGAAGGCGGGGCACGCGTTGCACATACTGGATCGCTTTCACATCGTCCAACACCTAAACCAGGCAGTGGACCAGGTGCGACGCGCCGAGAGCAGCCGACTGCACGGCAAGCCTATGGCGGCCAAGCTCAAGAAGATGCGCTGGAAACTCCTGCGCCGCGGCAGCCGGGTCCGAGGGCAAGCCCGGGTCAAACTCTGGGGCCTGCTGGAGAGCAAGCTGGCCACCGGCAAAGCGTGGGAGCTCAAAGAGTGCTTCGACTACTTCTGGCATTACAAATCCATCTATTGGGCGGGAGGCTTCTTGGATTACTGGACAGAGCGGGCCATGCGCAGCCGCCTCGAACCCATGAAGAAGGTGGCGCGGATGCTGCGCAAACACGAGGCGCTCCTCTTGAACTGGTTCAAAGCCAAGGGCGAGGTCTCCAGTGGCGCGGTCGAGGGCCTCAACAACAAAATCCGAGTGGTGACCAGACGTTCCTACGGGTTCCGCACGTATCAAGCCATGGAAATCGCCCTATATCACAACTTGGGCAGGCTACCGGAACCGCAAACTACCCACACATTCTGCTGACGAGGCGGAATTCAGTGGTGGGACAGGGAAACACGAGGCGAAGACAACCGTTACACCGAATGACGGCCCCACGACGAAGCTTAGGAAGCCGGGTGCCTCGGGGGGCCGCCATCAGTGAGCTCGTTAGCCCACTTCGCACGCCATGACTCAATAAACAAAGGTCACAAAGATCGGGCCGTAGCAGGCGAACGGCTCGTGGGTTGGGTCCACATACAAGGCATAAGGTTGGGGATACCGCCGGTAATGCAACGCGCTCCCATTTATTCCCGTTTGCGGGGTATCATTTTCGTTGACAGTCAAGTGCCATAGAACTAGACCTCACCCTATGAGAATCGGGCCTCGC
>CAYOHX010000377.1:0-1859 GCA_964403875.1 uncultured Anaerolinea sp. | reverse complement strand
AAGCAACTGTGTTAAAAGTCAAGCAGGAAAAGATAACCAGGAGCGCGAATCGCGGATCATGGCATTGAGATAAAGGAGCAACTTATGCATACAAGCAACGACAGCAACTTTTTTGTGTTTTCCTTGGCTGAGTAAGCGCAAATAAAAAGAGCGGATAACAGGATTATGTCTTGTGGCTGTAAGAGCAGCCATGTACAACACTGTTCGAACGGAAGGTCTACCGCCCTTGATGCGTCGTTTACCACGGAAACGACCACTGTCGTTGTTGAAAGGAGCCACTCCCACCAGGGCAGCGATCTTTTTACGATCCAGGGAGCCCAGTTCCGGTAGATCGGAAATCAGAATAGCAGAGGTGACTTCACCGACCCCTGGAACGGAGCGCAAGATTTTTTCTTTGCATTTGAAATCAGGATGTTGGTCAATGAAATGATCAATTTGTTCATTGAGGTCGTCCAATTCACATTGAAGAGCGTCCATGATCTTGTTGACGCTTTCCTGAGTGGTGGGATGGGAAGAAGAAAGATGGTTCTTCTCCATGGTTAGCATATCAATGACCTGTCGGCGCCGGGTCATCAAGGCAGAAAGATGCTGTTCTTCTTGTGTAGGCAGCCTGGTAGGTTGTGGTTTGACTGCTTCACCGAAACGAACCAGGAGTCTGGCATCAATGCGATCCGTTTTGGCCAGTAAACCGATGGATTTGGCAAATTCGCGTACACGACGAGGATTGACTAAGGCAACCGGGAGTCCAACTGCTGACAATTCAACCAGTACAGCTCGTTCCAGTCCGCCGGTAGACTCGATGACAATCAAGTCGGGTTGCAATTCCTGCAATTGGCTAGTAAGTTTTCCAATGGATTCTAGATCGTTGTGCACTGACCACTCACACCCTGGAGCGCAAATGTCCAAACGAGCTTTGGAAACATCAATACCAATGACAACGGCTGGTTTTTCCTGGTTCATTCTGTCCTCGCTTTTTTGTATAATGGAAGTGCCCGGTCTAGCAGAATTCGGTCTCAACAAGGACCATTTAACTGTTCGGGCAACAAACGCGAAGGACCCGGCGACCCATGCTTCGCGACGGTCTTCTAAACCAAGTCGCAAATCGGCCTGCCGGGTCCCATATTTATTATCATACTAGATCGCAAAGGAATTTGAAAAGAAAAACTTGGCGCCCCTGGCGACTTTGCGGTAAAAAGGTAAGTATGGATAAGATTGTTATCGAACATCTGAGTTTGCGGTATGCCGACGGGGCTGAAAGCCTGCGGGATATCAACCTGAGAATTCCAGCCAACCAGATTACGGTCATCTTTGGCCCGGCTGGCGGGGGTAAATCGACCTTGCTGCGCACGCTCAACCGCCTGAACGATCTGACCGACATGGCGCAGCTATCGGGGCGCGTGCTGCTAAACGGCAAAAATATCCTTGATCCTGATTATGATGTGATTGAACTGCGCCGCAAAGTGGGCATGGTGTTCTCACGCCCGGTTACATTGCCGCTCAGTATTTACGAAAACCTTGTCTATGGACTGCGCATGGCCGGTGAAACCAGTAAAACCCGCCTGGATGAAGCGGTGGAGTGGTCACTGCGCCAGGCGGTATTGTGGGATGTACGACCGGCTGGATACTCCGGCCAACGACCTGTCGGGCGGGCAAAAGCAGCGACTTGGCCTGGCGCGCACCCTGGCGCTGAGCCCCGAAGTGATTCTGCTGGATGAACCCACCTCGGCGCTCGACCCGGTATCCACTGCCAAAATTGAAAGTGTGCTGCAAGACTTGAAAGAACAGTTCACCATCATCCTGGCGCCGCACAACACCCAGCAGGCAGCGCGCACGGCTGATTTTGCCGCCTTCTTCTTGCA
>CAYOHX010000376.1:0-1879 GCA_964403875.1 uncultured Anaerolinea sp. | reverse complement strand
GAAACCGGCTTTCTGAATTTCATCCACCACTCCTCCATGAGCTGCTCCGTTCCCTCTCCCACCGGGAGAGGGCCAGGGTGAGGGTATTCTATCATCAAAACAGCCGCCCCTGTTTAGGTCCCAACCCTTCCCACCCAAAGGGCTGCAACACCGCCTCCGCCGCGCGCAACAACAACTTGCGGTACTGCCACGTGTCCACCTGCGCCCCGGCGGGCGGGCAGCCCGCATCCCAGGCGCAGACGCCCGGCTCTCCGCGCGTGTAGATAAAGCGCACCAACTGCCCCGGGCGCAGTGTCTTGCCCTGTTCCAGCATCAGACGGGCAGCCCGCGCCGCCGGAGAAGGGCTGCGATAAGCCTCCACCGCCCGACTCAGGCGATGCGTCACCACCAAATCCTCCGCCGCCACCTGCCCGCCCGTCAGCTCCACCATCCGCCTGCGCACCAGCCGGTCGGCCTCCGGCAGCGCCTCGTGCGGGTCGTCCGGCTTCGCCAGCAGTTCCAGCAAGCCCATCTGCGTCCGGCCCACCCACGGCGGGGTGTCGTGCCGCCGCGCTTCAATTCCCCGAACCTTAATGGTTCCATCCCGAAACACCCCAAAATAACGGTTGGCCACTGCCCGGTTGGGAAACATCCGCGAAGATAAAAACACCACCCAACGGTACACCCCTTCCAACGCCACCGGCAGCCCCGTTCGCGCCTCGATCTCCGCCAGCAGCTCGCCAAACTGCTCTTCCGCGCAAAAGCCGCCTTGCTTCAGCCACAACCCATCCACATACAGGTGCAGCACCTCAAAACCGGCATCCTCGGCGGCTTCCTTGGCCCGCAGCAGAATCTCTCGCCCAAAAGCGGTCACCGCCTGGTGCGCCTCCATCCGCCCAAAGCGCGCATTCTTGTATCCCAAATAGCCAAAGCAGGTTACCAGCAGCCACTTCAGCGCCGAGGCGCGCTGCTTATCCCTCACCCGGCGCGGATCCCAGGCCGGCAGGCCCGCCAGCCGCTGTTTCAAGGCCACGCGCTTGTCCAACAGCGGGGCCAGCGACCGCGGCACAATGCCCTTGCCCCCCGCCTGGATGGCTACCTCCAGCCCTGGCACGGTTTCAGCGCCTGGGCGCGGCGGCCCCAACGTCTCCGGTGAGATATTAAAATGCACCATGATGGCCGGATACAAGGAGACAAAATCTACCCCCGCCACATCGTAATGCAGGCCCGCCAGAGGCTGGTATACCAACCCACCCTGATCCGATTGAAACGTTCCTGCCGCGCTGTGATATCCTTCCACCTGCTGCTTCTGCCACGGAACCAACACCCCATCGCGCAGCGCCGTCAGCATTTGAATGGCCGAGATACCCGTCCCCGGCGAAACGCGCGCGGCTTCCTGCACGGGCAGCCCCGTCACTCTGGCCGCCTCCAGCACACCCGTCAGGCCATAATCTTCCCACAGCATGGCATTCTTGCGGTCGATGTGCCAGCGCCCAAACAAAAACACCTGCGCCCCGCGATACACGATCCGCCCGTAGGAAAAATAACTCCGCGCCGGGCGATGCGCGGAAGGTCGATCCTCGCGGCTCAAGGGCAGTGGCAGCCCATGCGTCCTGCTCAACGCGTCCAGCCTGGGCAGCAGCCAGGTGTCGCCCCAATCCGTCAAAATCAGGTCGGGGTCCCAGCGCAGCAGAATGGCGCGCAAATTCACCAGTAACGCCCGCGGTGGGTCGAAAGGCAGCGCGCACTCAAGCCGTTCGTAACGAGCAATCACCCGCCGGGGTTCGGCATGTCCCGGATCGCAATCCGGGGTCAGATCCAGCACCCGCAGCGGCGGCTCGATCGGGTCCAGGTCCCAGGCGGTCGACAAACCCTCCATGTGTGTCACCCGCCCGCCCGG
>CAYOHX010000375.1:0-1897 GCA_964403875.1 uncultured Anaerolinea sp. | reverse complement strand
TCGAGAGCGAGCCCGGCGCATTGCAGGTCATTTCCGCTCGCGAGTTCGCCCAGGAAGTCAAAGGCCAGGCCTTCCTGACCGTCCTGAGTGCTTGCGTCAGCGCAACCCCTGGCCCTACCCCCTTCAGCAACCTGGCCCGCCTGCTCGCCGAACTGGGCATGCCCTATGCCCTGGGCATGCGCTTTTCTGTACTGGACGTGGACGCCTTGGCTTTCACCCGCTACCTCTACGAAGGGCTGGCTACCGGCTTCCCCATCGAGAAGGCCGTCACCCGCGCTCGTCGTGAACTATCCCGCGACAACCCCCGTGCCTGGGCGGTAGGCGTGCCCGTGCTGTACACCTCCCTCGACCAGCCCGTCCAGGGCTTCCACAAGCAGCCCGGCCAGCTCGAGGTGCGCAACAACCAGCCTTACCTGGCCATCAGCGCGCTCCCGCCGGTATTGGGCGCCTTCCAGGGCCGCGTCAAAGAGCAGGTGCAGCTCAATCAATGGCTCACCGGCGATGTCCGCCCGCGTTACATCACTCTCCTGGGCGTGGGCGGCCAGGGCAAGACCGCCCTGGCCTGGCAAACCGCTCAGCGTGTGGCCTGGGCCTGGCCCGGTGGAGTCTACGCCCTGTCCCTGGAACAACTGCCCTCCAAGATGGACTTGCTCATCCAGCTCTCCAACCTGCTGGGGCTGTCCCTGCCCACCCCGCCAGAAGAAGATGCCATTGTCCGCCAGATTCGCAACCAGTTAGAATATCGCCGCACCCTGCTCATCTTCGATAACTGCGAGACCCTCATCGAGGCCGTAGAAAGCAACCACGCCGAGTCCATCCGCCTGGCAGCTTTCCTCCAAAACGGACTGCCTGCCTCCACCGGAATCCTCTTCACCTCCCGGCGAGCCTTTAACTTTGGCCAAGCCGAGCAAATCCTCGCGTTGGAAGGTCTCTCTCCCCTGGCCGGCGGGCGCCTGTTCCTGGAGGCCGCCGGGCAGCGCGCCAGTTGCGTCACGCAAGAGCAAGCTCAGATTCTCAGCGTTCGCCTGGGCGGGCACCCCCTCAGCCTGCGTCTGCTGGGGCTGGCCTTCGCGGGACTAGAATTGGAATTTGAGCCTTTTGCGCATGATGTCGACCAACACCTGAAAGTTACAGAAGACAAGTACAAGACCCTCGACGACCGCCAGCGCAGCCTCTTTGCCAGCCTGGATGCCAGCACCGCCTATCTCTCTACGGAATTACTCAACACCCTCTCCGATCTGCGTATCTTCCAGGCTGCCTTCCTGCCCGAAAGCGCCGCTCAGATCCTGGACCCGGACCAAGAAGATTCTCCCATCCCGGCGCGCCTGGCCAGCCTGGCCCAACGCGGCCTGTTGACGCGAGTCGAAGAACCCACTGCTGAGGGCAAGCTGTTGCTCTACAGCCTGCTGCCGCCCATCCGCCTGTATGCCCGAGAGGCCCTGCCGCCGGCCACGCCAGAGCAGGTTCTCCTGGAGCGGATGCTGCCCGTCTATACCAACCTGCTCAATGCAATCTACGAAGTTCTTGACCGAGGCGGGCCGCTGTTGCGCCTGGCGCCCCTGTGCGAGGCCGACCTGGAGCAGGTCTTCACCATGAGCCAGGGGGCTGACAGAGGCCGTTACGCCAACCGTTGGGGGACCCTGCTCTACCGCCTGGGCAACCCTTTCAAGGGCCGGCGTATTCTGGAAGATGGCCTGGCCGTCGTGCAGGGGGACGACAAAGAATTGGAATCGGTTATGTTGGATGCCATTGGTCAGGTGTGCATGGCTGTCGGTCGCCCTCAAGATGCCTTACGTTTCCTCAATCAATCCCGCGCTCTCGCCGAATACTCTTCCAACCGCGCTAATCTGGCCACCGTCCACCATAATATCGGTACCGTCTACGCCCAAACCGGTCA
>CAYOHX010000374.1:0-1902 GCA_964403875.1 uncultured Anaerolinea sp. | reverse complement strand
GATGGACATCGAGGGCGACATCTTCGGCAAGATCTACGAGTACTTCCTGGGCAACTTCGCGCTGACCGAGGGCCAGCGCGGCGGCGAGTTCTTCACCGCCACCTCGATCGTCAAGCTGATCGTCGAGATCATCGAACCCTATCACGGGCTGGTCTTTGACCCGGCCTGCGGCTCGGGCGGCATGTTCGTGCAGTCGGCGGCCTTCGTGGCGCGCCACCAGGGCCAGCAGAGCGACATCAGCGTGTACGGGCAGGAGCGCGTGGCCGAGACGGTGCGCCTGTGCCGCATGAACCTGGCCGTCCACGGCCTGCACGGCGATATTCGCCAGTCGAACAGCTATTACGAGGACCCCTTCAACCTGGCGGGGAAGTTCGACTTCCTGATGGCAAACCCGCCCTTCAACGTCAACGGCTACGACAAAGACAAGATAAAACACGACAAGGCCCGCTTCCCCTTTGGTATGCCGCGGGCCGACAACGGCAACTACGTCTGGATCCAGCTCTTCTACAGCGCCTTGAAGCAGACCGGGCGGGCCGGCTTCGTGATGGCCAACTCGGCCTCAGACGCGCGCCAGTCGGAAGGCGAGATCCGCAGGCAGTTGATTCAGGACGGCGCGGTGGACGTGATGGTGGCGGTGGGCTCCAACTTCTTCTATAACGTGACCCTGCCGGTGACGCTGTGGTTCCTGGATAAGGCCAAGAAAGGCACGCCGCGCGAGGATAGGGTGCTGTTCCTGGACGCGCGCGGCATCTACCAGCAGGTGGACCGCGCCCACCGCGAGTTTACGCCGGAGCAGATCGGCCTGCTGGCCTCGATTGCCCGGCTGTACCGCGGCGAAGACCTGAACGGCTTCGTCTTTGAGCGGAAGAACTACACCCTGCCCGCCGCGCAGCTCGACGCGCTGGAAGCCGTGTTCGCGCAGAAGCAGTACCGCGACGTAGCCGGGCTGTGCAAGGCGGCGTCGAGGGCGGAGATCGAGGCCCAGGGCTGGAGTCTGAATCCGGGACGGTATGTGGGGGTGACAGAGAAAGACTCTGAAGACTATGAGTTCTACGAAAAGCTTGAGACCTTAAATGAGGAACTTGACCAACTAAATGCTGAGGCTCATGCTTTAGAGCAGACAATTCAAGACATATCAAAAAGTATTCTAGAGAAATAAAATGAAACTTGGTGATTTTGTTGTTGTAAATCCAAAAGTCGGGCTTAAAAGAGGTGCTCTTTTACCATGTGTGATGATGGAAGATGTTCTTCCGGGTAGAAGGCTTGTCAAAGCTGAAAGAGAGAAGGAGTTCAAAGGTGGAGCGGTCTTCGATGATGGAGATACTCTTTTTGCTAGAATTACACCCTGCCTAGAGAATGGAAAAATAGCTCAATACAGAGGAAGTCCGGCGTTTGGCTCAACCGAGTTTATTGTCTTCCGGGGTCGCGCTGGGGTCTCTGATTCAGATTATGTATATTATCTTAGCCTTACCGATACAATAAGAAAGCCTGCTGAGAAAAGCATGTTTGGCGCTTCAGGGCGACAAAGAGCTGATCTTTCAGCAATCCTCGATATTGATATAATTCCCCCCTCTCTTGAGCAACAGAAAGTAATCGCCTCTACTCTCTCCGCCTACGATGACCTGATCGAAAACAACACCCGCCGCATCCAGATTTTGGAGGAGATGGCCCAGGCGATCTACCGCGAGTGGTTTGTCCACTTCCGCTATCCGGGGCATGAGGGCGCGCGCATGGTGCCGTCCGAGATGGGGGAGATTCCGGAGGGGTGGGACTATCACAGTATTGGTAATGTATTAGCACATCACATCAATGGGGGATGGGGTGAGGATGGACCAAGTAAGGATTTTTCCGAACCCGCTTATGTAATCAGAGGTACGGATATTCCCAGGGCAAGAGTTGGAG
>CAYOHX010000373.1:0-1974 GCA_964403875.1 uncultured Anaerolinea sp. | reverse complement strand
CAGCAATAACGAGTCATGATTTTTCGCGCAGGCGCGTTTCATTTTGAAGGGTAACCGCTCTCGCGGGGAAAGATTTTTTTCGCACAAGCCCCCAAAAGCCGGAGTTTTTGCTTGACTTAGGATTGGAAAGTATATATACTTTTATACAGAAAGGAGGGTGTCTGCCATGAAGCCCCAAACCAGCCCGGTGGGCAAGAACATCTTGGCGCAGGTGCGTCAGATTGGCCCCTTTATCGAGGCCTCGCTGACGGTGACGCGCAAGCGGTGCGGCCGGCCGCGGTGCCGGTGCGCCCAGGAAGGACCGATTCACGAGACAGCGCTTTTGACGTGGAAGGAGAAAGCGCTCACGCATACGTTGTACGTGCCGGTGGAATTGCGGGAGGAAGTTCAGACGTGGGTAAACAACTGGAAGCAGTTGCGGAGATTAATCCGCCAGATGAGTCAGGTGCAACGGCAGTTTTTGCTGGAGCGGAAGAAGCCGAGCAGCAAAAGGTCCTGAAGCTGGCGCTGAAGACATTTCATCACTTCTTTGGCGCTTTTTCCCCCATGGCTGAAAGGGGTCACGGATCCCCGGCGGGTTCGTAGCCCGGGCGACATTGATTATCCGCTGCCGGCGATGCTCTGGGCGGGCATCTGGATGTTCTTGTGCCGCCTGGGGGCGCGCCGGCAGATCAACTGGCTGTTGCGGTGCCCGCAGGGGCATGCGCTGTTTCAGACGTTGTTCGGATGCGGCATGCCACATGGCGACGCCATGAACAACGTGTTCTGCCGCCTTGTGGTGAGCGAAGTCCAGGAATGCGTGACGGTCCTGGCCGAGCGGCTCATTGATGCCAAAATCCTGTATCCGTTGCGGCTGTTGGGACAATACTTCCTTATTGCGGTGGACGGGACCGGCCTGCTGACGTTTTCACAACGCCACTGCCCGTACTGCCTGACCAAGACCCATAACGGCAAGACGCTCTATTACCACCACGTCCTTGAGGCCAAGCTGGTATGCGCCAACGGATTCGCCTTCTCCGTGCTTAGCGAGTTCATCGAGAACCCCACCGAAAATGTCACCAAGCAGGACTGCGAACTTAAAGCCTTTTACCGCCTGGCGCGCCGGCTCAAGCAGCGCTTCCCGCGTCTGCCCATCTTCCTGCTGGGCGATGGCCTGTTTCCCAACGGAACAGTCTTCGCGCTCTGCCGCAAATACCACTGGGGCGCGATGATTACGCTCAAAGACGACCAACTGGCGTCAATCAACGAAGAGTTCAATGCGCTGCGCCCCACCGCGCGCCCCCTCGTTTGCCGCACCGGGAAAAACGGCGCCGTCACCCAGACGTTCCGCTGGGTCAACGACATCGACTATGCCGACACCGAGCGGCGCCATCCTACCGTGCATGTCGTCGAATGCATCGAGACCAAAGCGCCAAAAGAAGGAAATCCCAAAACAACCCGCTTCAAGTGGATTTCCCTCTTGCCTCTCACCGAAGACAACGTCATCGAACTGTGCAACCAAGGAGGACGCCAAAGATGGAGAATTGAAAACGAAGGCTTCAACGTGCAGAAAAACGGCGGATACCAGCTCGAACACGCATACACCAATGACGAGACCGGCATGAAGGTTTACTATTTCCTCTTGCAGATCGCCTGTATCCTGGACCAACTCATCCAGAAGGGAGACCTGCTCACCCGCCTGTTCAAGAAAGGCTTCGGCTCTGCCAAGAACTTTGCCTTCCGCTTGCTCGAAGCCACTCGAAACGCACTCCTGACCCCCGAAGATTACCAGCAACTCCTCGACGCCCGTATCCAGATCCGCTTCCATCCCCCATAACAACACCGCGTGTTCGAACCGCGCCGCCGCCTCTTTCGTCAATCCATGCCTGGCCACCACCCCCACACGCTCTCTCCGTCCTTACGCGGCCACGGACGGTGGCCCAGACCTCCTGCGCGGCGGCACGCCGCGGCTGAGACCTCAACTCGTCAGCGCTG
>CAYOHX010000372.1:0-1982 GCA_964403875.1 uncultured Anaerolinea sp. | reverse complement strand
AGGTTGCCGCCCCCGTCGGCGCAGCGCTCATCTACAAAGATGCCAACCGCAACCTGTGGGCCTGGACCGAAGGAGCAGCGCCCACGCAACTAACCACCTCGGGGGACGTGGATGCAATATCCCTCTCTTCCGATGGAACCCTGGCCGCCTTCACGCGCAGCAGTGATTACATCAACTACACCGTATGGGTCGCGCCCACGTCCGGCGGGACCGAACGGCGCCTGCTAACGACGAGCGAGATATTTGACCTTGGCAGGGTCGACGGCGCTGTTTCAGCCACCCTCGATTCTTTCGTCTGGATTCCCGGTACGCACAAACTGGCCATCAGCACCCGCCCGGTCTTTGAAGGCCCCGGACTCCTGCGGAATGAAGATCTCATTTTCATCGATGCTGACAGCGGCGCTCAAACCCCCGTCTTTGGCCACGGAGAAGGCGGGGTGTATCGCTTTTCTCCCGACGGCACGCGCATGGCGATCTCGCGTACCGATCGCGTTGACCTGGCCAGCGCCGATGGCAGCGGCCGCCTGAGCGGGTTGATCAACTTCCCCCCCGTGCTCACCTACAGCGAATACGCCTTCTATCCAGACGCGTTTTGGGCTCCCGACAGCAGCCGCTTTGGCGTTGCCATCCCACCCTCGGCTTCATTGGACTCCAATGGACCAACCGCCGTATATCAAATCAACCTGGATGGCTCCACCGCAACGCTGGGCAGCTTTGAAACCGCTCCTCTCATGTGGCTGTCACTGTCTCCCGACCTGGCTCAGGCAGCGTACCTGACCTCCGTGGGCGACCCGTTCAGTCTTGTGGTGGTTCCAACCAGCGGCGCTCCGGGCGGGCCAGCCATTCCCTCCGTGAGGAATTTCTTGAGCTGGTCCCCAGACTCAACCCGCTTCGCCTATACCGATAACACCACCGGCGCGGTGATGATTGCGGGAATTTCCGGAACGCCCGCCGCGCTGCCCGGCGCAGTAGACGTCTCAGACCTGGCCTGGCTGCCCGACGGGCGGGTGGTGTTTGTCACCCGCACAGGCTCCAGTGGAGATTTGTACATTTCAGACCTCACCAGCCCCGCAACGCTGCTGGCATCTCTGGGCTCCGGCCCCGGCTTCCCGGCCTTCGATCTGCCCTGAAGCCAATCAAAAATTCGCAAGGCTTGTAGGGGCAATGCATGTATGCTCCTACAAGCCCCACAAAAGGCCTCCCCGCTCTCCATCGAATCCCTTTCTCGTTTTGTAATTACTCACGGTCAGGGTGAAATACCCTGAATTTGAGGCGTCTATGGGGTCTTCGCCCTCATAAACACCTCAGATTCAGGAACTTCCCCAGCCTCGGTGAGTAGACACCTCGTTTTTTCCTTGACGCCCCACCCAAGGGATGATAAACTCCTCACCCGTTGGGTAGATTCACCCGAAAGATCTCCTCAGGATGACTTAGACTGAAACCTTGTCTGGAGTAAATTCCTTTGGTATAATCTACCCGCTGTGCAACGAGCCTTAACAACTTAGTTTGCGCCGGCGTAGCTCAATGGTAGAGCAACCGCCTTGTAAGTGGTAGGTTATGGGTTCGATCCCCATCGTCGGCTCCAGTTACAGGTTGGCGAGTAGAGTGGAAGCAAAACCACTTTACTCTCGAGCCAGTAACGGTTCGCAGGTTTTTCGAGCGGGTAGTTAGCCAAGTGGCCAAAGGCGACTGACTGTAAATCAGTTGGGGCACCCCCTTCGTAGGTTCGAATCCTACACTGCCCACTGGTCGCAAGACCGACAATTGAATCACCCGCGAGGGTGGCAAACGGCAAGCCCTCATAGCTCAGTTGGTAGAGCGTGCCCTTGGTAAGGGCAAGGTCATGGGTTCGAATCCCATTGGGGGCTCTTTGAGCCGTTTATTGAAGGAAATTGACTTGGTGAACTTTTTCAAGGAGACGGACTAGCATGGCTAAGCAGAAATTTGACCGAAGCAAGCCGCATTTGAATGTAGGTACGATG
>CAYOHX010000371.1:0-2014 GCA_964403875.1 uncultured Anaerolinea sp. | reverse complement strand
GAGGAAGAGCAGTCGATCCGCCTGTCGGATGATGAGCGTGAAGAGATTATTCGGGATAACACGCGCAAGGTCTATATGGCGGCCACTCGAGTAGGACAACGGCTTGTCTTTACCTATGCAGGAGATTTGCCGGAGATGATGAAAAAGGTCTTTGATTTGTCTATGTGATGCGGGAAAAACTATCGGAGGTGATGATGTCACAAAACCCTGAATCTCAAGGAACTTGTCTTTTTTGCGGTGATACGTTTGCGAAACGAAGTGCATCGAGGCACCTTGAGAAATGCCCAAAAAGGCAAGAAATGATATTGGGTGTCCATTCCGGTGTTTATTCGGATGAAAAAATTTGGCATCTTCGAATTCAAAGTGCCGATTCCAAAGAACACTGGCTGGACCTTGAGATGAATGGCTCAGCTACATTGGATAAACTAGACCGATATCTCCGCGCCATCTGGCTGGAATGTTGTGGGCACCTCAGTCAGTTCACCGTCGGTGGCTGGAGTGGTACTGTAATTGGGAAAGCGCGAAAAGCAGATTCTGTTTTTGACGCGGGCATGGTGCTGCGACATCAGTATGATTTTGGCACCACCTCTGAGACAGATATAAAGGCCATAGGTTTTCGCGTGGGTCGCCCTCTGACCAAACATCCCATCTTTCTGATGGCTCGCAACTGCCCTCCAGAATTGCTGTGCCAGGAATGCGGGCAACCGGCGAATTGGTTGTGCATCGAGTGCATTTACGAAGACGACAAACCCGGCCTGTTATGCGATGAGCATGCCCAAGGTCACCCCCACGAAAATTATGGGGAACCATTGCCAGTCGTAAATTCGCCACGAATGGGAATGTGTGGGTATGAAGGGCCTGCGACACCGCCCTATTAGAAATGGAAGTGAAATATCATGAGCGAATACCAATATCACGAATGGCAGACGATTGATCGTCTGTTGACGCCGGCTGAACAAGCGGCGGTCAACAAATTATCCAGCCATATTGACGTCAGCCCAAGCAAAGCGGTTGTCACATATAACTGGGGCGATTTCAAACATGATCCCAAGCAGGTGCTTCTAAAATATTTTGACGCCTATTTTTATCAGGCCAATTGGGGTAGTAAGCGCCTCATGTTTCGCTTCCCGAAAGGAATGTTGGAAGAAAACCAAATTGAGCCCTATTGGGATGGCGAATATGTTTCATTTGAAACCATTGGGGATTACCAGGTGCTGGATATGGACTTCAACCCTGAAGATGGCGGTTGGCTGGAAGAAACAGACCTGGACTTATCGGATTTTATTTCATTACGATCGGCGATTTTGGAGGGTGATTACCGGCTGCTGTACCTGGTCTGGCTCAAAGAGATGACGTTTTTTGGCGAGCCAGTAGAGGAAGAAGGTGAGGACAGCCACGCGTATGATATCGAACCCCCAGTTCCGCCCGGGTTGCAAAAACTGACGCCTTCGTTACAAAACTTCATCCGAGCCTTTGATATTGATCCGTTTCTCGTTCAGGCCGCTGCTGAAGGCAGCCCCGATTTGCAGCCTACCCAATCGGTTGATTACCGGAGTTATGTATCTCATCTGTCGCGAGCGGAGTGTGACGATTATCTGGCACGCCTCGCCAACGGAGATGCCACGGTGGGAATGGCATTACGGAAGCGCTTGAGTGAACTCTTTCCGCGGTCTCGAATATCCTCAAGCGCCGGCAAACGCAGCCTGGCTGAGCTAGTGCAGCGCTCTCGCCAGCTCAAAGAAGCCGATCGGCTGCGTAGAGCTGAAGAAGCCCGCCAGAACCACATCGCGGAGATGAAGGCTCTGGCCAAACGCGAACCGCAGGCATGGCAGGAGATCGATCGCCTGCTTGAAAGTGGGCAAAAGTCCGCCGCAGTCTATGACCAGGCCACCAGACAGCTTGAAAAACTCAAGCAACTGGCCGAGTTTCAGGACACCCGTGATCTCTTTTTCACCCGTGTGCGGCAATTGGCAGACAAGTACTCCTCGCGCTCATCATTGATCCGGCGCTGGCG
>CAYOHX010000370.1:0-2048 GCA_964403875.1 uncultured Anaerolinea sp. | reverse complement strand
ACTCTATCTATGCAGCCGTGGCACAACAACTTAACATACCACTGGCTACTCTGGATATTGATCAACGAACAAAAGCATCTAACGTGGTTCAAATCGATAAGGGCTTTTAAGAGAGTAGGTGCCCCCTGTAAAACAAGCTATACTGCTGCTTGGAAGCCGCCGTCTTGTTTGCATCGATTACTGAACAGAGACTTTCCTCACCCTGACAGCGAGGAAAGTCTCGAACATTACGATCTCAGGCCTCTTTATAAAATCTCCAAGAAAACATCCGGGCGCTGGTTGGCAATCCGCAGCAGCGCTTCGCCGGACCACTGGGCTTGCGCCGCCCCTCCTCCCAATCTTGGACAGTGTGCAGGCTCACGCCCATCAGGCCGGCAAAGGCCAGCTTCCAGGCAGATGTCCACCAGGCGGGCCGCCTCAGCAACCTCAGCGGTATTGAAGGTGTTGAAGAATTCAGTCTTGCCGCCAAAGGTGGCCGCGGCGAGGGTCAAAACGGGAACTTTCAAACCAGATTTGCCGAAGAGGCGGTATTCCATGGTGGTACCTGTTTCCTTGTTTGCGAATTTTCCTTGAATCGTGCGAAGTAATAACCTACCGCCTGATTGCAAACATAGTTTTGATGGAATTCGTGATTTGGTCAAATCGCGACAACTTTTGATCGGATCAATCGATGGTATGATGGATCAACAACCGCGCTGACAAGGATATCTACCTTTGGACAATTCCCCTCTTCTCCCGCTGACACAGCAGGCTTTAGAAGCGCTTTACCAACTGGCAGCCGGCGTTTGCCAGGAAATCCTCACCTTCCAACCGGAGCTGTTGGTCAGCCTCGCGCACTCGGATTTTGGCCCACTGCACGCAACCCAGGTTTATTGGCGTCAGACCCAGCCCAAATCTTTCCCGCAGTTCGTCCGGATCAACCTGGGCGTCGAAAAGCAGCACATCTATGAAACCTGGCGGCTGGCGAATGCAATGAGCGGGTTTGATGTGAACTATACGTCAACCCCTGATTTTCATCATTATCAGACGTGGATTAATCAGCACATAAAATATCTGTGCGAATTTCGAAGGCTATTGAACGGCGCGGCTGCAACCAATCTCCAGCCACAGCGCGTACTGATTCTCGATGAGATCAGCCACGGCGGCACGCGGGCGGCTGCGTTCGGCTTGCTCTCCGGACTCTATCCAGATGCTGAGCTGCGTTTCACTGCCGGCGTCCAGGATTGGACCAATGCCCTCGGGGAAGAATGGCTGAACACCTTTTATCCGGCACTTTGGCAAGACCTTCAAACGAAGAAAACCAGTGAAAACCTGAAATACCGCTTCCCGACCGAGCTGCATCCCCTTTTGAAACAGATTGTCGTAGGAACGGAGGATGCCATCGACGATTCCCTGGCTATCCAGCCATTACACGAAAGCAGCCCGGTGGTCCAAAAGCTGATGGAGCATGGGATCAGCGTGCAAGATAGCCTGAATTGCAGCCAGTGGGTCTGTGACCAGATCACGGACTACGTTACCCGGCGTTTATCTGGGCAAATGCCGCCTGATGGCTGCGAAGATCACAGCGAACCAGGGTATCAATCCTGGCCGATGGAGACAAAAGAGAAGATCTGGATTGAGATTTGGACGAGAAACGGCGTGTCCTTACCTCGTTGGGCCAAACTGGCAGGAACCACTCGTGCACAAGCCTGGCATGAGATTCGCGAGGAATGGCAGTTCTACCAGAACATTCAGCCGGCAGGATTTGGCGCTCGGACGCGTTACTGTGTCGATTCGACATTTCTCCCCGAGCCTTCAGAAGAAAAAGCGCAGAAGATGTCGCTCTTTTTGGCACTGCCTGGTGGGCGCATCCTGGCGCAGGGTTATCCAGGGTTTTCGTTTTCTCTAGAGAAGATCATCGAAGAACAAATCGATTGGATCATCGATCTGACTACGGCCCCATCCGCTCCCGAATCCGAGCATTATTTTCCCATCTGCAATCCGGATTGGTTTCATACCAGTTATCATGAGTGGGTGCAGGAGATGGCAGCCAAAGATGGCCGGCAAAT
>CAYOHX010000369.1:0-2052 GCA_964403875.1 uncultured Anaerolinea sp. | reverse complement strand
CGCTTTCCGATGTGATTATTGGCTACAGCAGTTGAAAACGCATACTGTACTAGAGCAGCAAAAATGACAGGCATGACGATCAGGGCTTTTTTATTCATCATATCCTCCTTTTGAGGGGGATTGTTGCCATTCCCCCTATCACAACGTCGTCGTAACTCACACTTCGTTAATATTCGGGTCAAAAGACCCAGAATATAACATCGAATTGTTATAGATAACTTATATGACTCCACTGCAAAAAGCAATTGGCCCTATTGCGAAGCATAAAAAATTAATATAATCAGGCCATGTTCAAGAAAAACACCAAACACCAACAACCAGCGCTCATTAGCGCCACCAGCGAACTGCCGGAAAAGCAGCGCAAACGCCTGGAAAAATCATGGGCAGGCACATTCTACCAGGAATTCTTCAGCCGCATTGAAGAAGAAGCGTTTTCGGTTTTGTATTCAGAAAAGGCCTCTCGCCCCAATGTGCCGGTGAACGTGCTAGTGGGATTGGAGGCGTTGAAAGCGGGCATGGGATGGAGCGATGAAGAGTTATACGAGAACTATTGCTATAACCTGCAAGTGCGCTATGCGTTAGGGTACGACCGGCTGGGAGATGGCGATTTTGAAATCCGCACGCTGTACTATTTTCGAGAACGGTTGAGCCAATACAATGCGGAGAAAGGCGTCAACCTGCTGGAAAAAGCCTTCGAACAAATTACAGATGCACAAATCGTGTCCTTGAAGGTGCGAACGGGGATGCAGCGCATGGACTCAACCCAAATTGCGAGCAATATTGTTTCAGCCAGCCGTCTGCAACTCTTGGTGGAAGGTTTGCAACGGGTGGAACGCATCCTGAGCGATACCGATAAGGCTCGCCTGGCGGAAACCCTGGCGCCATATATCCAAGACAGCGCCGGGCATTACACCTATCGGGTCAAAGGCAAGGAAGCGGTGCAAGAGCACCTGCAAAGGATAGGGCAAGCCATCCATACCCTTTTGCAAGAATTGAAAACGGTCTATGCAAGCGAAAAGTCCTACCAGGTGCTGGAGCGGCTCTTGGCTGACAACTTTCACCTGGTTGAGAGCAACGCATGCCCGAAAGAAAATACCGAGATCACTTGCGGCTGCCTGCAATCGGTGGACGATTTGGAAGCCACTTACCGCACCAAAGGAACGGGTCATTACAAAGGCTATGTGGCCAACATCACTGAAACTTGCGATCCCGAAAACGAACTGCAACTGATTACCAAAGTGCAGGTTGCGCCCAACAATGTGGATGATACCCAACTCTTGGCCGATGCTCTGCCCAGCCTGAAAGAACGTACCGCTGTGAAAACCATGATTACCGATGGCGGCTACGGCGGCGAAGCCAGTGATGTTGTCTTGCAAGACCAGGGAGTGAACCTTGTCCAAACTGCGATTCGCGGGCTGCAACCCAACCCTGACAAATTTCACCTTTCTGACTTTGATTTGGGTTCTGACGAACAGGGCAACCCGGCCTCACTCACTTGCCCACATGGGCAAACTGCTCCAGTGACACCCACCCGAAAGGGTGCATGGCAAGCCCGTTTCGATCCAGTTATATGTGCCGTCTGCCCTTTCCAGCAAGACGGACGTTGTCCAACCAAGCCACAAAAACGAGACCCGCGCTATCTTCTGCCCTTTACCACTCAGGAAGTTCTGACTGCCAAACGCCGCAGAGAATATCTGGCCCACAAAGGCGACGGACACAACTTGCGTTCAGCAGTTGAAGCCACCGTGCGCTCCGTGAAACATCCCTTTCCGGCGGGAAAAATGCCGGTACGCGGACAGTTCAGAGTAACCTGCATGGCAATCGCTTCTGCTGCCACAACCAACGTGCGGCGTATTCAACGCTACCTGGAAGCCAAAAAAGAAGCAGAAAAGCAGCAAAACACAGCCCAAAGTGGGCAGAATTCCGCCCCGGAATCGGTTGCAGCTTCTCCTTTGGGTGCTGTGCAGGCCTTTTTGATGCACTTGCTCAAGCCCTTGCCGCAACGTGGAGCAGTTTTAGGTTGCTAAAGAAAGACTTTTTTCAGTGGAGTCA
>CAYOHX010000368.1:0-2089 GCA_964403875.1 uncultured Anaerolinea sp. | reverse complement strand
CCTGGCTGGCTACAACACGGATCATTCCGGTGAGCTGCGGGTGGTGGAGTAGGGGGACGAGCTTTCCATTTGATGTTGCACACCGTTGGAGACCTTGATGGTCCACCCGCCCGGGCCAGATGAACGCACAAATCCGAGCGCGAACCCCCTCTCGTCGTTCCAGAGGGATGGGGTGATGGCGATCATGGCAGATTGATTGGAATGCAAGCCGGGGAGGGTAATATTAAATCTTCATCATTTCGCTGGCTTCCGGAGAAAAAGGGATAGTTCCCGGATGGCCATATCATCTGAAAAGTATAGTTCCTGTTCGATTGCGAATGTTTCTGCCTCGCTTGTGAAACCCGATCTCGATATATACCAGCCTTGAGCGTTCCGTTCCTGTACGTGGCGCAACAGCTTTTCCAACTCCTTTTTCCCAGCCCGTTTGTTCTTCCACTTTACTTCTGCAATCCAATCCCGACCGGAAGATCCACTGGTGACCGCGTCCAGTTCAACCTGTCCGTCCATTGATTCATGACTGCGAACGGATTGAAACACGGGCAGGCTGACAGGTTCATTTCGCCCGAACCATTTTCCTTGAGCAAGTTGTCCATCGAAAGAACGCATAAGTTCCCGTATCAGGCTTTCCTGAGCGATTCCCAGTTCTTCTGACGCCCGTTGGAACTGAACGTCCAGCCGGCCCATTAAGTGTTTAAGATCCAAAGGCTCGGCAGTGAGGCTGACTTCAATGCCCTTGATCACATTCCCAACCCAGAAGCGTAAAACCGGATCCTGGAAGAAATAGAGGTGATCCTTTTCCTGGATTAAATCCACCTCACACAACCAGCGCAGGTAATCGCTGGCCGTACCGGACGTTACGCGCAAGCGGCGGCCAATTTGTGAGACAGTTAATCCTTCCTCCGCGGCCAGGATTTGCAGCACTGCTTTCAAAGAACCGTACCCCGAAGCCTTTTGCAGCGAAAGGTCGTAGACATAGCGGCAAAAGTCATAGATTCGTCCACCAGGTGAAAGGGTTTCTATCAGGAATGCCTGTTTCACGGTATCGCTGGTTGCCGGACGCTGAATGACATCAACCAGATAGCTCAGCCGGCGGGTTAATGCCGTTATGTAATAAGGATGCCCACCAGTGAGTGAATGGATTAATGGGTAAACATCCGGTTCCAACTCCTCAATAATTAGTTTATTTACCAGCACCTTTGTGCCTGATGGTGGAAAGGGATCGACAGCCAACCGGCTAAATTGTGCAAACAGAGGACTATCTGGGTGCGACAAAAGGCGGCTCAGGATACTGATTGCAGATCCGGCCAGCAAATAGAGGATCCCGGATTGGGTTTGCATTTCGGATCGGAACAACGTCAGCACATTTTGGCTCTCCGGGAAGTTTTCCAACGTGCGGATCTCCTGGAATTCATCAAAAGCCAAAATCAAGTGTTTGCCCGATCTCTCGGAAGCCAGGCGGGGAAATCGGAATGCCTGGCGTAACAACGTCTGTCGGTTGGGTTTGGCTCGCTCCAGTTCCCAAAGAATTGACTGTACATCAGCCAGTAGAGCATTTTCACCTTTTTTCGCCAGGGCAACCGGAAGCGTACTGGCATTGAGATAAGGCTCTGGATCCGTCTGTCCTTTTTCAAACAACCAGTAGCACAGGCTGCCAACATACCCCAAAACAAAGTTTTCCGGAGAACTGCACAGGGCAGAGAAATCCATGTAAGCGGGGGCCGTATCAGGATGGGAAAGCAGTAACTGCCGGATCAACTCCTTTAAAAGCAATGTTTTCCCGATGCGACGAAGACCAAACAGGGCCATATGTTCCGCTGGCCCAATTTGAAGTGAATTTAATGCATGCATCAATTGACCGATTTCTGTGTCGCGGTCGGTAAACAGGTGTTGTTGATCGGGAGGGTAAAAGTAGTTCATTTAGGTTAATTAACCTGCAGGTTAATTAACCTAATTATATGTTGGTTTGTCATTATTTCAAGCATCAAAATAATATAATGAAGTTGTACTGTGAGTAAACCCCCGCCCCCTCACCTACCCTTTATACAGCCGTTTCTGCAGCCAGAAAGCCACGTTCACCAGCCCGATCATC
>CAYOHX010000367.1:0-2102 GCA_964403875.1 uncultured Anaerolinea sp. | reverse complement strand
TGCCAATTGTTAACCGGGTTTTTCATGAATATAGCTACATTGCGCAGTGGTGTTGTTGAAATAGGACAACAAACAGTTCTCGATAAAAGGAGTGCGTGTTGGTTTTTGGCAGCATAATCGCATAAGCAACACTTCGCATCTACCAAACATCAAACGCCACCTCACCCGCCTGATCTCTACCCCAGGCTATAAGTAGCACGAGGTGCAAGGCTGCAAAGGCTTTGAGGTCGCGGCAGTAGTTGTTTCCCAATTCAATATGACTATTGAATCCCAAGAAATCTTCATACAGATGGGGGTAAATCCACCGATATGAAACAATGAAGGTGTAGTTCTTTTTATAGTTATTGGTTAATTGAGAAAGCCTATTGAAGACATCGCCATCCGAAGCTAAGTACCTAAATTTCGCCCGAAATAGGGGCGAGATGCTGCCCCAATAGGGCTGGAAAAAGAAGAGCGATGGGTGTACTTGTAGAAGTTACCACACTCACTACAAGGAGCCCATCGCCATGAACAAGTGTAGCAAAGAAAACACAGAAAACCATTATACCTACACCTCGCTTTTGCCCCTGACAGCCATCGGAGCGAAGACGCGGAAAATGAAATTGTTCGAACCGATTGAACGGGAAGTCAAAATTGCGCAAAAAACGATCAAGCACCGACCGGTGGACAAACTGATGGACGGGTATATCGCGATCCTGGCAGGTGCAGCGGGCATGGTCGAGGTAAACAAACGTGTACGGTCTGAGCGCGCGGTGCAAATGGCCTTTGGTCGTCAGGGCTGCGCGGAACAATCGGTGGTACAGGATACGTTGGATGCCTGTACCGAGCAAAATGTGCTGGAAATGCACCGAGCGATGGAACAAATCTTTCGTTGCCACAGCCAGAGCTATCGGCACGATTATCAGAAGGAATGGCAGTTGTTGGAAGTCGACATGAGCGGACGACCGTGTGGGCGGAAAGCAGGACTGGCGACCAAAGGCTACTTTGCCAAGCAGCGCAACCGCCGGGGGCGTCAAGAGGGCTACCTGATTGCGACCTGGTATGAAGAGATCGTGGCCGAACGGATTTATGAAGGCACCACCCAACTGAACCGGGCGTTGCGCCCGCTGGTGGAAGCCGCCGAAAGCTGTCTGGAGTTGGATGAAGCCAAACGACAGCGCACCATCTTGCGGGTTGATTCGGGTGGCGGTAGTGTCGAGGATATCAATTGGGCCTTGGAACGCGGTTATCGGGTGCATATCAAAGATTATTCGGGCAGTCGAGCGGCACAATTGGCCAACAGCGTGGTGCAGTGGTATGCGGATCCGTCCGACCCAGCCCGTCAGTTTGGTTGGGTAACGGCTGAAGCGAGTGTCTATGTGCGCCCGGTGCGTCGCATTGCCGTGCGCTGTCGGAAAGACAATGATCAGTGGGGCATCGGCGTGATTGTTTCCAATCTGGAACCCCAAGACGTGCTTTGGCTGACCGGTGGGTATAAACAACAGCAAGAAAACGAGGCGCAAGTGCTGCTGGCCTATGTTCACTTCTATGACCAGCGCGGCGGTGGGATTGAGATTGAAATCAAAGAGGATAAGCAAGGGTTGAACACCACCAAGCGCAACAAAAAACGCTTCCCCGCCCAACAAATCCTCACCCAATTGGAAGTCTTGGCCCACAACACCTTGATTTGGGCGCGCCATTGGTTGGCAAACACCTGCCCCCGCCTGGCACGCTTCGGCTTGAAACGCTGGGTGCGGGACGTTTTGCACCTGCATGGCGTTGTCGTATTTGATCAAACCCTCCAACTGATCCAATTAATCCTCAATCCGGATGATCCGCTTGCTTCGGAATTATCCCGTGGCCTCGCTGTCCTCCTCGCCGGGCAGCAAGTTGCCGTCTATTTGGGCGAAACTTAGGTAAGTAGAACTATTTAGGGACATGGCATTCACTTTTACCATCCACTCAGTGATGGACTTTACTTCCACAGGAAGGCCATTGATATCGAAAATGGGCTCATTCACATCTGAGAGGATAAGGGCGTTATTCACATTCAACCCCTTGATCGCATCTTCCAATGCCCGGACCTCTCGCTCGCGCGTCGATGGGTTCTCCAGATGCTGGGC
>CAYOHX010000366.1:0-2108 GCA_964403875.1 uncultured Anaerolinea sp. | reverse complement strand
ACCACTCGGCCACAAAACGCAACCCCATATTGGGCGTCGCCGGGTCTGCCCCCAGCGCCAGCGCGGCAATCGCGCTGTTTCCATAGATATCCTTCAAAGGCTCAGCCGTTGAAACGATTCTGGCGGTGTTGTTGAGCAGGCGCTGCCGGCGCATCTCGAACCCGGCGTCTTGCCCGCATGGGACTGAAACGCTCGTTTCTGCTTTCATCCTTCACATCCTCGTACCGCAGTAGATTTTAGAAAAGGAACCAGGACATTATATCCACTCTCCCAGACGATTTACCATCAAAATCAAAATGCTGCCGGGCATGCGGTGAGAGAGGTTGGGTTGAGCGTTCTTTGCGAAACCCAACAATGGTTGAAAGCATAGATCTGTTGGGTTTCATTACACTCAACCCAACACATTCTATTGGCAACAATCTTATTTTTCATTGGTCGAATTTGCAGTGGGAAATAGCTCACATATTAAATCGTGGTGTGCTTCGCAATCAAGGAAATGTCCAAGATCATTATACTTTAGTTTCCGCTAAACGAAACAGCCGGAAAAACATTCCGGCAATCCAGGACCCTAAAAACTGAGCCTAAAAACTATCTCATGGTGTCGTAGCGGAGGCCATTGCATCGGTTTTCGGTCGGCGAGCCAGAAAACCTTTGGGTAAATGATCTGTGACCGAGGCTTTTTTGCGAAGTTGCTCTGGCAAAGGGTAACTTTGCGGAAATGGTTTGCCCATCAAGGTCCGACGAAAACGTCCTGGCGTCCTTTTCGGCTGGCGATCCCAGAAACCCGTGGGCGCAACGGGAGCCGTGGCGGCCAAGAAACTCAGGATCGAACCCGCCAACAGCGCCAATTCAGGCAAACGCTGGATACTTTCATCGGCATGCACAAATTGACGATGGGCCCCCACCATCTGCTTGGCAGCTAGCGGGATCTGTTCCACCGGCCAACGATCACAGTAGATGGCTGTGACCGTAGCAGCCTTCAGCTTGAGCGGCGTTGCCAACAGCCAGGGGGTTGTGTAGGCCGGATCGTAAATGGCATACACGTTGAAGGTCTTGGCATGCTCATTGGGGGGCACATCCGGCAAGATCAGCCCTTCCCAGATCTCCGCTCGGATCTCGCGACCTGCTTCACTCCAAGTTTCAACCCGGTCGGGAGACGATTTGGCCAGGGTTTTGTCCTTGTAGTGCCGCTCGAGAGGACGAATGCGTTGCCCGTACACCGGTTTGCGCCCTTTCCCCAGGTGCTCGGGAAGGAAATTACGCCGTGCAGTAAAGTTAGTCGCTAGGCGCACCACATAACGCTCGACCTTAGCCTCCTGTAAGTCGCTTATTTTGACCCCGGCATCCACGGCTGCGATTTCATCGTCGACCAAAGTTTTGCTGACATGCCCCAACATGACGCTCCACAAACGGCTCTCACTGGGATCTTTGGGCATCACACGCTCAAAAGCACGTGGGCAAGCGATCCGCTGTCCACCTATCTCGCCCACTTCACCTACGATCCCAAACACCACCGCAGGTAGGGCCCGTTGTGCACCGGGGTGGTAGTGTTTGCTCGGACATTTGTGTAAAGCGGGTCGCCAAAAGGCGGTTGTATCGATCACAACCACGCGATAGCCTTCATGCCGGTGAACTTGCCAGCCTGGCAGCCCTGTGATCTGAGCCTGCCAAAGCTTCAACACAACGGCAGTTTGCCAAACACCACCTCGAAAAGCCGCCCAGGCCCGCCGAATCGCCTGGTCAGACAATCCACTGGCTTTTAGGGCTGGAAAAAGGGCCCCGCGTTGGGGCAGCAATGCCCCGCTGACCAGCATCCAGATAAATTGTAAAAGTGCAAGATTGGTTCCGATGGGTAGATCTTGGGTCAAGGCGACCAGTATTTTCATGGTATGATCGATAGTAGTAATGGGCTCACCTCATGGCGTTTTGTTCGGAAAAACAAGCTTACCATGTTTTGGGCCCATTTCCTTTTCTCTGGCCCTGATCAGTTAGCGAAAACTAAAGAGTAAGCAAGTCTCAATGAAATAATTCTTCATAAACATCTGAAATCCTCCACTGTATTGTAATTTCTGTTATAATAATTAAAATTACAATGTGAGCGTTAGCCA
>CAYOHX010000365.1:0-2112 GCA_964403875.1 uncultured Anaerolinea sp. | reverse complement strand
CCACATACACCTCAAATTCAGGAACTTTCCCTACCCCCTGAACAGTTACGAGGATTCAACTATAATTCTGAAAAGAAACTGGTTCAAAGGCAGGAGATTGGTATGCACTTGACTCCCACACTGCGGGAATATCAAGCCGAGAGTGAACACTTCCTGGAAAGCGCGGTGACTGTACTCAAGCAAGATGAGCGCGTGCAGGCGGCCTGGTTGTTTGGTTCGCGAGGTCGGGGCGATGCCGATGCGCTGAGTGATATCGATTTGATCGTGGTTGCGCAGGATGATCTTCTGCGCGAGGTGATTGCCGAGCGCTATGATTATGCTGGGAAAGTGGGAAAGCCGCTCTTTTCGCTGGAATCACCGCAAAATGCGCCGCCCGGCGGGGCTTATCTGATGGTATGTTATGACGCCCCGGTGGCGCCGCACATTCTGGATATTTATTGGCAGGGCAGCCGGCCTGCGACTGGAGATAAAAATCCACTGCGCCTGTTGTTCGAGCGCGGCGGTGATGGACGGCGGCTGCCGGAACGGAAGCGAGTTGAAGAACCTGCTGCGGAAGGAAGACTACAGCACGAGATCCATTACTTCTGGATGATGCTTTTGATTGTGGCCAAGTATGTGTGCCGTAATCCCCACGCAGCAGAGATGCATTTGTTGCAGTACCTTCCCCCGACGTACGAATCCGTCCGAGCTCTTGTGGGGCATGGAGAGGCTTTGAATATGGATCTGCTCGGCGCGGCAACCCACGAACCAACTCAAAAGTTGCGCGTGCTGCGCTATCTCGCGAAATCCATGAACGCTCTGGTGGGCCGCGTTCCCTCACAGACAAGCGAATTAATATTTCCAGCGGTTTCTCGCTATCTGAACATGGTCGAGGAATCGGTCATAGGCGAGTCTGTTCCTGGGATAGAGGGGTAGCCGCAGTGATGTCCTATCTGTTGCAAGGGTTGCTATTAGGCTTTTCCGCTGCCGGGTCGCCGGGGGCTTTTCAGGCGTACCTGCTTTCGCGGGCCTTGAACACCGGCTGGCGGCGCACCTGGCCGGCGGCTTTGGCCCCGCTGATCAGCGACGGGCCGGTGATTGTGATCGTGCTGCTGATCCTCTCGCAGGTGCCCGACAGCCTGGTGACCGGGCTGCGCGCGCTGGGCGGATTGTTCTTGCTGTATCTGGCCTGGGGCGCCTTCCGTGCGCTCAGGCAACCGCCTGCGGCGCATCCTGCCTCCGGTGAAACGGGCAAGGGCCTGCTGCAAGCGGCGCTGATGAACCTGATCAGCCCGGGGCCGTGGCTGTTCTGGTCAACGGTGGTGGGCCCGGCTTTTCTGAAAGGCTGGCAGGAAAGCCCAATTCTGGGGCTGGCTTTCGTGGGCGGCTTTTATGCCGCTATGGTAGGACTGCTGTTGGGCCTCATCGGCGTGTTCAGCGCGGCGGGGCGGCTGGGGCCGCGCGTGGTGCGCGGGCTGCAAATTGCCGCGGTGCTGGCGCTGGTGGGCTTTGCCCTTTACCAGTTGGTCACCGCGGCGCGCGAGGCGCTGGTTCTGTTCAGCGGGTGACCCAACCCTGCTCCACCATCCAGTCGCAGATCACCGGCCCGCCGTAGCGGTCGGGGCTGGGTCCGCCCCAGCCTTCGGGCAGGCCGCTCATGCCGGATAGATAACCTTCTTCCAGGCTGTATACCTGCCGTTGGGCGGCTTCGGTGAGGTGCTGGTCGCCCACCGCCACGGCGTGAATATGAATGGGCGAGCCATCATACAGTTCGTTGAAGTCCCGCAGCCAGGCGGCGAACCCGGCGGTGCGCAGGGCGTTTAAAACGGCGTCGATCTCGTCATAAGCCACATCCCAGGTGCCGGGGTACATCACCGAGAGGTCCACCGTCCCGCCGCCGTCGTGGGTGCCGAAGCTGGCCGTCACGCCGGAGCTGTAACTGCCCTGGGTGATGGCAGTCTCGGCAATATCCAGCGGCCCGCCGTAGAGTTCGGCGGCGTGGAGGAGCATGGCGTAGGTGCGGGCGTTGAGGGCGTATCCGTAAACCGTCACCAAGGTGTAGTCATCGGGCGGCTCCAGGCAGCCTTGCGGCTCCGCGGGGGGGGGCGAGACGAGCTGCGGGATCGGGAACAC
>CAYOHX010000364.1:0-2116 GCA_964403875.1 uncultured Anaerolinea sp. | reverse complement strand
CCCATGTAGGTTTTGCCATACATGGATTTTTCGCCCCATGCACCCCATTGTTCCAATATCTGATGATCGGGATCGGAAAGCAGATCGTAGGGGAGGCTTTGCTTCTGTTTCCATTTTAGTAAATCTTCCGGGGAATCGGGGCTGAGGCCGAGCACGATGGCATTGGCGGTTTGAAGGCGTGGAAATTCGTCACGCAGTCCGCAGGCCTGGGTAGTACAGCCGGGAGTGTCGGCTTTGGGAAAAGCGAAAAGAACGACCTTCTTGCCACGAAAGTCGCTCAACCGAACGGCAGTACCGTTCTGATTTTTAAGCTCAAAATCGGGAGCAGGTTGACCCACAGCAGGCATGGCTATCGTATCTCCTAACCTGAACAAAGAATACCCAAGCAGACTCTAGCACACTTGCCAGCACGGAGCGACACGTTTGGCGCATGTGCAAGCAGGTGGAGTTGGTATTTCGATGACAGGCCAGCCCGCTGTTACCCGCTACGACAGCCTATTGCAAGGTGCGCAGGACGGCTAACACACGCCCTTGAACATTCACCTTTTCAGCATCCACATAGATCGGGTCCATGAGCGGATTGGCAGGCTGTAAGCGGACGCGCTTGCCTTCAAGATAATACTTCTTGAGGGTGGTTTCGCCGCGCTCGTTGAGCCAGACCGCAACCATATCACCATTACGGGCGGTATCCTGGCGCTTGAGAATGACAACATCGCCATCGGCAACCATTGCATCGACCATAGAATCGCCATGAACGCGCAGGGCGAAGAGGTCTTCGCTGCGGAATTTGCCGATCATGGCCGGGGGCAGCTCAACCGAATCGTCGGTGTCCTGGGGGGTGAAACCATCACCCGGAATCGGGACCGGTGCGCTGGCGACAATGCTGCCTAAGAGCGGCACTGTAACCAGATGCGATACTTCGGCAAAACGGACCGGCATTTCGGCGGCGGAGTCGTTGACCAGACGCAAACCCCGCGACACATCGGGGGAACGCTCGATGTAGCCGCGCTCAACCAGCTTGTTGAGATTGTAGTTCACCACCGAGGTGGAGGCGATACCCACTTCATTGCCAATTTCACGGATGGTAGGTGGATAACCGTGGGTGGCAATAAAAGTCTGGATGAAGCTCAAGATTTTCTTTTGTCGTGCAGAAAGGTGATCCATGATTTGTCGCTCCGTGCGTATTCGCACATCAGTTCGGATTTTGAAAAAATTATAAGCCGAACCGATGTTCGGTGTCAAGATTTTGGGCAGACCTATATACTTATGGGGTGACAATTGGAACTCTCGCGCGAAGGAGTGAGGATCATGGCTGTGCAGGTTACGTGGCTTGGTCATTCCGCTTTTATGTTGAACATCGATGGCAGTATCGTTTTGATCGATCCGTTTTTGACGGGCAATCCGCTGGCGACAATTCGCGCGGATGCGATTGAGGCGGATTATATTATTGTCTCACATGGTCATGGTGATCATGTGGGCGATACCGTGAGCATTGCCAAACGGACGGGCGCAACGGTTATTACCAATTTTGAGATTGGGAAATGGTTTCAAAATAAACACGGCCTGCAAGCAGTTCATACATTGAATGCGGGCGGCGGGGTGCAACTGCCCTTTGGCCGGGTGGAACTCACTCCAGCATTCCACAGTTCGTCATTACCAGACGGTACGTATGGCGGTCAGCCGAACGGGATTCTCATTTTGACGAATGAGGGCCAGCATATTTATCATGCGGGCGATACCAGTGTCTTTCTGGATATGCAGTTGATCGGGGAGCGGGGCCTGGATTTAGCGCTGTTACCGATTGGCGATTATTTCACGATGGGGCTTGAGCTTTCACTGCGCGCCGTTGAACTGCTGCGGCCCAAAGTGGTGATTCCAATGCATTTCAACACGTTTGATCCTATCGCGCAGGATGTGGTGAATTGGGCGCAACTCATCCAACACGAAACCGAGTCGCAGCCGGTGGTGCTTGATCCGGGCGGGACGTACCAATTGTAACAAGCCTCCATTGGGGGCGAAGTTCGCGTCGTGAAGCTGCTCTTTCGCGACGCGAAATTTTTTAGCGGCTGGTGTACCAGAGACCGGTGCATTCCGGTACGATACATGCACCATCCGG
>CAYOHX010000363.1:0-2121 GCA_964403875.1 uncultured Anaerolinea sp. | reverse complement strand
CGCTAGCAAAGTGTCTAAAAAAATCTGCTCATGGGCGGGAAGGGTGGGGTGCCATCCGAGCCTGACAGTTATTATTACTGATGCACCTGCTTTGTAGAGGCGGAAGAAGCCCGAATTTGAGCAGTTGCAAACGTTTAATCTTTTAGAACAAGGGTCACTGGGCAGTGATCGGAGCCCATGATCTCGTTGTGGTTGATCACGTCTTCGACCCGGTCCATGAGGGTGGGGGAAACAAGGAAGTAATCCAGACGCCAGCCTACATTACGGGCGCGGGCGTTGGTGATAAAGGTCCACCAGGTGTATTCGACCTTTTCGGGATACAGGGCGCGAAAGGCATCCACAAAGCCGTGCTCCAGATAGCGGTCGATCCAGGCGCGCTCTTCGGGCATGAAGCCCGTGTTCTTTTCGTTGCTCTTGGGGTTGGCCAGGTCGATTTCACGGTGTGAGGTGTTGAAATCGCCGCACAGGATGATCTGTTTCCCTTGAGCGTGGAGTTGGTCGCACTGTTCGAGAAGATAGGCGTAGAAATCGAGCTTATACGGCACGCGTTCCAGGCTGCGCCCGCCGTTGGGAAAATAGATGTTGTACAGGTGAATATCCCCGTAGCGATGGATGATGACGCGGCCTTCGTCGTCAAATTCTGGCGCGCCCAAACCATGCGTGATTGAGTCGGGGGTGGTTTTGGCCCAGGTAGCCGTACCACTGTAACCGGGACGCTGGGCGGGGTTCCAGGCAAGGGAAGGGTAGGCTGCCTGGATCGCTTCGAGGTGGGCTTTATCAAGCTGTTCGGGCCGGGCCTTGATCTCTTGCAGGCAAAGCACATCCGCGTTGAGGGGTTGGAGGCCTTCTAACATGCCTTTTCCCAGGACTGCGCGCAGGCCGTTGACATTCCAGGTGGTAATTCGCATGGGGATCTCCTATCGGATGTGGGTCATTCTGCCAGGTTGCGTTGGATGATCTCGGTAATGGTCAGGTTGTGGCGGGTTTGCAACTGGCTGTTGATCATCTGAATTTGCTTTCGAGGGGAGTAAAACACTTCGCTCCAACCGTACCCGGCGCAGGCAGTGTCGGCAACCCAATTGCCCTGGGCATCGCTGCCCCACCAGCGGCGGTAGGCTTCTTCCAATTCAGGCCGGATGTGCAGCTCAGGAACATTGAAATGGGCGGAGTAGTAATAATCGGGGGGCAGCGCATTGAGCAGAGTCTCGAAGCAGTGCAGGCGCACGGGGATGTTATCGGGGGTCTCGTCACGAGCAATGCGACACAGTCCGCGGATGGTAGCCAACGGGGCGATGACCTCGATCCTCTGGATGTGGGCAAAGCGCTTTTTGACGTGCTTGATGGTTTCTTTCATCACCAGGCCGCTGGCAATGCTATCAGCCAGAAAAGCCACATGGATGTGATCGCGTTGAATGGCGTCCAGGTCTTTGTCTTTGAAGATGGTCATCTCGACCTTGCGGTTATACACCGGCACGGAACTGTCGAAGACATGGTGCGCATCCAGGACGATTTCGTCGCAGAAGTAGCCGAAATTGTGATAGATCGCTTCGGCAACCTGGTACTTGAGACCTTCGCGGGCGATGGGGAACACGGCCAGGTTCTGTTGACCATAGGGGGAGAAGGTGGCGCGCATTTCGGGCGAGTGAAAGATGTCCTTCATGGCCTGTTCGATCAGCATGGCGCGTTCGGCGCCCAGGCACAATTGACCGGGCAGGCTGCACGAAGCGGCGGGCGGGGCCATGCCGATAATTTCGCACAGGTTGGGGGCAGGGTTGGCCCGGCGCAAATACATGAACGCTTCGGTGGCGGGGTTGTGGTATAGAACGATCTCCAGGCCAGGGTAGCCTTCCAGAAGCAGTTTGCCGGGGCGATAAAAACCGCTTCCCTGGTTGATGATTTGGTAGGGAAGCGGTTGCTCCAGTTCGAGTTTTCCTCGCACCTGGCTATTGTCTTCTTCATTAAAGGCGAAATCGTGTATATACGGCGGCATAGATGACCTTCGGTTGAGCAGGAATTAACAGCCCCTATTGTATCGCTAAAATTGGTGATTGGAAGGGAGATATCTTTGGTTCTCTGGGAACTGCCGTGGTAGCTGCCGCATTTTGGGGTGTGAGAGCGGAT
>CAYOHX010000362.1:0-2148 GCA_964403875.1 uncultured Anaerolinea sp. | reverse complement strand
GGCAAATAAGCCATTAAAGTACTTTGTTAACCAAAACCTTTATTATCCAGGAGTTATATTGCCATGAAGTCTTCCGCACGAAAGCGCAGTTTGGCTGGTCCTCGCCAGGCCTGGCTAGATTACCTCGAAAGCAAGCCCAATCATCAAAAGGTGCTGGGCTGTTTCCAAACACGCGGCCTGGCCACCCAGGATCAGATCGAAAAGCTGACTGGTTTCAGCAGTAAGCAAGTACGTACTGCCTTAGATGAATTGAGGCATGCGCCAATAGATTTGCCGTCGCTTCTAGCAACGAACCAGGTGAACCTGCAAGGCCAGCGCGGACGGCCCCAGCAGCTGCACCTTCTGACCCCTGACGGCAGCGCTATTCTCAAGGCATTGACTGGGGAAAGCCACCAACCGACGAATCATACTGTCGATGCGGTCGAACTGGCCCATGCTCTTATTGAAATGGAGGTGTTTGCTCAAGCAACCCTGGCTGGCTTTAACAGTGTGGTCGAGAAGACCTTGCCGTTTGGTGAAAAGACATACATCCGGGCTGATTTGTTGGTCGATTTGCCCAATGGTGAGAAAGCGATTTTTGAGGTGGAACAAGTTGCCCGCATCAATGATGTTCCACGCATTCAGGATAAGCTCCAACGGCTAGTGGAATTTTTTCAGTCTCCCCAGGCCAATGGGATAAACCGCAATATCCGCATGATCTTCAATCTGCCTGCAAATGATGCCCGGACTTTGAAAATCTGGCGGAATGTTCAATCAAATCTGCTCGAGCAGCCTGGCGTTCTCCCCTTTAGCCTGTACTGGCAACCGGCACTGAGTTTTCTGCAAAGCCCCACCTGGGAAAACCTTGGTGAGTTTATTCTCCTCGACCCAGAGGGGAAGGCTGAGCAGGCTCAGTATGCCCAACTACCAGGTAATGCGGAAACCCCAATGCAGCTGGTAGATCAAAAAGCGATCGTACTGAGCGAAGATGCTTTGCTTCCTGCTTTTCTCAAAGTGGAACCGGCAAACCTCAAAACCATTCACCTGGTATTTGGTGCCCTGGGGCAGGATCTTCGGACAAGCCTCCAGGACAGGAAAAACCTGGCGGCAGGAAGGAGCGCTTTCTTCCTGATCATGCGCAGCATTTATGAAGCGTCGCATTATGAAGATGGGCCGGTTTCCCTATATGCGGCGCTGCCAGTTGACTCTCTGGTGTTCCTGCACCGATACCTTAATATGCACCAGAACCAGGAGCTATTGGAAGTGGTCAGGAACGCACGCGATGAAGTTCGGAGGAGTCAGACCCGCGGTGTAAATCTCTTCCGGGATACCTTTACCCGTTTAGCCTGGGAATTTTTACGCTATCACGGTTTTGGCCGGGGCGGACCGTTAGATGTGCTCATCACAGTTCCGGGGTTTGATGCTGACCGGTCTGATATCCATGTTGAAGTCTCTATTCGGGATCCTTATTTGGTGATTGGAGACGATGGTGTGTTTATGGATGGAGATGACTACCGGGCTGAAAAAGCGCTGGAATGGGTTCTTAATGCGCTGTGGACGTATGGCAACGAACTGGAGCTGATTGCCCGGCCGGGTAAGGGCAAAGTTTCAGATAAAAAGCGGATGTTGGAAAAATCATAGCAATGGGAGGATAAGATGTCAAAAGAGACCTTGGATTGTATTACAGAATTTGCGGATTATTTGCTCAATCAGGATCGCTCTGAACTGACGATCAAAGGTTACCGGGCTGACATGGAGCATTTTGCTCGTTGGTTCGATCAAACGAATGGGGATGCTTTGGCTCCGGAACTCGTTACGCCAACCGACCTGAGAGAATACCGCCAGTATCTCATAACCGTGGAACGGCGTAAAGCCAATACGGTCAACCGTCACCTGGCTGCGATCTCAGCTTTCCTAAACTGGGCGCAATCGATCGGGAAAATTGACCATAACCCGGCCGAATCGGTACGTAGCCTTCCTCAGACACCAGGTGGGCCACGCTATCTGAATAGAAAAGAGCAGTACGCACTACAGCGGGCCATCGAAAGGGATATGCAGCTTTCCCGCTTGCGCTATCCAAAGCGTTGGGTGGCCCGCCAGCGCGATGCTTCCATGGTGTTGTTCCTGATGCATACCGGTTTACGCTTGCACGAGGCCCTGGATCAGCAG
>CAYOHX010000361.1:0-2156 GCA_964403875.1 uncultured Anaerolinea sp. | reverse complement strand
TCCTGGGCGAACTCGCGAGCGGAAATGACCTGCAATGCGCCGGGCTCGCTCTCGAAGCACAGCCCTGCCTCGCCCTTGACTTCGGTGCCGTGCCCGGTGAAGTGGATCACGGCGGGGTGACCCGGAGAGAGGCGCAGCCCCAGGCGAGCCAGGGTGGGGGGGCGGACGCGGTCGAGAACGGCGGCGTTGGTCAGCCCGTCAAACACATCCTTCAAACGCTGCCATTCCGGTTCGATGTTGAGAGGGGCGATGTGCTCGTCGATGGGGTTGGAGAACACGCCGACCACGTGCAGGGGGGCGTTGCGGTGGGTGACCGGCTGAGGGTTGGGCAGGCCGCGCACAAAATCCAGGCGAGTGGCCAGGAAACCGTCTGCGTCATGGGTAAACTCCCAGGGGATGGAGTCGAGGACGGAATCGTGGGCGACGATCAGAACTCGCTCCTGCTCGCCATCCAGAGCTGCGGCGGCGTCTGAGCCGGGTGGGAACAGGGCAGTGAAGACAGCTTTGCCGTAACTGACGGGATCCTCGAGGGGCTGAGGGGGGGCCTTGGGGTCTTTCTCGTTGGGCGACAAAGCCTGTAGAGAAAAAGTGTGCGAAATCGTATTGGCGGCGTTGCAGGTGACAGCAACCAAACCGGCGGAGTTGAAGGCGAGGTCGAGTTTCAAAGCGTACCCCCTCAGGAGAATTTAGAAGATGATGAAGATGATCAGGCTGGCCAGCCACAGGGCGCCCAGCACGAAGAGAATACTGCCGGCGCGAAACCAAAGGGTCTTCCAGCGCATGTTCTTTTCCAATGCATCTTGCATGTCTTTGACGGAAGTTGGCGCCACTCGATACTCCTGAGGCTGCACGCACAGGAAGCCGGCGACCAGGGCCAGGAAGAAGAACACCAGGGTGACCACCGCCATGATTTGCGCCCCCAGGTCATTTTCCAGGTAGGGCGGGGGGAAGTCTTCGCCAAAAGCCACCACGGCATAGAGGACAGCCAGCATGCCGGTACTCAGCTCGATGACGCGCTTGCCGGCCTCATTGAGGAAGGTGAGCTGGTTCTTGCGCAACTCGTCGAAGATGGCCTGAATGCGCAGCGTCTCGGGATCAGGCGGGCGGGAAGGCAGGTTGGGGATCGAGTCGTTCATTTAGTAACCCTCACAATCAACGTCTACAACGAATGATTCGCCGCATTCCTGGCATTTGAGGAGATGTTCATCTTTACGCTCATCACCCAGGCCCAGGAAAATGGGACCCTGGCGGCAGATTTCGCGTTTGTCGTAGTAGTTTTGGTGACCGCACTTGGCGCAGACCACGCCGAAGATGTGCTGGCGGTCGTCGGGCATTTTTACAGCCTGGTTCTTCCGCTGCCATTCCTCCAGCATGTCCCTGGCCTCATCCGCGACGATCTGGTATTCGCTGGTGCGGACGCCCTCCTGAAGTAATTCGATGCACTCACGGACGTGCTGGTTTTCATCCAGCAGGGCTTTGATCTTCTTGAGCGCGGCCTGGCGCTCACGGATGTAGGGGTGGGATAGTTGGTTCTTGATCTCTTCACACGGGTTGTCGGTCATGAGTCAGTCTCCTTTGGAAAGTCCGGTCACGATTTGCTGCCAGAGGGCGAGTTGGGGTTCGGGAAGGTCAACCGTTAAATCGGCGGGATTGGCGCCAAAGACAAGCTGCTGCATCAGGTCGATCAACTTGAGGTCGGCGGGGTTGGCCTGCGCGACGATTTCCGTGAGCCAGTTGGCCAGGATCACCTTGTCCTGGACGGCGCCGCGCAGGCCCTGGAGGCAGCGGGAGACGAAGTCGGCGGGGAGAGGGGGATCAACTGGTGAGGAAGCATGCAAAGGAGTTTCTCTGCTCATGAGTTGGTCCAGCAACTGCTGGTGCTGAGCCAGGGAGCGTCCGGCGTCATCCTGATCGAATCGGTACTGGTGGAAGAGTTGGATGGAGCGCTGGAGGAGGGGAATGGCCTCTTGAGCGCGGTTGAAGCGCGAGGCGAGGAGGGAAGCGAGGAAGAAGAGGTCGCCGGCTTCGGCGTGGGGCGTGCCGGCAGCCTGGTCGAGAGAGATGACCTGCTCGAGGAGCGGTAGAGCCCGATCGGGGTGTTCGGATTGGAGGTGGAGCTTGGCCACCTGGAACAGAGTGGAAGCCAAGCCCATGCG
>CAYOHX010000360.1:0-2188 GCA_964403875.1 uncultured Anaerolinea sp. | reverse complement strand
GGAATTGCCACGGAGCCTTCCGTGGCAATTCCCCATGTGACCAGAATCTGGCTGGGGCGATTCCCAGGCTTCCAAACAAGAATTTCAGATCTGGTAAGGCACTTCAACGATGACCACCCGCGGTTTGAAAAGCAACCCAAAGCGCAGGAGGAAGGCGGTCTGGTTGTGGAGCAGGTTCCCCCACCACTGCTTGGTGATGAACTGGGGCACGACTACCGTGATCATTTCGTGGGCTTGGGTGGTTTCGCTGATGGTTTCGATGTATTCCATGACCGGCTCGATGAGCAGCCGATAGGGAGATTCGAGAATGACCAGACGTACCCCTTCGCCAAACGTGGGCCATTTATCGCGAATCTTTTCCGACTCGATTGGATCAATGGAGACATGCACTGCCGTGACATCTGCCGAAAGCGAGCGAGCATAGGTGAGGGCTTTGAGCGAGCCGCGGTGCACCCCCCCCAGCAGCACAATGACCCGGTGGCGTTGGATGCGTTGATAGGATTGGTAGTTGCTGAGGGATAGTGTGGAGGCCACGTTTTTATAATGGCGATGGATCGAAATGAATGTTACGATCAACAGCGGGATTAAGAAGACGGTCACCCAGGCGCCGTCATGGAATTTGGTGACGGCGAAGACGATCATGACGATGAAGGTGCAAATTGCGCCAAACCCATTGATCGCCATTTTTAGCTTCCAGTGGCTGTCGTACTTGAGGATTGAACCGGGTTCCTGGATTTCGACGCCACGCTTGAGGTGGCCAGATTTCCACCAGCGGCGAGCCATACCCGATTGGGATAGGGTGAAGGACAGGAATACACCGATTGCATAAAGTGGAATCAGGCGGTTGACGCTGGCCTGGAAGACGATGATCAATAGCGAAGCCAGCCCTGCCAGAACAACGATTCCTCGGGAATAGACCAGGCGACTGCCACGGAAAGTGAGTTGGCGAGGCAGGAAACCATCATTGGCTTGCAGCGCGCCCAACCGGGGGAAGTCAGCGAAGGCGGTGTTGGCAGCCATCACCAGAATGATGGCGGTTCCGGCAATGACCGCCAGGTACAAGGGACCCTGACCCCCATAGATGGTGCGAGCAATTTGTGAGATCACAGTTTCATGTTCGGAAGCAACCGCTTGAATTTTCCCGGCCAGAACCGAGATACCCAAAAAGAGGGTCCCCAGGATGGAAGCCATCCAGATGAGAGTAATCCCTGCGTTTTTGCTGCGGGGTTCTTTGAAGGCGGTGATGCCGTTTGAAATCGCCTCAATTCCGGTGAGGGCCGAAGTTCCGCTGGAGAAGGCATGCAGGAGTAGAAACGGGGTGACGGTCAGGCCAATGTTTACGATGGTGGCCTCGGGAGGGTTTGGAACCGCGCCTAACGAGCCGCTGATCATGCGGATTATGCCAATGCCTACCGTGATGAACATGGATACCACGAAGAAGTAGGTGGGGACGGCAAAAGCCAACCCCGATTCCTTGACCCCCCTCAGATTGATGAGCATTACAAACAGGACCAGCCCTACCGCGATTTCGACTTTGGCTTCGGCGAGAGATGGGAAGGCAGATACGATTTGGGCTACTCCGGAGGAGATGGACACAGCCACAGTGAGAACATAATCGGTGAGCAAAGCGGCTCCGGCTGCCTGAGCAGGAATTTCACCGAGATTATCCCGGGCGACGATATAAGCGCCGCCGCCGCCAGGGTAGGCGTGAATGGTTTGCTCGTAAGAGATGGAAACGATTGTCATTAAAGCGACAATGGCAATGGCGATGGGAAAGGTGTAACCTAGCGCGCCTGTTCCAGCCGCCGCCAGGATGAACATGATCTCCTGGGTGGCGTAGGCTGTGGAGGAGAGGGCATCGGAGGCGAACACCGCCAGCCCGATGGCTTTGCCAATGGTTTGGTGGGGCGCATCTGCCGTTGACAAGGGTCGGCCAATCAGCCAATGGCGCAAATCTTTGCGTGGGGTAACGGAGACCGGTGGGCGTAAAACCGTGGTCCCGGCAACATTTTCTGTTCTCATAATATTCCTTAAATTGCATTAAATTCAGCAGAATCGTGCCAATCGTATCAAAATGAAATAAAAACAAAGTAAAGACTGGCTAAAAAAATATAAAGAAAAAATAGGTACTACTCAGGCCCTGATAGAAAAGCCTCGAATTTGTGGTGTTTGGTGGGGTGAAGCCCAC
>CAYOHX010000359.1:0-2194 GCA_964403875.1 uncultured Anaerolinea sp. | reverse complement strand
GATTAGCTCGATGGCGCAGTCGATGGGTTCGCTCTTCGAGTGGGGTTTGAAACTGGATGGCCATTGGGTAAGATCCTCGAAGGATCTGAAAGCCTCGATTGGCATTCTCGATCAGGGGTTCAATACCATCGACTTGATCCATATCCAGCAGGGGCAGATCGTCCGGCGTTTTACCAATGGCGATACGCTCGGTCAGCGGCGGGCGGCCAAGCTGATGCAAGATTTGATCGAGCAGCGTGCGGGTCGCAAAGTGACGCTGCACGAAGCGGATGATTTCCTGCGCCGTTACGTGAACGGGCAGAGCGTGGAACTGTTCGTTCGCGGTGAGGATATCAGCCTGAAAGATCAGGCGGCTCAAGCGCTGGATGTTGCGCTCGGCGAGCTGCGTGCTTTTCTCAGTCAGGTCTGGGAAGACGGCCGGCAGTTTGATTACATTCTCCTGACGGGCGGCGGATCGCTGGCCCTGGGCAACCGGCTGCGCTACATGTTCCCGAATGCGATTGAACTGATGGACCCGGTGACAGCCAACGCCCGTGGTCTGGCTCGCTTTGCTCAGCGCAAAGGGGTTTTAGAGCCGGTGAATCCGGTAGCTTTCTAGATTTGCGAGTCGAAAGGTAGCGGAAATATGCCAAGACCAAGAAGGGAAAAAGTGGTGATCGTTCAAGTAAAGCTATGGCTCATTCCAGGCCGAGATGATGATGTGATTGGCTATCTCAATTCTATCCCTGGAAAGCGGCGTGCCGGAGCGGTGGTCAAGGCGATGCGGGGCGGTCTACAAGGGCTGCCCCCGCAGCCGACCGAGCAAGCGGAAATGGATTCGATACTGGACAGCCTGGGCGACGCCTGGCTGGGTGGGGAAGGGTAAAGGATTATGCCGTTTTTTATCTCCAATGAAGCCATCAATGAAATGGCCGCTGAAGCCAGAAGGATTGGGTTTCAGGAAGGGTACAGCGATGGGCAGCGATTTGGCGAGCAGTCGGAGCATGCGCAGTGCCTTGAAATCGGGTATCGCTTGCGGGTGGACTTTGAGATCGCGTTGAACCAGCCGCAGCTGCTCCCCCGACCGGCGAACTTCTTGACGCTGATTGACCAGCTTAACTCCATTGTGCGAGATGCCAAACGCCGCTGGGAGCGCGCCGAGCAAAAACTTGAGGCTCACCAGCGCGAGTATAACCCGGAGACCTGGAAGGCATTAGCCGACGAACTGAAACAGAGCCAATACTTTGAGGAAGGATTGGCAGAGGAATTGGCCAATGCCAATAAGCAGTTGGAAGCTGCCCGCCAGTACAGCCGGGGACTGGAAAAGAAGATCCGGGAGCTGGAGCGCGTCATCGCTGGCCTCCAGAACACCCTGGATCGGGCAAATAAACAGGGCAAATAAGCCATTAAAGTCCTTACCTATCAATACCTTTATTTACCAGGAGTTTTTTGCCATGCAATCTTCAAAGAAGAAACGCGGTCTGACCGATAAGCGGCAGGCGTGGATCGAAACGCTAGATAAAAAGCCAAACCTGCGCCAGGCGTTATGCAGCTTTGCGCCTCGAGGGTTGGCGACGCAGGATCAGGTCGAGCAGATCTCCAACCTGACCACAAAGCAGGTACGCAGCGCGATCGACGAACTGCTGAAAGGCTTCTATGGCAGCGTGCCGCTGCTCCGCAGCGAGTCGGTGCATTTGCAGGGCCGCCGCGGCCGGCCGCAGGTAGTTTACATACTCACTGCCGATGGAGCGGCGGTGCTTTCCTATCTGCTTCCAGAGGAAACGGTAACCGCACCGCAGGTCGAAGATCCGGTGGAACTAGCTCATGCCCTGATGGAAATGGAGGTGTTCACGCTGGCCAAGCGGTCAGGTCTCACCGGAACGGTTGAGCACGTCCTACGCTTCGGGGGAAAGCACTCGATCCGCACTGATGTTCTGATCAACGCTGCTGACGGAAACCAGGTGATTTTTGAAATGGAGCAGACCGCCCGCCCGGGCGACATTCCTCGCATCCTGAATAAGTTGAAGCAGTACGTCCAGTTCTTCCGCTCAACCGGCAGTCACGGCGTTTGCCCGGATATTCGCGTCTTATTCAACCTGGCTCCTGAGGATACAGCGACGATAAAGCGCTGGTCGCTCGTCCTGACGGATCTCAAAAAGCAAGAAGGGAATCTGCCCTTCCGCTTGTTCTGGCAGCCGGTGCTGACCTTCCTCCA
>CAYOHX010000358.1:0-2224 GCA_964403875.1 uncultured Anaerolinea sp. | reverse complement strand
GCTTGATCTCTTCGGTTCCCCGAAGGTTTTTCCCAATACGTTTCAACCGAACAATGCTTCTGGAAAAGTAATTGATCGCCGTAAGCAAAGCATCCAGGTGCTGGAAAAAGTGATTTGATTCCATTCGCCCTTGGGGATTCCCATTCTCCTCTTGCATCGCTTCAGCCAGTTCGGCCATCAACAATGAGGTATATATTGCGTTCCACCCAACACGGCTCAGGTCGCGGCTGATCTTATTCACAGCAGAAAAGGATGGCTCGGCAGCATACTGCTCAAGTCCAAAGGCCAAATCGCGCATCGCTTTCGCTGCCTGGCGCATCTGCTGGGCAGCATCAACGGTCAATAAAGAAGGATGATCAGGTTGGTTCATACGTTTTCCTCGAAAGTTGTGATGCTCTGAATGTACAGCGCACGAACCCGCCTGACCATTTGTCAAAAGCGGCAATAGGGGGAGTAGTCTTGCCGCTTTTGACAATTAGAGAAGAGATTGCGGTTTCCCGCAATTGAGCGTGGAAAACCGCAATCGAACTTGCGGATTTTCCCAGTTACCCATAAAGGATCGGTCATATAAAATAACCAAAATCAAACCGATACACAACCAAACAAAAGAAGGGGGAATTTAAGACTTTGTCCCAGATCGTCTTTATCGGCGAAAATAATGCCATTATTGTTATGCACGAGACTGTTCAAACCGAAGTGTTGCTTCAGCGTATCCAAATGGGATTATGGGAACCACCCTTTCAGGCACATTGCGGCCCTTTTCAGGCAATCCAAAAGGGAGATACGCTTATCATTACGCCTATTCGTGGGACCGAATCGCTATACCGGCGAATGAATTTTTCCGCTACAGAAGCACGCATCTTGCAAGGATTGGCTGCCGGAATGAATGATGATCAGCTCGCGACTGTTTGCGATATCAAGCCTCGAACTGTACGCTTTTATGTTTCTAGACTGAAAGATCGACTGCAGGCACTCACTCGCGAGCACCTGGTTGCAAAAGCAGGAATATTAGGTTTGTACGACTCCTCCACAGTAGGTTTGGACAATTAAGCTCCAGACCTTCTTGTGCAGTTCCGTACTATCATCTATGATGAACACCAAAACAGGGAACATTCATGGCGAGAATTCGTTACGATCTTCCGAAATACCGTTCTCAATTACTCAAGTACGACTTGTTGATCTACGCAGCGCAGGAACGTGAGGAGGATTTTTCGGTTACTTCACGATGGTCATTCTATGTTATCGGTGCTGAGGATCGGGTTATTGCCGAAGTGAATTATGGCTGGTCGGGAATCACTGTTGAAAATTCGTCCCCAGCGGTCAGCGAACTAATTGTTTGCCTGGAAGACCCTGGGCTTCAGGATATTGTTCAAGAGAAGATCGACTCCTTATACGAAGGGTATCCCTGGCTGCCAGTCTTGCCTGTTCGATACCTGACCCCTGACGAGTTTTACGAAGAACACCTATTGCCCCACCTGAACGGATGGTACGATCCCGACACCGGAAAAATTCACTACTTTGAGGCTTTTCAACTGGCGGACAGCATGCCCAGACTTGAAAGCCGCTGTGGAAAGGTTGAAGAAAGTTACTACTTTTGTGGAGATCCCCTTCCCTTCGTCGAACCAGATTTCGCCGGCGACGTTTGCAAAACTTGTCTACGCATAGGTCAGCAATTGAACATTATCGAACCGGAAATTTCAACTGGAAGCGTCGAAGTGCGTATCCATTTAGCGAACGGTGAAACCTGTGAGGATGCGTTTACCCAGATTCAAGATCGCGTAAAAAGATACCAGCAAGAAGAGATCAAGGTACAGTATATTCACGTGGAGATCGTTGGCGCGCACTGGAGCGTGCTTCTGGCTAACGAGTGTGCAGAACAAATGCGTCAGTTCTGCCAGCAAAACTACCCAGATATTGAGTCCTACGTAATTTTTGTCTGAAACATATTGAATTAAAGGGGTAAAGACTCTGTCGATAAAAACATCGGTATGGGATCACTGCTCTGATGGCTTTTCACGACGCTCTTTGCGTTCCGCTTTCTTTTCCCGTTGATCCTGTACTAACTGCTCAATGCTACGAACGATTTCAGGCTGTCTCCTACTGAAACGCTTGTAATAGATCTCCTCGATGAACTCCGGTAAAGGTTTCTTCCACGGCTCCTGCTTTTCATTTGCCAGTTTGCCGAACTTGTTCGGGTTCAGACACAATTCTCTTGCCATCTGAA
>CAYOHX010000357.1:0-2282 GCA_964403875.1 uncultured Anaerolinea sp. | reverse complement strand
ATTCATGGTTCGGTCAATTTACCAGCGGGTTTAGGAAAACTGGTGGTAAGTTGGGCGTAAATCTCAGTGGAGAAATCCAGTAGCGACAGGATCTTGGTTTGAACTTCAGATAATGGCGAAACATGGAACAACACATGCTCACCCAACGTGACAATGGACAAATAAATGCCCTTGAAAGCCTGGAGCATGGCTTCGGCAGTGGGGCGATCCGTGGCGCGTTTGGGGTTTCCGGCATACAAGCCTGGCAGTTTCTCGTTCAAATCTGCCAGGCGCTGGCGAGCGGTATGTTCAAGCAAGGTCAGGATACGCAGCCCAAGCGAGAGCAGGCGGATCAAAGCGGTGGCGCGCTCATCGCTCTGCAAATACATGGGCGACAGGGAGAGGGGCTTGCCTTTGAGGCGGCCAAAACCACGTTCAACCAGGAATTCTTCACGATAAGCCAATACAGCTTTGTCCAGCGGCAGGGTTTCTTTGGGGTGATTGGTTGCATATACCCGCCAGCCGAACCAGCGGACAGCTTCTTCAATTGCAACGGTATCATTTTCTGCGTGCACAGAGACGGTGGTTTCGATTTCGGTACGAGCAGGGCGCTCTCCATAAGCACGAATGTGTTTTTCGGTGTGCTGCTCGGTGATTTGCAGCTTCAACAAGCCTATCACCCGGTATTCCTGGAGGATCTGATCCACAGCAGATTGCATGGCAGCCGCATTTTCGATGCGCTCCTTGCCCTGCTTGCGTTCATTCAACGCCTGCAAAGCAGCCCGGGCCTTCGCCAGTCGGGTGTGCAGCGCCTCTTCCGTCGAACGAGCATACTGGAACGAACGGACGATCAAATGACGCTCCGTCCAGGTAATGTGCTTGCCATCCGCTTCGGCGCTCAAGCGGACGGTTTGTTCATATCCTTCGGCGATCTGTTCCATCTCGCCTTCTGCATTTTTTCGCTCAACCCTTTCCAACACCTGTTCCCCTGCCCAGACCGGCTGCAAATAGTCTTCCAGCTTCTCTTCAGGCAATTGGGTCGTAGACAATGGACACAAGTAATAATCCTCTCTGTTCTGAAGATAGGCTCGCGTTGCCTGGGCTCCCATTTTGCTGTCCCCTACATACAGCAACCCATGCTCTTCCAGGCTGGCGCTCACTTGCTCAATCGCCGGAATGTACAACCCATCATCCGCTCGCTGCCCAGCTACTACTTGTGTTGCCACCGGCATCCCCATGGGATCCAACGCCGACAGCATCACCTTGATCTGCGGCAGGTCTGGTCGGTGATCCTTACTGTGCCCGAATTGAAACAGCCCTTCTTCCGTTACGCTCCAATAGCCACTGGCAGTTGTGCTATCCAACCGCACTCGCCCTGGCTTCAGATCATACACCCGGAAGGTCTGCCGGTTCACTTCACTCTCAAACGCCTGCCATTTCTGATCATCCGCCAGTTCGTCCAGCACGATTTCCAACCGGTCATCGCTCCATTCCCCGCCTCGCACCGGCTGCCCTGTACTCGCTTCCAACGTGCGCAGGCGTTTTTCCGCCCATTTCTCCACCTGATTCAACCGGTGATCACCTTCCGAAAGAATATGACTCAGCCACACCAGACCCGTCCAGCCAAGACTCGTCCCTTGCCAGTTCCCGTGCGGCACAAAATGCCGATCCAGAATTTCTGGAATGCCTATTTTCTTGCCTTGCGCCAACAATACCGGGATATCGTCCACTTGTTCTGTCGTTACATCAAAGTTTTCTGCCATGCGGATAGCTTACCCCTTTTTTCGATTCCTGTCCAATTTTGACCGAACCATGAGTGATAAGTCATATTTTCCCTGGAAACCCCGCTCAAAGCCGACAACGTCTCCAAAGCCAGCTTTTCCGCATTGGAAAGGGTATCTGTTAAAACCTGCCCCATGGCAGGTTCCATAAAAGTATAACTGCCCTCGTCTGGCAGGGTCTCCGTTGTACGGGCAAAACCCTCCACTTCCCACAAACCATCTCTTCGCTGGCGGCTTTCGACCAGACAGCGTTGATCGGTTGAATAATACTTTTTGATTATCAGCTTCATATGCTCATTCCTGGCCATTCTCATTGGCACTAAACAGTCGATATTTCAAGCCGTGAGGGTAGCTATCCACAAATTCGACCGGGGGGAGTCTGTAAGCCCTGTCCACAATCTGCGCCATCAAATAAGCTATTTCAATATATTCGATCGAACGCAAGTTATGGGGGATCAAGATTCTAATATCCGTTGCTTTGGCAATGGATGATGGCATATACACGCTCACGCCCAATGCGGC
>CAYOHX010000356.1:0-2319 GCA_964403875.1 uncultured Anaerolinea sp. | reverse complement strand
CACCAATCGTCAAAGCTTCTGTGAATATAAAGCGGCGTAGTTGTTTCAAATTGGCGCCCAGAGCCCGCATGGCTCCGAATTCCCGCTGACGCTCATTGATCATCGCCAACAGGAAGATCGCAAGGCCAACAGAGACAACCAGGAGCGTATAGAATCGTTCCATCGCTCCCAGCCCGCCCAAATTCATTGAAGTTAATGAGCTTTGATCCACCTTGACCACTGTCTCGGTACTTTGAATCCGCACCGGCATGACATTTTTATACTGCGCAGCCAGGGCAGCAGCTACATTCGTGATGGTCTTAACTGAACCATCGGTCTTGATCAAGAAATAATCCATTGCCGGGTTTCCTGAACTTTGGGTCATGAAATCACGGTTAAGGATGAAATCAGAATCCTGTGAAGAAGTCGGGAAGTAGGTGAAGAGACCCACCGTCAGCGCTTGAACATCGGTGTATTGCTTTGTGGTGCGATTGTAAAGCCGTAAAAGGACAGGATCGCCTACCTGGATGTTGTACTTTTCAGCCTGCTCCACTGAAATGATGACTCCGTTGGGCGTATTTGCCAGGGCATCCAGCACTTGCTGTGCTGAACCTGGCGCATAATTCGTGGTACGGTTGCGCATGGCATCCAGGGTCTTGGGTGAAGAACCATCCACAAAGAAACTGTCTGGCAGATAGGCTACTTGCTTGAATGAAGCCACATCAATTCCGTAAACCGTATTCTTTTCTGAACCAACCAAAGCCTGCGGATCGCGGGCCACACCGGAAACACCTTCCACCCCCGGAATTTGCAGTTGTGAAGCAAAGTCAGGGTTTTGAGGTCTATTGAGAGCCGGTGTAAACCGAATATCCGATCCAACGATATATTGAGAATCGAGTTGTTTCTCCTGGGTGTAGGTTTGCTGGAAAAGCGCCAAACTCATACCAAAGGAAAGGGTGAGAGCAATGACGGTCGTTGCCGCACTGATTCGCGCTGAACGGCGGGTGATCGATTTTCCGGCAATTTCTCCCATTTCCCCAAACAGCTTGCGGAAAAAGGATGACAATGGGCGAGTTGCTTTGGCCAGCCCGCCTTCAACCAGGCGCAGGGTCAGCAGCGTCAATCCAATCCAGGCAAAGAAAGGAGAGAGGAAGATGTAAAAAGAGAGCGATATGGCAGCCCCTTCATTTCCGGTAGGTTTGAAACCACCGTTAAGTTGGGTTATCGCCAATATTACTGCCGCTGCAACCAACAAAATGATATCGATATAGGCACGTTTCCAGAATGGGGCCTGCTCGGTTCGCCGCAAATTGCGGCGTTCCTGGGTAATTTCACTGCGCAGGGTGCTAAAAGTTGGCAGGAACGCAGCCATGAAAGTGAGTACCAACCCGGCGATTAGCGCAATTCCAGCTGAACTGGCAAACATGGTCCAATCAAAAGCAGCCGAGAAGGGATTAATCCCGGCAGTAACCTGTGTTCCGGCACTGACCAACAGGATTAGCAAGCCAAAAACCAGCCCCAGAATCGCTCCACCCATCGCCAGGAAGAGCGATGTTGCAACTAAAATTGAAGTAATCTGCTTTGGGGTTGCGCCACGGGTGCGTAATAAACTGATTTCACGCCGTTGTGCATCCGCAAACAACTCAGCCGCAAATTTTGCCAGGTATGCCGCCAGAGCTACGCCCGGTAAGCCCAGAAAGATAAAAAGGATTTTCGCGGATAATACATCCGCATTGGCTGTCTTAAATGCACCAGCCAAATTATCGACTGACTTGATTTGCCCGGGGAATTGACGTTCAAGCTGACGTCGCAGACTATCCGTTTGCAAGGCAGCTTTGGTGGGGTTCGACGGCAATAGCGAACGATCAATTTTGATATGGGCTTGTTGATCCAGAAGAATGGCGCCGGCAGGCAGCAATGCCGGGGGATTGGCTACCAGCACAGAAAGTTTGGATTCCAAATTCGCACGGAACCAGTTGATATCCACAAATGCCACATCTGCAACGATAGCATTTTCGTTTTCCGTTGCTGTCGCGAATAAGGCGTCGGCGTTATCCATGTTGACGATGCCACTGACCGGGAGAGTTATTGCCTGGTCAATACCTGCAAATGTGAATTGAACCTGGTCTCCCACTTTAAGATTTTGGGCAATTGCCATGGCTTCACTGATCATAACCCCGTTGGGGTTTAATGATCCTTCACTCAGCCTGAGGATATCAAAGCTCTGAAAATAGGATGGCGAAACGGCAAACATTCTTCCAGAAGGTGAAGCCTGAGTACCCCCTAGTTTAACCGCTGAAAGAAAATCGGCAGTTGTTACCGGTTCAACGGCAGTGATTC
>CAYOHX010000355.1:0-2321 GCA_964403875.1 uncultured Anaerolinea sp. | reverse complement strand
CTGCTCTACCAGAAGGCAGAAGAATTGGGCGTGACGATCGAGGCACTTGAAATCATGCCGCGGCATGTATGCCGAGATCATGTTCACTTGTTTCTTCAGAGTGACCCGACCGAAGCGCCGCAGCGCCTCGCGAATCAGTTCAAGGGATTTACCTCGCGCGTGTTGCGCCAGAGATTCCCGCACATTTGCTCCCAACTTCCCAGTCTGTGGAGCAGAAGCTACTACGTGGGTACGATCGGACACGTTTCCGAAGAAACCGTAAAACGGTATATTGAGATGCAGAAATCGAGATAGGCGATGCTGCGCACGTACAAGTACCTCCTTCGCCCGAATAAAGAACAAGCCGAACAATTGGACTTCCTGCTCTGGCAGTCCAGGCGGATCTATAATGCTGCCTTGGAACAGCGGATCAAAGGCCTACCAGGAAACGGGGAAGGGGATGAATTACGGGGCGCAGTGGGCACACTTCCGCGACCAGCGTCACGAAAATTCGGACACACTCGGCCAACTGAACGCATCGAGTGTCCAGCATATGCTGCGCCGCCTGGATAAATCCTTCGCCGCGTTCTTCCGTCGTTTGAAGGCGGGAGCAAGAGCAGGATTTCCAAGGTTCAAAAGCCGCCACCGCTTTCATAGTCTGGAGTACACCTACGGAGACGGCTGCAAACTGCGCCAAAACAAGCAGGGTCGCCGGAGCTTCTACGTGCAAAACGTGGGTGAAACGCGCATGTGTTACCACCGCGCTATTCCCGCTGAAGTGAAGATCAAGCACGCGGTCATCAAACGGGTTGGTGAGCGGTGGTATGTCTGCCTGATGCTGGAATTGCCTGATCCTGAAAACAGCGGGATCCAGACGGGGAAGCGGATCGGCATTGATGTGGGCTTGAAGAGTCTCGCGGCGCTCTCGACCGGTGAGTTGATTGAAAACCCGCGCTGGTTGCGTGAAAACCTGGCCAAACTGCGCCGCATGCAACGCCGGGCCGCTCGCCAGGTCAGGGGCAGTCATCGCCAGCGAGAAACCTACCGATTGATTGCCCGCTTACACGAACGCGTTGCGAACCAATGGGCGGATTATTTGCACAAGGTCAGCCACCGGCTTATGACCGGGCATGACTTGATTGCGATTGAACATCTTTCCCTCGGTTCTATGAACCAAAATCGACATCTGTCGCTGTCTTCGCATGATGCGGGGTTTGGACTGTTTCGGCAAATGCTGGAATACAAGGCTGAAAGTGCTGGTATCCAGGTGATCGCCGTGAACCCGTCCAACACCACCCAGGCGTGCAGCGGTTGCGGGAGTCTGGTTCCCAAAGGCTTGTCGGTTCGTGTTCATCAATGCCCGGTTTGTGGTCTTATCCTTGACCGAGACGTGAATGCGGCTCGGAATATCCTATCATTGGCATTACATCGATCTGTAGGATCGCAACCGCTCGGACGGAGCGGTCAGCCGGTAACGGAAAGTTGGCCGTAGGCCAATCTTCGGGCGCTTACGCCGTGCGTTGGCTGAGAAGCCGCCGCCTTTAGGCGACGGAGAACGTCACCTCCCTACTTGCCCAAGGCTATCCTGCATTGGGTATAAAGGGTTGGATGTCTTGCAGCACACTGGTCTCATCCTTCTGGGCGAAGTACAAATCCCAACGCAGTTGCAGGTTCATCCAGAAATCTGCCGACATCCCAAAGAACTTCGCCAGCCGCAGCGCTGTGGAAGGCGTGATCCCCCGCCGCCCATTCACGATATCATTAACCCGTTGGTAAGGCACGTGGATCGCATCTGCCAGCTCGCGCTGAGTCAGCCCCATTGGGTTGAGAAATTCCTCAAGCAACATTTCTCCGGGATGGGTCGGGGTGCGGGATGTAGGAACACGAACCATAGAACAACTCCTTTCAGCACGAGACATTAATGATAATCACAGATCTCAACCGCATCTGGCCCTTTATCCGTCCATACGAAACAGATACGATATTGATCATTGATACGGATGCTATATTGTCCTGCGCGATTTCCAGCAAGGGGCTCTAAACGATTCCCCGGTGGCACACGCAATTCTTGTAGTGATGATACAGAATCCAATAAATCAAGTTTCCGTGCTGCAACTTGCCATAAGGCTTCGGGGCAAGTTTTGCGGGCAATTCGGGAGTTTTCCCCGTTGAAGATATCTTCTGTGCCTTTGCCCTTGAAAGACTGTATCATGAGTATATGATAACACGGATATCATGCTATTTCAAGGAGCCAATGACCGATTGAAACCCGCCGCAAGCCACCGGGTTTCAATCCTGGTGGTTAGGCGGGTTTCTTCCCCGGCTTCAGCCGGTTTTGATGA
>CAYOHX010000354.1:0-2327 GCA_964403875.1 uncultured Anaerolinea sp. | reverse complement strand
GCGGAAGAGGTGGGCGTGGGCGGCGGCGGGGTTTGTTGGGCGCAGGCAGCCAACAGCAAGCCCAACGCCAGAAGCAGCGCGGCTGTGAGAAGTTGACGCCGCTCGCGGAGCTTGCCTATGCCCATTCCCAGGTTCGCAAGGTTTCCAGCACGGGGTAAGCGGTCATGTCAAGCTGGATGGGAGAAACGGAGACGTAGCCTTCGGCGAGCGCGCCGTAATCGGTGCCGGGCTCGGTGACGCCAGTGGGAGCTTCGCCGCCGATCCAGTAATAGGGCCGGTTGCGCGGATCGAGGCGCTCGACCAACGCGTCACGGTAGATGCGCAGGCCTTGACGGGTGATTTGGATGCCACGCGGCTGGCCCTGGGCGAGGTGAGGCACGTTCACGTTGAGGAGTATGCCGGGGGGCAGGCCGTAGCGGACGAAACGATCCACCACCTGGCGGGCGGCAACGGCGGCGGCAGCGTAGTCCATGTCGGCGCCGTTTTCGGGGGGGCGCTGCTGGGAGACGGCGATGCCGGGCAGACCGGCAATGACGGCTTCCATGGCGGCGGTGACGGTTCCGGAATAGGTCAGGTCCTGTCCGATGTTCTCGCCGTTATTGATGCCAGAAACGATCAGGTCGATGGGTTCGGTTATGACGCCCAGCAAGGCCAGAGCCACGCAGTCGGCGGGGGCTCCGTCGGTGGTCAAGGCGGGGCGGCCGCCGGTGAGGGTGACTGGCCGGACGCGCAGGGGGCGTTCGAGGGTTTTGACATGCCCCGAAGCGGTCCAGTTGCGATCGGGGGCCATGACGGTGATTTTGCCCAACCCGTCGAGGGCATTTGCCAGCGCCAGCAGTCCAGGGGCCTGGATGCCGTCATCATTGGTGACCAAAATATGCATGTTTGCCTCGCGTGGCGGGACTTAGAAAAGCTGGAAGATGGTGCGCAAGATGGGGCTGAGGCTGTCGACCAGCTCTTGCCGTTCGGCGGGCGAAAGGAAGCAAGACCGCGCGGCATTGAGGATGCACTCCGACAGGACGGCGGAGGGCATTCCAAGAACTTCCAGGGCCTGGCGGTACTCATCGGTGAGGGTAATGCGCGAGATGCCGGGGTCATCGGTGTTAACAGTGGTGATCAACCCCGCGTCGATCATTCGGTGGATGGGATGCTCTTCGAGTTTGGAGACGACGCCGCTCTGGTGATTACTGGTGATGCAGACTTCGAAGACCGTGCCTCGCTCGCGGGCCATGTCGACCACCAGCGGGTTTTCCATCACCCGCACACCGTGGCCGATACGTTCCACCTCGAGGCCTTCGATGGCTTCGCGCACGGATTCGGCCCCTGACCATTCACCGGCGTGGGCGGTGGTGTGGAGGCCGGCGGCTTTGGCCTGGCGGAAGACACTGCTGAACGGAAGGGCGCTGAATTCGGCTTCGTTGCCTGCCAGGTCGAGGGCCACTATGCCTCGATCGCGGTAATCGAGGGCCAGGGTGGCGACCTGCTCGGCCAGCTCGACAGGTTCGTGGCGATTGACGGAGGCGATCAGCTTGGTGGGCAGGTGATAGTCGCGGCTGGCGTCATCGGCCGATTGGATGACCCATTCGATGACCTCGGAGAGAGAAAAGCCCTGCATGCGGCTGAGGGCCACCGGGGTGAAGCGCAGTTCCAGATAGCGGACGCCATCGGCGGCGGCATCGGCGATGGCCTCGCGGGTGATGCGGGCGATGACCTCGGGCGAGCGGTAGAACATGCGCAGGGTCTGGAATTTGGAGAGGAAGTTGGTGAGGGTCTGGGGGTCGTCCTTTTGCATTTGGACGAGGGAGTTGAACTGCGTGTAGGGAACGGTGAGGCCGTGCTGACGGGCGACATCCAGGAGGGTGTCGAGGCGCAGCGAGCCTTCGAGATGACGGTGCAATTCAATTTTGGGAATGGCCCGGTAGAATGACAACTGACCTGTGGAAATCCGCGAGTACCAGCTCATAAATCTCCCTGGAAACTCATCCGGAAATTCGGAAGAGCTGCGATTTTGACTTTTTCGAGGGCGCGAAGCACGGGATAAATCTCAATATCGGACCTATTCAACCCCTGCCTGAGTCGTACCCATTGGATTATATCTTAGGCGGGCGAGGGGAACAAGAGCAAAGAACCGTTCCCCTATATTTGCCGGTTCAGGCCCGGCATGGAAAGACTAGGGGGATTTGCGTTCGCGAAGCATGACGCTGAAGACGCCTCCGGCGACGATGAGCACCAGAATGGCCGCTACCAGGCTGATGCCGACGGTTTGGCGGCGGTTGTTCAGCAATTCGGGGGGATAGGGTGTGCGCGAGGGCGCGGGGGTTTGATCG
>CAYOHX010000353.1:0-2465 GCA_964403875.1 uncultured Anaerolinea sp. | reverse complement strand
CGCTGCCTTCGCCCACCCCCACGCCCCAAAAGCACACTGTGATCAAACGGCAGGATATGTTCGGCATCGCCTTGTTTTATGGGATTTCCCTCGAAGCGCTGCAAACTGCGAACCCCACGGTGAATCCCAGCTTCCTTTCTATTGGAACCGAGCTCATCATTCCTGGCGAGGGGCGGCCCACACCGACGGTGGTCAACCCCACCCCCACGCCGTTGCCTGTGCAGGCGCTCGATCCCCACTGCCTGCCCAGTCAGGAAGGGGGACTGTGGTGCTTTGTTCCAGTGACCAATCCCGGCTCGGACCGCCTGGAAAGTTTGAGCGCGCGGTTGGTGCTGGCGGCCCCCAGCGGCGAATACCTCGAGGTTACGGCCTTCAGTCCGCTCAATTTGTTAGAAGCGGGCGCGCAAATGCCTTTGGCGGCCTACCTCCCTGGCCCCCTGCCGCCGGATTATCAGATCAGCGCGCAAATCCTCACGGCATTGCCCGTTCCGACGGAGGACACGCGTTACCTTTCTGTGAAGTTGGAAAATGTGAACGTGGAAGTAGATCCCGACGGCTTGAGTGCCGTGGTGGAAGCCGAGGCGTTGGTGGATGGAGGGGCGCAAGCGCAAACGGTCTGGGCGCTGCTGGCCGCCTATGACTCAGCGGGCCAGGTGGTGGGAGTGCGCCGCTGGGAGAATGAAAGACCCCTCCCGGCGGAGGAGAGGCTGGAAATTACCGCCCAGGTTTACAGTCTTGGCCCAGCCATCGCCCGCGTGGAGGTTCTAGTCGAGGCCCGTCCCTAATCTATTCGCCGCGGTAAACGAAGCTGTCCACGGAGCAAATAGGTTTGTCGCTGGGCAGATTCAGGCAGACCTTGTACTCGATCACGCTCATGGCCGGAATTCCATTCATCGCCGGCAAGGTGAGTTGGGAGATGCCGTCGCGATCGGTGGGGCGCAGCCGGAACATTTGCTGGGTCTGGCCCGGAATGGTCAGCTCTAACATGCTTTCCACCAGGTACAAAGGCGCCCAATTGCCGCTGCGCAGCACCTGGATGCGGATGTTCTGCTGTTCGTTCGCGCCCACCTGCGATTTCTCTTCTTCCAACGCCAGGTGGATGGTTTCTGAGTTGAAGGCCCGTTTCAAGATCAGGCTGGGGTCCTTTTGCTTCAGGTGTTCCAGGCCCAAGGCGGCCATCCGAACGCGCAACCCATCCGGTTGGTTCATGTCGTACAGCAGGCAGTACGTTTCGAAGCACTGCTGGTACAGGTTGTCGCCCACCTGGCCAAACTCGCTAATGGGATTGCCCGCCAGGTCGCGCCCGCCGTGCTCGGCAATGAAGTGGTCAAAAAAGACGGGCACGTTGTGACCCAGCAGCCCGTCTACTTTATAGAAGACCAACTGTTCGTGGGGAGTGCTCTCCACCAGCTCGGCAACGGGAATTCCCATCCACAAGGGCAGGTTGCGGAAGCGCACCTGGCTGAGATCGTTCTGTGGCGCGTAGAGCACCACGTTGTCATAATACTGCTCGATATAGCCGTCAGGGGTGAAGTAGGGTTGCGTGAGGGGTGAGCCGAGTTCTGACCAACCCAGCCGGCGCAGGCTCAATTCGAAAGGTTGAGAAATATCGCCCGATTCGACGATGAACCAATACTGGGTCAGATTGTAGGAGCATTCTGGGCCGCACATGTAGGCGCCGTAGGTAATTAAATGAACGTCTCCCGCCGGATCTGAGAAATTGCGGTAGAAGCCTACGTTGGTGAAAAACTGCTCATAACGCTGGTTGCCCTGATTGACACGCACCTGGGTGAGCGGGCGCCCAACATACAACGCGCCATAGAGTTGATCGTACAGCTTTTCGAACTCAGGGTACAGATAGAAACCGTCTCCCAGGTCGCGTCCAGCAGCTTCAGGAGGGGTGGGGAAGTCGAGGCTTTCCAGCAGGTTGAGTTCGATTCCAAGCGGGTAGAGGAGGAAGTGCCGAGAAATGTCGCTGGCGGCTGCGTCGTAGCACATCAACGCGGTTTCTGTGAACTGGCACTGCTTCCCATCCCGTTCCACCAACTTGGTGATGGCGCGGCCCAAGACGGCGTCGCCCCCCAGAGTTTGATGAAACTCGCGGAACAGGCTGTCCACCGTCGCTCCAGGCGTTTCGGTAGGCGCCGGGGCAGGCGAATTCCCTGTAGAACTGCAAGCAATGCTGTAGATGCAAAGCAGTCCTAACAAAAGGAGGATTGGAAATCGTCCGGTCACCTTTTTATTCATAGAGTTCTTAGTAGCTGCTTGGTCGTCGAGATCAAAGCCACCGGCTTTGTCGCCGAGAATCATAACCCCCGTCTTTGGACAGACCAAACGGGGCCAGGCCCCCCCTGCGCTGGCATACATCTTCACGCTGCCCCTAAAAACAGCCCACTCAACAGTTACAATAATACGTCTGATGTGAAATCAAAAGTGGGTTGACGAAAAGCGGGAATGACCCGAAG
>CAYOHX010000352.1:0-2470 GCA_964403875.1 uncultured Anaerolinea sp. | reverse complement strand
GCATCCACACCATCGAACACGGCGCAGCCATCGGACTGGGCAGCCGCGAGTATGAGTTGGTGAGCATTGACTAAAGGGTTGATCATACTTCCGGTCAATCAAGGGGTGGCGAGGGTTTTTGCGAAACACATGTCCACCCCATACCATGCCACATTCATTAACGGAGGAAATCATGCTGCAAGGGCTTTTCGGAAACGCATCAGAGGTGGATACCAAGGCATTACAGAAAGATCTTGACGCTCTGCTGATCAACGGCGAGCAGGTGGTTAGAGCTTTTCGCATCCTCCGCGACCTGTTCATATTCACAGACAAACGGCTGATCCTGATCGATAAACAGGGTCTGACCGGAAAAAAGGCCGAGTATCACTCCATCCCATATAAATCGATCAGCCATTTCTCGGTCGAGACTGCCGGCACTTTTGATATGGATGCGGAAATGAAAATCTACATTTCGGGGAATATGACCCCCATCGAACGTGAGTTCAAGCGCGGAACAGATATTCAGGGTGTGCAAAAAACGCTGGCGCAGTTCATATTGGGTTAGCCGAAAACAATCGGCAGGTACGAAAGATGATGATGATGCAGGACATTGATGCTCTCGCGAAGGTAATGTTCGCATATGTCGAATCAGATGGGTCCGGCTTCCGACGGGCAGCCCGCACACTCCAATCCATTTGGCGTGAGCGGGCATCCTTGCCGATGGGGGAACATAGAGGGCAACCATTTGGCTCACGGCTTCCTGCCGACATTGCTGAGCGGGATTTATGCAATTACCTGACTCCTGGCATTCGTAATGTGGTACGGCAGGTGCTGGCCAGCGCTGACGACAGCCAGTTGTACTCAAAACCACGCATCTATTATGATCTGCTATCCAGCCAGCCTCTTTGTTTTAATTTGTTTGGCGAACTAAAGCTGGATCTCGATCTTGCCTCATCGGCGTTTGGAATGTTACTCCCTGGTGCAATCAGGCGAGTCACCAATATATGTTTTGAATACTCCCCGGGCAGATCCTCTGAACGGTTTACCGGTGACCGATCTGCTTTTGATGTTTTTGTTGAGTATGAAGCAATACAGGGCGGTCGAGGATTTCTGGGTATCGAAGTGAAATACCACGAGAGTCTTCAGGAACCGGCTGCGTCTCACCGCCCACGCTATGATGAAGTCTCGGCGTTGATGGATTGCTTCCGCCCTGATGAATTATCAAAATTACGACAAGCGCCGCTTCAGCAGTTTTGGAGAGATCACTTGCTGGCAGGCAGCATGATGGGCGATTCTCAACTAGGCTACTCCGAGGGCAGGTTTGTTGTGCTGTATCCTGCAGCCAATCTGGCCTGTCGGTCCGCGGTTCAACGGTATCGGGAATGTCTGAGCAATCCCTCAACCTTCGACGCGTGGACACTGGAAGAGTTTGTGGGAATACTGAGCCTCGCCACCTCCGCTTCGTGGGTGCATGAGTTTGACCGGCGCTATCTAGACTTCAGCCAGCTATCAATGTAAGAGGGGTAACCCGCTTGAGGGGATGATGCGATAAGAGAGAAAGAAACAGATTGCTTAATCAACAAACCGACCAACCATCAGTAAGTAGCGACCATCGAAAGCAATTCAGCGAAAAGAATAAAAATTCCAGCAGTCTTAGATCATATATTGACCAGAAGTAATCAAAAATCAAAGGGGAAAAACACATGGTGCAGAAATCCGGTAAAGCAGGAAAATCTACATATCAGATGGCAGAGAAACGGGGTAAGCAGGCGATTTGGATCATAGTACTTGGGATTGGTGGGCTTCTTGTTATCTATATGTTGTTAAGCAATTCGCAAGTACTTGGATTGGGAGGTGGGGCAATCCTCATCTTGTTGATCTTACTGAAAATTCTCCCAGACTTCGTCGTACGGAAAGCCAATCGCAAAAAAAAGGAGGAACGGCGAGCCATTCGCGGTGCACGCGCAGAAGAGAAAGTCGAAAGTCTTGTAGATGATCTGGGTGATGGCTATCTGGTTCTACATGATGTGGAGAGTCGGTATGGGAATATTGATCATCTTGTTATAAGCCAACAGGGTGGCGTCTTTTTGATCGAAACGAAAGCTCACGGCGGGAAAGTAACCGCAGAGAGTGGCAAACTGCTGGTTAATGGTCATGACCCTGAAAAGGACTTTATCAATCAGTGTTTGCGAAATACATACTGGGTCCGCGACCAGATTGAATTTATTACTGGGATCAAACCCTGGGTTACCCCTCTACTTGTCTTCACCAATGCTTTTGTGCGTGGCAAGATAACAATCAAGGGTGTTCGTGTGCTTAATAAGAAGTATCTCCTCTCAACTATCCAGGAGGTTCAATCAAGAGACAATTTGGCTAAGTCAGTTTGGAGCCAACGAGAAGAAATCGAGCGTCGTTTAATGTCGCCGCTTAATAATTTATAGTGAACCGTTTTGAAAATCTCACGGTTCTGATTTTTTCTGTATACATCGGA
>CAYOHX010000351.1:0-2548 GCA_964403875.1 uncultured Anaerolinea sp. | reverse complement strand
TTAGGACACTTTCTCCACCCTCTGAGCAGTTACTCAAAATCCAACATTCGCGCAATCCTACCTACTTGATACTAGATCTCTGGTAGCGGCCTTACTTCACCGCCGCGGCGAATTTGCACAGCGCATCCAGGTGTTGCATGGGGCCTTTCAAGCCGCAGCCTGTTGTAATCAGCGACGCGTGGGTGAAGCCCAACCCGCGCCAGCCGTCCAGCAGCGCCTGCCAGACCTTGGGGTCGCCGGTCCCATAGGGGATGCGCGCCTCCAGGCCAAAGGTGGCAGCATCTCGCCCTGCCTCTGCCAGGTAGCCACGCAGGCGCTCCAGGGCGGGGGCGGCTTCTTCGGCGGAGCCGAACAGAGGCATCCATCCGTCGCCCAGGCGGGCCATGCGCTGCAAAGCCGCCTCCGACTGGCCCCCGAACCAGATGGGGATGGGGCGCTGAACGGGCAGCGGGTTGATGCCCGCGTCGGGGATGTGATGCCACTTGCCTTCAAAGGTGACCAGTTCTTGCGTCAACAACAAACGCAGCACCTCGATTTGCTCTTCCAGGCGCGCGCCGCGGTTGCGGAAATTTTCATTGAGCGCTGCATACTCGATGGTGTTCCAGCCGATGCCAATGCCCAACCGCAGCCGCCCGCGGCTGAGTGAATCGACGACGGCGGCTTGCTTGGCTGCCATCACCGTTTGGCGCTGGGGCAGCAGCAGCACGCAGGTTGAAAATTGAACGTGCGAGGTTATCCCGGCCCAGAAGGCGAACAAGGTAAACGGTTCCTGAAAAGGCATTTGGTAGTGAGTCCAGCCTTGCCAGCCGTCACTCCGTTCGGGATTGGGGCTGATCACGTGATCGTCCGCGCCGATGTGGGTGAAGCCCAGCTCCTCAGCGGTTTGCGCATAGTCTCGGATAGCAGCCGGATCGCTGCCGTATTCAAAGTGAGGGTAAATGACGCCGATTTTCATAGTTAATCCGCGGCTCTCCTCGCAGCCAGTTCGGTTACCATCGCCGCGTGCCGGGCGCGGTTGAGGGGGAAACGCGCCGCCAGCACAATAGACACGCCCAACAAGGCGGCAGGCAGCGCGCCAAATAGTAGGCGGATGGCCCATAGGGCCTGCGGATTTTGAACCGCGTCGGGCACGTAACCGGTCAGATGCAGAATCCACTGCACAACGGCCATAATCAAAGCAGTTCCGCCCTTTTGCAGGAAAACGATGAACCCGTAATAGGCCCCTTCGCGGCGTTCGCCGGTGGCCAGTTCATCCACCTCGATCACGTCTGGTAGAAGTGCCCAGGGAATGACGTGCGCCGCTGCCACGCCCAACCCCGTGCACACTGCCAGCACGTAAGCCAGGGTGTGCTGGTAAGGGGCGATGAAGGCCAGCAGCAGCATGACCACCGCCCAACTGGCGGCGCCAATCATATAAGTCGAAGCTTTGCCCACCCGCTCGGAGAGTTTGAGAATGATCGGGATACAGATCAGGGCAGAGGCCTGCACAATGCCCAGCACCACCTCCAGGCGGTTGGCCAATCCCAGGTAATAGGTCAGGTAGTACACCATCAGTGAAGCTACCAGGTTGACTGAGATCCACGAGAACATGTAGATTCCAGCCACGTAGCGAAAAGGCCGGTTGCGAAAGGTGGCCAGGAAGCTTTTCTTGATGTTCAGTGGTTGGGTGGAGGGGGCGGCAAAGCGCTCGCGAGTGTTGGCAAACAACAGCAGATAAGGCCCCGCTGCCAGCACCCCAAAGATCAGCCCGGCGGCAAAATAACCCGTGGCGGGTTTGTCGAAGGCTCCCGCCAGCAGGGGCACCGACACGGTGGCGATCAAGCCGCCGATCATGCTGACGCCCATGCGCCAGCCGTTCAGGCTGGTGCGCTCATCATAGTCATCGGTCAGGTCGGGAACGAGGGCTCCATAAGGGATGACCATCGCGGTGAAGGCAGTATCGAAAAAGATGTACGCCAGACAGTAGTAAAGGGCCTTGCCGATCTGGCTGCTGATGGGTGGAACCCACAGAAGCAGGATGAAGCTGATGGCCAGCGGCAGAGCCCCAAACAGGAAGAAGGGCCGTCGTCGGCCCCAGCGCGTGTGCACCCGGTCGAGGAGCAGCCCGATGATGGGGTCGTTAATAGCGTCCCAGATGCCGCCAATGAGCAGTACCGGGGCAGCGTAGAGAGGCTCCAGACGTGCAATGTCGGTGAGGAAGTAGGCGAAAAAGAACACCTGGATGGTCGAGGTGGTGGTATTGCCCCAATCCCCAATCCCATAAATCCACTTCGTGCGCGAAGGCAGTTTTGCGGTCCCGGCTGTTTGATTCATAACAATATTCCTGGGGGAGAGTCAATAACAAGATCTGTCGATAACCGGTTGACTTAACGAAGATGGTGAACGTTCCAAAATGCGCGCGTCTTCTTCATCTTTCCGTGCGTCGTTACAATGATTGTACGCGATGCTGGGCAAAAAGGGGGAAATCAGCTTGTCGAATATGGATTTTCCAAGGTCAACCCCACCCCTAACCCCGCCCCAGTCTTGGGGCGGGGAAACAGAAGATGTG
>CAYOHX010000350.1:0-2589 GCA_964403875.1 uncultured Anaerolinea sp. | reverse complement strand
GAGCGCGAAAGAGGAAAACAAAAAGGCAAAAAAACTGGCGGTCAGGCGATCGCCAGTTTTGCTAAGTTATGGGCGATGCACAGCAGGCCCCATTCTGTTTTTACTTTGTTCAATCCCCTCAAGAGGAACCTGCGGAAGCCCCAATCTTGTTTGATGCGTCCGAAGACGGTCTCCACATCGATGGAGCGTTGTTTGCGGAGCGCCGTACCCTGCTCGGATAACAGTTTTTCCTTGGCTTGGGCGCGCATCTCGCGCAGGCGGAAGCTGACCCGGATCTGGCGGTTGCCATCCGTCTTTTTACACTGCTGCATGAACGGGCACTGGCTGCACTCTTCGCAGACGTAGATGCGCCGTTCGCTCTTAAAGCCATTGTCGGTGCGGTGGCGGTGGGTGGTTTTGTAGCGCAGCAGCTTGCCGTTGGGGCAGGTGAAGGCATCTTGGGCTTCAGCATAGGGCATATTTTCGGCGGCAAAGGGGTCGGGCTGGTGGCGGGGCTTGGTCTCTTGGTGAAAGGTGTTGTACTTGACAAAAGCTTCGATGCCTTCCTTTTCCAGATAGGCGTAGTTTTCCTCACTGCCATAGGCGCTGTCCGCAATCGCCTTCTGCGGCTGGCGTCCGCCCCGTTGGACTTTGGTCTCCTCCAGGTGAGGGATCAGGCAGCCCGGATCGCCAGGCCGCCGATGCAGGCTGAAACCGACCACAAACTGATCCTCGGTACCGATCTGAATGTTGTAGCCCGCTTTCAGTTGGCCGTTTTGCATGTGATCTTCTTTCATCCGCATGAAAGTGGCGTCATGGTCGGTCTTGGCATAACTGTTGCGGCCATCCAGAACCGCTTCTTGCTCTTCATACTTCTTCAACCGCGGCAGGTACTCCTCAGCTAACTGCTGGATCTCTTTGGCCAGCTGCTGGGCTTTCGTCTTGTGGCGCTGTTTGCGTTTGTTGCCTTTCGGCTGCCCTTCGGCAGCCTGGCTGGAGACGGTTTCCACTGACGCCGTTTCACTACCACCGCTGTGCGGTTCGTTGGCTCCCTGGGGTGGTTCTCCCCCGCTGGGCGGATCGGCTGGCTTTTCCTTCTGGGGCATCTGGCGCAACCGCTCATTCAGTTCGTGGATCTTGGCCTCCAACTGCGCCGCATCCAGCGGCTTGCTCCCACCCCGCTCGGGGAGATCCTGGTCCCCATATTCGGCATCTTCCCCCGCGTTGAGTTGCTCGATCTGCTCCAGCAGCTCGGCTACCTTGCCCTGCACCTGCTCCTTGTAGCGCTTCGTGTTCTTCGCCCATACAAAGCTGTACTTACTGGCGTTCGCTTCCAGCTTGGTCCCGTCCACAAAGTAGTGCTCCAGCTTGACATACCCGCCTTCGATCAGGATCCGCAGCACGGCGGCAAAGATCTCCCCGATCGTCTCTTTCACCACTACCCCGCGGAACCGGTTGATCGTGCGAAAGTCCGGTTGGCTGTTCCCGCTCAGCCACATGAAGTGAATATTCTCCCGCAGCGCTTTGGCGATCTTCCGCGAGGAGTAGATCTGTTGGCTATAGGCGTAGATCAGTACCTTCAGCAGCATTTTCGGGTGATAACTGGAGGTCCCACCCCCTTTGTACTGCGCGTACACCACCTGCAGATCCATTTTCTCGATGGCCGCATTCACCACCCGAACCAGGTGGTTTGGCTCGATTTCTTCTTCTAAATCCCGGGGCAGCAACACAATCTGCCCCTGCGTATATTCTTTGAAGACTGGGGTAAGCTTTTTCTTAGGCATACCCCCATTGAATCATGCTTCTTTAAAAATTGGTAGGGCTGCCCCTCTTTTGGGACAGCCCCTTTATTAATTAAGCGTTGCCTGAGGCGCGTCCTTGTCCGAAGCAGGCAATAATTTATAATAAGAGGGTAACAGCGGTGCAACCCAACTATAGAAACGAGGGTCCAAATGAAAGTCCTTTTCATCGGCGGTACCGGTATTATCAGTTCAGCTTGTGCGCCATTAGCGGTAGCGCGCGGCATTGATTTAACTCTGCTCAATCGCGGCCAATCCAACCGGCGAGCGCCAGCCGAGGCGCATTTACTTTATGCTGACATTCACGATCCGCAGGCGATTCAGGTTGCGCTTGAGGGGCATCAATTTGATGTCGTCGTCAATTGGATAGCCTATACACCGGCCGATATCGAGCGTGACCTGAAGTTATTCAGGGGAAAAATCAGCCAATACGTGTTTATCAGTTCCGCCTCGGCTTATCAGACCCCGGCTGCCAATCTGCCGATCCGCGAATCGACCCCGTTGGAAAATCCCGTGTGGGAGTACTCGCGCAATAAAATCGCTTGTGAAGAATATTTACTGCAGCAGTACCGCAAAGACAAGCTGCCTTTTACCATCGTGAGGCCTTCCCACACCTACGACCGCACCCTGGTGCCCGTTGAAGGCGGTTACACGGTCATTGACCGGATGCTGCGCGGCAAACCGATCATCGTTCATGGCGACGGCACCTCGATCTGGACGTTGACTCACCACACTGATTTCGCCGTCGGGCTGGTCGGTTTGCTGGGCAACAGCCACGCGCGTGGAGAAATCTTCCACATCACTTCGGATG
>CAYOHX010000349.1:0-2610 GCA_964403875.1 uncultured Anaerolinea sp. | reverse complement strand
AAATCCGTCTGGCTCTCCAAGGGGATATTTGCCCGCTGTGCCAGCCATCTCACCGATTCCATGAATTGTTCTGGGTTTCGATTATTCCAGTTCCCAGCTTCCAAAATATGCCGACCGACAAAATCGAATACATCCCCATGTTCACTTCGCGAGTTCCAGAAGTACCAACCAGTATTCGGAATCACCACCAGGCTGTCGTGTTCTGTGCCGATAAACCGCCGCCCGGTCTTTTTTAAGGTGAATTTCTCACCCACGACATTTTCTATCGGGTTTCGCTCCCGTATCTGTTCCAGGTCAAAAGACATTGTTTGCCTCCATGCAACAAATATCTTCATCAGGTCGCGTCGAAAAAACGTGCCGAATCGCCAAAACTCAGTTGCAGGAAGGCCGGGCGTATGGTACAGTTTGATTGTCCAGTTCAAATCGTACCACTTCGCCCAGGCCCACCCTATATGTATTGGTGGGTTCTTTTATTTATGGTGGACTTCTGGATAGCTCATTCATGGTTTTACCCCCCCAATGTAAACGCGCGTTTACATTTCATTCCTCTGGCAAGTATTCCAAGGCGTTTTGCACGAGTGCAATCATGGTTTGAAGACGGGCGCGAGCCATATGGATATTTTTCTCCTCACGCATCAGTGCCCGCGCAAAATCTTCTGGGTCTTCCTGCTCGACAGTCTTAATCAGTCGCAACAGACGTTTGACTTCAGGCGATATTTTTTCTTCTTCCTGTTTACTCACTTTTTCCTCCTGTTGCTGTTCACATATTTCTCTTATCTGCCGACCGGTCAATCCAAATTGAATAATCTGATGGACCATTTCTGTTTGGCCTTCGGCGGGTAAGTCCAGTAGAGGTCTGAGACAAAATTCGTCAAGACCAAAGCGATCAGCCAGTTCGAGCGCTTCATCGGACAGCTTTAGAAGGGATTTGAGTTGACTGAAACGCATTCTCCCGATCCCCCCCATAGCGGACAGGATCAACTCAGTGTATTCGCGTTTGCCCCGTAGATTAAGTTCTAAAGCCTGCCGATAAAAGTCGTTATCGACAGGTCCACTTGGCATCTCGTAACCATGCACGGCAAGCAGTAACAACGCGGCCTGTCGAGCCATCGCAATGGCCGATAATCCGGCACGAGCGGTGTTTTCTTTGGCTTGACGGAAGACAGAAGATCGTTCCGTAGAAATAACGATGCACGGAATCATCCCATCACCTGTATATCCAGGGATGAAATCGCGGAGCAGCCAACTGGCCCAATAGCGGCGCTCGCCTGTTTCGATCCGGTATAACCGGGTTACACCCTGTGAAACATCCACGACGGTCAGAGGATTGACCTGACCATCATCTCGGATGGTCAGGGCCAGGTTGATCAGATCACGCAGCAACTGTTCCTCTGGAGAGTATTTCTGCTCCTGGTCTTGCTCGTCCTCATTCTCACTGATGTTGAGTAAATCCAGCACACCCTGAAATGGTTGTCCGCGCTGCCGGGCAGCAACCTGTGCTGTTTGCACCAGTTCACGTAAGGCCTGGGTTGGTGTCAGCCGATTATTGTGAAATGCCTGATGAACCCGTTCTGGCAATACACGGCGCGGCTGGATTGGGTCTGGACGCACCATTTCGAGCAGAATGCGCTCTACACGAATGCTGTTATCCTGAAACTGCTGGGAACCATCTCCCAGCAGGTCTTCAGTAACGGAGGCAAGCAGGTCGTTGATGCGATTTGACTGCTTTGGCATCACGCGCCTGCCTTTGCCATCTGCCGGACAAACTGCCCGACTAACTGCGCATAAGCTTTGCTGGCAGGGCATTGGGGATCATAGGCAAAAATACTCTGGTGGTTGTGATGGGCATAGGACACTGCCTCGTTGGCAGGGATCACGCCGCAAACCAGTTTGCCCAATACCGGATGGGCTTTGAGTTCCTCCAACAGATTCTTGTGGCCGCGCACCCGCATATCCAGTTTGGTGACCAGAATGCCACGAATATGCAGGTTGGGATGCCGCCAACCCTCGCGAACCTCGTTGATCTTGTTGATCACGCTCATCAACCCGACCGTTTCCAGGTAGCGGGGTTCCACCGGGACGATAGCGTCTGTCGCGGCCAACAAACCCATCTCCGTCATTAATGAGAACGAAGGGCGGGTGTCGATCACAACTGCGGCGTACTGGTTGACGATCCGGCTAAGGGGATCAGCCAGTCGGTAAGGCGCTCCTGCTACGCCGATGAGTTCACGCTCAGCGCTTTCCAGCAGGGGCGACGCGGGTAATACATGCAGGTTTTCATCCCAGGTGCTTGGAGTAATGCTCTGGGCGAGTACTTGCGGTGCTGATGAACGCTCGGCCATCAGGACGGTATACAGGCTGTTGTCCGCTCCATAGTTGTTCCGACCAGTGGTAACGAGAGTCGCGTGTCCCTGGCTGTCCGTGTCGATGAGCAATACACGGCAGTTCGCTGCGCCGATCTGGCGAAAGACTCCAGCCAGTCCGAATGCGATATTGGTGGCGGATGTCGATTTGCCGACACCCCCTTTATGATTGGTCAGTACGAAAACGCGAGCCATTGCCTTTTCCTTATCACTCAAAAATCTGAACGATTTCGCTGCGCTGGCAAAG
>CAYOHX010000348.1:0-2625 GCA_964403875.1 uncultured Anaerolinea sp. | reverse complement strand
ACCTGCCTTTCTACCCCCATATATGGCCCCTACCACGGTAATTCCCAATGACCCAATCTTATCAGGATTGGTAAGTCGCGCGACGGGGTGAGGGAGAGAGTCTGGTCACCTCGCCCTTTCAGGGAGAGGTCGCGCCGGGCTCCGACGGCGCGGGTGAGGGTGGATACCGGTTGACCACGATCTGAAATCAGGGTGAGCACAGATTCCACCCTCACCCTAACCCTCTCCCTGCTAGGGCGAGGGGACAGAGGGTGCCCCTACACGTCCTAGCGGATCTTGCACAGATCGTCCGGCGTATCCACGTCCAGCAGAATGCGCTCATCGGGCCAATCGACGTACTCCACCGGGTAACGCTCGATGAGCTGGCGCCCGCCTGTGTCACCCTGCAGGGCGAACAATTCGGAGAATGTTGACCGGTTGAACAGGACCGGGTTGGCCCGTCGCCCCCTCGCGCGGGGAGCGGCGACCGCCGCTTGAGTCTCAGCCTGGCGGCGAAGCACGGCCTGAACCAATTCCGGGGTGACAAAAGGCTGGTCGGAAAGCAGGAACAGGGCGCCCTGGACGCGCTCTGGGAGCGCAGCTAACCCGGCGCGCAGTGAAGCGCTTTGTCCGGCAGTCCACTCGGGATTGAAGACCACCCGCACGGGTAAATCCTGCACAGAGGCTTGCACCTGATCAGCGAAGGCTCCGGTGACGACAATGACGGGAGCCAGCCCAGCCTGGAGGGCGGTCTCCGCGGCGTGGCGGACCAGGGGCTGGCCCTGCCACTCGACCAACTGCTTGGGTTGACCCAGCCGACGGGATTCGCCCGCAGCCAGCACAATTCCGGCGGTCGGCCGGTAGAGCGCGTGAAGCTGCGCCTGCTGGAGGCTTTGCGTGCCGCGCAGGGAAGTCACTGCCACGCCATCGAACACCGGCAAGAGCAAGCGAGCCAGCCCGGCAGCCTGCTCCCGCAAGGCGGGTTCATCGGCCTGGTTGAGCAGCGCCAACCGGCGCGCCGTGGGAGGAATGTTCTTGATGCCGCCCTGCGGGTGCAAGAGGACTCGCGCCAGAGCCTGCGATGTCACCGGATCACCCACACCCAGACCGGAGAGACGCGCGAATTCCTCGGGACGGTAGACGATGGACGAATCCAAAGAACGGCCCAATCCAGAGAGCCCAGCCGCAACCACCACACTTTCGATCCAGGGCGGAATGGGCGGCTCATGGGGGGCGGGGGCTTTGAGGGGCAGGCAGCGCGAACCGTCTGCTTCCACCAGCAACGGCAGTTTCAGGCGCTCGGCCAGGGCCCAGACTCGCTCCAGGCAGGCATCATCCAGGCCCAGCGCCCGCCCGCGGGCTTCCGCGGGGCCCGTGAGGAGGGTGACACCAGCAGGCGCGGCGGCAGGCACTTCAAACGGAGCGGTGATGGTGAGGCAGGTGTCAGCCAGCAGCGTTTGTTCGATGGACAGGTGGGCGCTGTTGGTCAGCAAAGCCTGGCCATAGACCCTCGCCAAGCGGAAGAGCAACGAACTCTTGCCTCCCGCGCCCACTATCGCCAGGCGCGGAAGGGGACCGACCAGCTTGACCAACGGAGAAAGATCCACAGGTGTATTATAATCTTTTCATGCGTACGCTAACCCTCCCCCACACCGATTTGACCGTCACCTCGATCTGCCTGGGCAGCGCCGAAATTGGCGGCGGCATCGATCGAGCCACATCCGAGCAAATGCTGGATGCCTACCTGGAAGCGGGCGGCAACTTCATCGATACCGCCCGCGTATACAACAACTGGATTCCCGGTGAGATGAACCGCGCCGAGAAGTTGATTGGGGCGTGGATGAAAGCCCGCGGCAGCCGCGGACGGGTGGTGCTGGCCAGTAAAGGCGGACATCCCAACCTGGATGCCATGCTGGTGGGCCGCCTTTCGCGAACCGAGATTCTGGGCGACCTGGAAGGCAGCTTGCGGGACCTGCAAACCGATGTGATCGACTTGTATTGGGTACACCGCGACGATCTAACCCGCCCGGTGGCGGACATCCTGGGCACCCTGGAAGAAGCCGTCCAGGCTGGCAAGATTCGCTATTACGCGGCTTCCAATTGGGGGGCACAACGGATGCAGGAGGCGCAAGACTATGCGCAGCAAGCCGGTCTGCGTGGATTCGTTGCTACCCAGGTGCTGTGGAACGCAGCGGTGATGGACCGCGCCAAAGTGCCCGATACGACCATTGAGTTAATGACCCCCGCCCTATACGACTTCCACTGCCGCAGTGGCCTGGCGGCCATCCCCTATACGTCTCAGGCCAACGGGCTCTTCAGCCGAATGGCCCGGGGCACGCTGGACGGGATGAATCCAGTGCAACGCATGGGGTATCCCGAAGAGCCCAACCGACGACGACTGGCGGTGATGCAGCGCATCATGGATCAGCGCGACCTGAGCGTAACGCAGGTGGGGCTGGGATATTTGCTGTCGCAACCTTTCCCAGTGACGCCGATTGTGGGCTGTCGAAATCTGGCGCAGTTGCACGACAGTCTGAGCGCGGCGGACGTGCAGTTGACTCCGGAGCAGGTAGAGGAGATTGCGGCAATTTTGTAGGGGTTCTCCGCAAAGGCGCAGAGGTCGCGGGGCAGTAAGGGCAGTTCATG
>CAYOHX010000347.1:0-2644 GCA_964403875.1 uncultured Anaerolinea sp. | reverse complement strand
GCACGAGACCTACCAGACTGGTCGCCTCAACCCACTGGATGCACCTCAAGCCTATATCGATAACACCTGTGAATACTTGCGCGCCAAATGGAACCCCAACAACAGCGCCCCTGGCACGGTGGTCATGCCCATCATGTTCCACCGCATCACCGACGAGGTCAACCAGGTCTATCAGATCAGCGAAGCTTATCTGGACCTGCTTCTCCGCGACCTGCATAAGATGGGTTTTGAAACCATCTCCATGCAGCAGATGGCAGGCTTCTTGCAACGAAACGAAAAAATCCCAGAGCGCTCCGTGCTGCTCATTGTGGACGACCTGCACACCGAAGCTTACTACCGCACCTTCTTTGAACCTTACTTCAAGGAATTTGGCTGGACCAGCGTCACCAACGCCTGGATTAGCGAGCCCGAGGCCAGTAAACGGGTTTTGGAAGGCAACCGCCTCTTGCAAGACGAGGGTTGGGTCGATCATCAAGCCCACGGAGTCATTCACAATGTGAATATTTACGAAGCCAAGCCCGGAACCTATATCACCACCCCGCTGTACGGCACTCTGTCCGCCGACGACTATGCCTACAACGAGCTGAACGGCTCTTATGAGGCCATCACCGAAGCCTTTGGAAAAGCCCCCATCGCCTACATCTGGCCCGGCGGAAGCTTCTCCAAGCGCGGGGTTGAAATCGCTCGTGAAGTCGGTTACCAGCTTGGTTTCACGGTCAACCCCCGCGGTCCAATCATGTTCAACTGGGTTCCGCAGGCCGCCGCCAATGATCCCGCTCGCCCATCCTACGCTTCCGAAGGGTACATCGGCGACCCGCTCATGCTCCTGCCCCGCTACTGGGATGCCGATGCCCAAATCCATCTGGACACGGTGCGGTTAATTGGAAAAGAAGCCGCCGCCTATGCCGAAGCCAACCGCCAGACTGAATTAGATTACTACGAGATCGTATGCAGCCCAAACCTCGGCCCCTTGCCCACCTCCTTGCCCTAATCGCCCTCCTGCCTCTGGCTATGGCGATTGCATGTGTGCGCTCTTCACCCGCCAGCCAGGGGTACATTCCTATCTTGACCACTGAGGCAGCCGCTGCTGTCGACATTCCTCCGGCTGTAGAAGCCACCGCCGATCCGTATTTACCGGCCACCCGCGACCCGAACGCTCCCATCCTTACTCCCACGCCAGACGCGCCGCGCATCCTGCCCACTGCCCGCACCGAAAGCGAGTCCTACACGGTGCAGTACGGCGACACCTTGGGCAAGATCGCCCAGCGCTACGGGGTAACCCTGGAAGCAATCATCGCCGCCAACAACATCACCAACCCAAACCTGCTTTCGGTGGGTGTTGTCCTGACGATTCCCGCGCCCAATCCGTTGCCGCCCGGCCCCGACTTCAAGATCATCCCCGACTCCGAGTTGGTCTACGGCCCAACCACCCTCCAATTTTCCACCGCCGATTTCATCCAACGGCAAGGCGGCTACCTGGCCCGCCATTATGAGCAAGTCGAAGACATCTCTCATTCCGGCGCCGATGTGGTCATCCGGGTGGCGCGCGAGTATTCGGTCAGTCCGCGCCTGCTCCTGGCGGTGTTGGAATACCAAAGCGGTTGGGTCACCCAATCTGACCCCGCCGATTCCACGCTTCAATACCCCGTGGGATATATCAATCCCTACTACGACAGCCTGTATATGCAGCTTGCCTGGGCCGCCAACAATCTCAACCGGGGCTATTACCTGTGGAAAGCCAACGCCATCACCGGTTGGATTTTGGCCGATGGGCAACTGGTTCCGCCCGCTCCCACGCTGAACGCCGGAACGGCTGGCGTGCAGCACTTCTTCAGCTTGCTCTACGATCAATCCGGTTGGGATCGCGCCGTATCCGAAGCGGGCCTGTTCACCATATTCCAGAACTTCTTTGGTTATCCCTTCGACCTGGCATTTGAACCCGTCATTCCGGAAGGCCTTCGCCAGCCAGAAATGCAGTTGCCTTTTGAATCCGGAAAGGTGTGGTCCTTCACCGGAGGCCCGCACGGTGGTTGGGGCGAAGGCTCGGCCTGGGCCGGGCTGGATTTTGCTCCCCCCGGAGACGCATTGGGCTGTGTCCAAAGCGATGAATGGGTAGTGGCTCTGGCCGATGGGCTCATCATCCGCGCTGAAAACGGCGCGGTGGTGCAGGACCTGGACGGCGATGGCTTTGAGCAAACCGGTTGGAGCATCCTGTATATGCACATCGAGACCCGCGACCGGGTATCTGCCGGAACGTACATCAAAGCCGGGGATCAAATTGGGCATCCCTCCTGTGAGGGCGGAGTCTCCAATGGCACCCACGTGCACATTGCTCGCCGCTACAACGGTGAATGGATATCCGCCGACACCGGGCTGCCCTTCGAGCTGGATGGGTGGGTCTCCTCTGGGGATGGCATCGAGTATAATGGTTTCTTGACGCGTGATGGCGCTTTAATTGAAGCCTGGGATGCGCGGAAAGATGAGAACCAAATTGGGCGGTAAGCGGCTGATATCTTGCGGATTAATGATCGTGCTATTGACGACGCTGTCCAGTTGCCAGGGCGGCGTCTTTCCTGGTCTAGAAGGCATTGCCCCGCTTTACCCGGTTGCCCCAGAACCAACCCGCACGCCGTTCGTATTCCAA
>CAYOHX010000346.1:0-2672 GCA_964403875.1 uncultured Anaerolinea sp. | reverse complement strand
ATTCACCCACAATGTACCAGGGATATTCAGCAACAATGCGCCAGAGATCTTCACCAACGATGTACCACTAATCTTCAGCCAAACTGCGCCACTTTGCGACGGGGAAAAAAGCGATTACCCTTCTGGCAAAAACAGGGCCAGGAGGAGCGATGTCGGAAAGAAGGCTGAAGCAAATGAACATACGTGAAATCATCCGGCACATCCGCGAAGGGCGGAGTGACCGGCAGATTGGGAAAGACCTGAATGTGGACCGGCGGACGGTGAAACGCTACCGGGCCTGGGCCGAAGAGCAAGGCCTGCTGGGTGGCGACCTACCGGATCATGAAAACCTGTTGAAAATTCTGGACCTGACCATGCCAGAAAAAACGCCGCCGCAAAACAGCTCGAAAGCCGATCCGTTCCGTTACCGGATCAAAGAACTGTTGGGCGAGAAGGTCAAAGTGACGGCGATCTACGACCGGCTGCGCGAAGCGGGGTATCAGGGCAGCTACGCCTCGGTGCTGCGCCTGGCGCGACAGATCGAGCCGAAGACGGTGGAGACCTACACGCGCAAAGAGTGCCAGCCTGGCGAGGAAGCGGAGATCGACTTTGGCTATGTCGGGATGCTGAAAGACGCGGAAGGCAACCAGCGCAAGGCGTGGGCGTTTGTGATGGTGCTGGGCTGGAGCCGCTACGCCTACGTGGAGTTTGTCTTTGACCAGAAGGTGTCCAGCTGGCTGCGCTGCCATCGCAACGCGCTGGAATTCTTCGGGGGCGTGCCGCAGCGGCTGGTGATCGACAACCTGAAAAGCGGCATCACCCAGGCGGTGTGGGATGATCCGCAAGTACAGATGGCGTACCGCGAGTGCGCCGAACACTACGGCTTCCTGATCCTGCCCTGCCGCCCGGCCACGCCGGAACACAAAGGCAAGGTGGAAGGTGGGGTGGCCTATGTACAGGGGCGCTTCATGGGCGGGCGCGGGTCGATGAGCCTGACGCAGGCCAACCGCGAGGTGCGCCAGTGGTGTCAGGGCGAAGCCGGGCTGCGCATCCACGGCACGACCAAAGCCCAGCCGCGCCGCCAGTTTGAAACGGTAGAAAAAGCGCGCCTGAAGCCGCTGCCTGCCACGCCGTATGACCTGGCGGTGTGGAAAAAAGCCAAACTGCACCGCGATTGCCATATCGTGTTTGAGGGTTCGTACTACTCGGCTCCCTTCCGGCTGGTGGGGCAAAGCCTGTGGGTGTGCGCCGGAACGCGCCAGGTGCGCCTGTTCAACCAAAAATATGAGCTGGTGGCTACTCATGAGCGCGCCGAGAAGCCGGGCAGCCGCCAGACCCACCGCGACCACTACCCGCCGGAGAAGCTGCCCGGGCTGGAACGCACCCGCGAGAGCTGCCTGGCCCAGGCGGAAGCGCTTGGCCCGGCCGTCTACCAGGTAGTGGCAGACATTCTGGCCGACCCGGTCCTGGATCGTGTCCACCAGGCGGGCCGCCTGGTGCGTCTGAGCGAGAAGTATGGCGGGCAGCGCCTGAATGATGCCTGCCAGCGCGCGCTGGACTACGGCGACCCGGCCTACAAAACGGTGAAAAACATCCTCAAAAACAACCTGGACCAGCAAGAAGCGCCCATCCCGGTCCAGTTAGCTCCGGCCCTGACCTTTTCGCGCCAGGCGCAGGAACTAGTGGGCGATCTGGTGGAGGTGCAGCGATGGAACTGAAACCGCAACTTTCCCACCAGTTGCGCCAGTTGCGCATGTCGGGGGTGATGGAGACATTGGAGACCCGTACCCGCCAGGCGATTGACGGCCAATGGTCGTATGTTGAGTTCCTCTCGCGTCTGTTGGAGGACGAAACCGAGCGCCGCGCCCAGAAGCAGCTTAGCATGCGCCTGCGCCGCAGCACGCTGAATGCCACCAAAACGATTGAGGGCTTTGATTTCCAGTTCAATCCCAACCTCAACCGCCAGCAAATCCTGCAACTGGCCGGGTGTGATTACGTGCGCCAGCACCGCAACTTGCTGATCTGCGGCCCGACCGGCGTGGGCAAGACCCATCTGGCGCAGGCCCTGGGCCAGGAAGCCGCCCGGCTGGGCTTCGATGTGTTGTTTGCCAGCGTCCAGAAAATGCTCCAACACCTCAACGGCGGCCGCGCCGATGGTTCCTGGGAGCGCCGCCTGGCCACTTACCTGCGCCCGGACCTGCTCATCCTGGATGATTTCGGCCTCAAGCCGATCCAGCCGCCCGGACCAGAAGACCTGTACGATGTGATTAACGAGCGCTACGAGCGCGGCAGCATTTTGCTGACCAGCAACCGCGCCCCCAACGAGTGGCCCGACCTGTTCCTCGATCCGCTCCTGGCCTCCGCTGGCCTGGACCGGCTGATGGATCGTGCCGAGGTGGTCATCATCCGCGGCGCCAGTTACCGCGCTCAAGGCCGTTCGCGGCTCATGGAGGAGGTGCCGACTAACCCGAAACTACCTTAACGATTTCCCTACCTGTTGATTAACTCCCCCGCAAAAGTGGCGCAGTGTTGCTGAATATTACTGGCGCAGTGTGGGTGAAGATGCCTGGTACATTTACGTGTGAATATTGACACGAGCAGATTCCCGTTGTCGTCCCAGGTGTACACCGTTCCGCCTGCGTTCACCAGCCGGTCGGCGGTGTCGTACTGGTAGGCAACAGCCGTGCCATTGA
>CAYOHX010000345.1:0-2682 GCA_964403875.1 uncultured Anaerolinea sp. | reverse complement strand
TCCGCGGTTCAAAGACACGTTTTTTACCGCCAAGACGCGAAGAACGCCAAGAAAGCGAATAAACGAACCCCTGGCGTTCTGGTGCGATCGATGAAGCTGAACGCACCTGTCCGGGTGTCATTGCGAGACCAGATGGGTTTTCTGGTCGAAGCAATCTCTATCCCGAAAAGCACAGGTTGCTTTGCGTCCTTGGCGCCTCCGCGGTTCAAAGACACGTTTTTTACCGCCAAGACGCGAAGAACGCCAAGAAAGTCGAAGCAATCTCTACCTTGAGGGAGAGATCGCCGCGACCACCGAAAACCGGCGGCTTAGGCAGTGGTTGTCCGCCCGCGGCGATCTGCACCTTTCGGGTAGAGACTGCTTCGCCCTCAAAAACCGAGGCCTCGCAGTAACTGTGTTGGAAGTCAAGTAAAAAAACTAAACAGAAAAAGGTTCCGGTGCCTTCCAAGATACTTTATCACGGGTCATGGCATTCATGATCGTGAGCAATTTACGCATACAAGCCGTGATAGCGACCTTAAATATTTTACCTTTCTGCATCAGACGTTGGAACAAGGATTTAATGACTGGGTTCCACTTGGCAGCTGATAAACAAGCCATATATAAAACTCGACGGATGCCTTTTCTACCACCAAAGATGCGCCGCTTACCACGCTTCTGGCCACTGTCCCGGTTGAAAGGAGCCAAACCAGCCAGGGCAGCAATCTTCTGGCGATCGAGCTGGCCCAACTCAGGCATTTCAGAAATAGCCGTAACCGCAGTAATGAACCCTACGCCCGGTATGCTTTCCAGACGTTTGGCTTGTGCCTGCCATTCAGGCAAGCTATCCACCAACTCTTTGATCTGCATTTCCAGTTCCAGGGTTTTGGATTTCAGCCAGTCAATATGTTCTCGAATATCGCCTTTCATACTGTTACTGGCGGTTCCCAGGCGATTCTGCTCAGCTGTGCACATTTCCACCAACTGTTCCCTCCGGGTAATCAATCCATTCAGGAGAATTTCATTGGATTCTTTGGCTGCAAGTACGGGTGGTTGGATCTTGCACGCATATTCGGCAATTAAACGGGCATCAATGGCATCCGTTTTGGCCAATTTACCGGTTGCTTTCGATAAGGCTCTTACCCTTGTCGGGTTAATCACAGCCACGGGGAGCTCTTTTAGAAGCATAGATTGGACCAGTAATTGCTCATATCCACCGGTGGCCTCGACTGCAATCAATTGTGGAACTACTTTTTCCATTCGTTCTATGATTTCTGCTGCTCCGCTCTCATCATTCGACACGCGCCAGACGCTATCCTCACCCCAAAGGGCCACATCCAACCAGGTCTTGCCCACATCAATTCCAATAAATACTTTGTTTGTAGTTGTCATTAGTTTGATCTCTCCTTATAATCGAGATAAGCCCACACTAGCAAGGATACGGCCTCCCACGGCCACTCAACTGTTCGGGCTTTGTTTTTGAACGGACACGGCGATCGTACTGCGAGACGATCTCGTGGATCTAATGACAATCGATCTGCCGTGTCCACTCTTTTTTATCATACTAATGACATCATATAGACATGTCACCGCGAGCCCTCGGTTTTTGAGGGCGAAGCAGTCTACACCCCGAAAGACAAAAACTACTTTGCGCCCTTTGCGCCTTCGCGGTTCTAAGACATGTTTTTTTACCCCCAAGGAGCAAAGAACGCCAAGAAAACAATTATACGAACCCCTGGCATTCCGGTGCGTTCGATGAAACCGAACGCATCCTGCCGGGCGGGGGCGGGCTACACCCGCAGCACCAATTCCCGAACCGCGGCCTCGCGCAGGGCGGTGAGCGCAAAGGTCTTTTTCTCCACGAAATCCGCCTCTTCAGAATCGATCATAGTGAGGGAATGCGTGGTAAAGACCGCATCTTCGATTTGCGCGAGTTCTTTCACCTGCGACATAGGCAGCGCAGCCCCATTTTCCTGAAGCAAACGCACCAACCCATCTGTCATGGCCTTCAGGCGGGTCTCAAAATCGGCCTGGGCGCGTTTTTGTTCCTCAGGTTTGTAAAAATGCTTCTCCCGCGTTTCCTGACGAATTTCTGAGATCAGATAAGCCGCTGGCAAGGGGCTGCGCATGCGGACCAACAGCAGGGCGGTGTCCAGCGTTGGTGATGCTTGAAAGACGGTTTCCAGTTGGGCACGAACCCCTTCAAGCGCCTGAGGGTCGGCGGCTCTTTGGGCCAGGGCATTCGCGGTGGCAGCGTTGGGCAAAAGGGTGACCACCGCTGCCAGGATTTTCACTGCCTGCGGGGCGGGCAGTTTTTCCGTCATCACCGCCAGCAAGTTGGCCGCCTGTGGGGTGGGCTGATCCTTAAACCGTGCCAACATCTGCGCCGTCAGCGCCTCATCCGCGCACGCCGCCAGAACATTTTTAGACAGCGCCTGAATTTTCGGACGGTCTGAATGCAGCCGCGCGTACAGCAGGGCGGCTGTTTCGGGGGACTTCAGCGTTTCGATACAGTCCTGGTTGACCCCAGCGCTGTTCCTGGCGATTAAGGTCAGCACCAGGCTGGGCGTGAGGGGCAGAAACTCCGGCAGGTTCAGCGCCTGGCGCAGCTCCGCCGGCTGAACGGCGCCCAGAGCCGCATAGACGGGCTGGAAGGCCTGGTCCACCTCCGCCACTTCCGCGACTTCATTGGCGAGCCTTTGG
>CAYOHX010000344.1:0-2711 GCA_964403875.1 uncultured Anaerolinea sp. | reverse complement strand
TAGAGCACATCCCTTACAAGGATGGGGTCGCAGGTTCGAGTCCTGTTCCGCCCACTTTCTTTTCTCTCCTCCAGCCTTCCCACAAGTAAACATCCATGAACCATATCTCCTCGCCCGAATCCTTTCGACAGGAATTTTTGGATAATCTCTCCGCATACCAGGGCAAAGACCTGGAGCGAGCCAACGCCAACGATCTCTACCTGGCCCTGGCGCAAACCGTGCGCGAACACCTCGTGGCCCGCTGGCTGAAAACCCTTTCGGCCATCGACCAACAAGACGCCAAGATGGTCTACTACTTCTCCGCCGAATACCTTCCAGGCCGCCAGCTCAACAACAACCTGCTCAACACCGGCCTGACGGAGATCGCCCGCCAGGCCCTGGCTGAATTCAACCTGGACCTCGACACTCTGGCTGAGCAAGAAACCGAGCCCGGATTGGGCAACGGCGGCCTGGGTCGCCTGGCTTCCTGCTACATGGACTCCCTGGCGGCGCTGGGATACCCCGCAGTTGGCTATGGCATTCGTTACGAATATGGCATCTTCCAACAGTCCTTTCAAAACGGATGGCAGGTAGAGCAGGCCGATGACTGGCTGCGTCGGGGCGCCCCTTGGGAATTCCCTCAACCCGAAGAGCAGGTGGAAATTGGCTTCGGGGGCCGCACCCGCCACTACTTTGACGAAAACAAGGTCTACTGCGTGGAATGGATGCCCGAACAGCGCATCATTGGCATTCCCTATAACCTGTTCGTGCCCGGCTTCAACAGCCCAGTGGTCAACACCCTTCGCCTGTGGAGCGCCCGCGCCACGCAGTCCTTCGACTTGCAAGTCTTCAACGCCGGTGATTACGTTCGCGCCGTCGAGCAAAAAACTCTTTCCGAGAACATCTCCAAAGTCCTCTATCCCGACGATACCACTCCCCAGGGCAAGCTCCTCCGCTTGCAACAACAGTACTTCTTCGTGGCCTGCTCCCTGGCTGATATTCTTCGCTTCTACACCGCCCGCTATGCCGGCGACTGGAGCCTGTTTCCAGAGAAAGCCGCCATCCAGCTCAACGACACCCACCCCACCATCGCCATCGCCGAACTCATGCGCCTGTTGGTCGATATGCACAAGCTGCGCTGGGATGATGCCTGGGAAATTACTCGCCGCACTTTTGCCTATACGCTGCACACCCTGCTGCCCGAGGCCCTGGAAGAATGGCCCGTGCACATCTTCGAGCAGCTCCTCCCGCGCCACCTGGAAATCATCTACGAAATCAACCTGCGCTTCCTACAAGACCTGCGTCAGCGCTTCCCCAACGACCCCAATCGGGCCGTGCGCATGTCCATCATCCGCGAAACCCCCGAAAAGCGCGTGCGCATGGCATACCTTGCTGCCACCGGCAGCCATTCGATCAATGGCGTGTCCGGCCTGCAATCCGATCTCCTCAAAACGCGCACCCTGACCGACTTTTACGAACTATTCCCGGAGCGGTTTAACAACAAAACCAATGGGGTCACCCCGCGCCGGTTCCTTTATATCGCCAATCCGCGCCTGAAAGACCTCATCACCAGCCGCATCGGTCCAGGCTGGCTGTCTGACCTCGAACAATTACGCAAGCTGGAAGAGCACGTCACCAACGCTGAGTTCTGCGCCGCCTGGCGCGAGGTGAAACAAGCCAACAAGCGCGACCTGACCGCGCTTATCCAATCTCGCCTGAATATCGAAGTCGATCCCCTTTCGATCTTTGACGTAATGGTCAAGCGCCTCCACGAATACAAGCGCCAATTACTCAAGGTGCTGCACATCATCACCCTCTACCACCGCTTGCGCAACACCCCCGAGATGAATTTCGTCCCACGCACGTTCATCTTTGGGGCCAAAGCCGCGCCCGGCTACCAAACCGCAAAATTGATCATCAAGCTCATTAACAGCGTCGCCGATACCGTCAATCGCGACCCGTTGGTCAATGGGCGGCTCAAAGTGGTATATCTGCCCAACTTCAACGTCAGCCTGGCCGAGCGCGTCTACCCCGCTGCCGACATCTCAGAACAAATCTCTCTGGCTGGCATGGAAGCCTCGGGGACTGGCAACATGAAGTTCGCTCTGAACGGCGCGGTCACCCTGGGCACTTACGATGGCGCCAACATCGATATCCGCCGCCTGGTGGGAGCTGAAAACTTCTTCCTCTTCGGCCTCACGTCCGATGAGGCTTATACGCTCCGCCAGAGTGGGTACTACCCCATCGACTATTACCAAAGCTATCCCGAACTGCGCCAGACACTCGACAGTATCGCTTCCGGCATGTTCTCCCCCCAACATCCCGAAATTTTCCGTGGGCTGGTCGATTCGCTGCTCTTCAAAGATGAATACATGCTCCTGGCGGATTATCCTTCTTATATCGAAGCTGCCGAAAGCGCCGCCCTGGCTTATACGGATATTCGCCGCTGGACGTGCAAATCCATGCTCAACACGGCTCGCAGCGGCTTCTTCTCTTCCGACCGGGCCGTGCAAGAATATGCCGCCGAAATCTGGAAAATCCAACCACTGAAAATGGCATAGTCCAAGGCTAATCTTCCCATCGCTTCGCTCTTTCGTAAGGGGGTGTGGGGGTACCCCCCACAGCTTCTGTTTCCCCGCCCCAAAACTGGGGCGGGGGGAGTGGTGGGGTTGACTTTGGAAAAGCCAGACCAGCCAGATTTTTCTCCGCGGGAGAGGCGGGAGAAGTCGTGG
>CAYOHX010000343.1:0-2723 GCA_964403875.1 uncultured Anaerolinea sp. | reverse complement strand
GAAGCCCCTTCCCACCCTAAAAGGCGGGTCTACCACCGCAAATCCTAGAGTGCGCTTGTTTTTATATACGCAATTTAAACAATTTCAGGTATAATCATGTTAACGATTTTGGAAAGGCTTTGCTGCCTTTTTGGATTTGTGGCAGAACGCCGCGCAAAAATTGGTAAATTCGGAAACTTGGTTTCACTCCATTGGAGTGTTCTGAAGTCGGTTCAAGAGGAAGTGAATTGTCAGATATACGTTTGGCAGGGTTTTGGTGGGTTTATCTTCTTGCCGGTACATTGGGGCAGGAATATTCCCATTGCCAGATGCGATCTGAGACAATCGAACAGACAGGAGCGACCGCCGCTGGACCCATCCGGTGTCTGGCAGGACCTGGATTAGCACCGCCTTTGAGGGTGTGATCTCTGGTCTTGCCTCCTGGGGGGCAATTTGGTCGATTCCAAGTGAATGAGCATACCAATTCAGCCGCGCTCTGCCAGGTAGAGATGCGGCTGCGCGCGTTTAAAGGATATGGAACGAACGATCACGGCTCTGACAGCGCAAAAAAGGAACCCGGAGCGGATTAATGTCCATCTGGATGGCGAGTTTGCTTTTGGGTTAGCGCGAATTGTGGCAGCCTGGCTGCACGTGGGGCAGGCGTTGTCCGAAGATCGGATCGAGCGTTTACAACAGGAAGACGCGTTGGAAACCGCCTACCAGCGGGCCTTGCTGGTATTGAGCTACCGACCCCGATCTGAAAAAGAAGTGCAGCGAAAACTGACTGAAGCCGGGTACGATGAAGCAGTTCGACAGGCCGTTCTAGAGCGGCTGCGCAATGGCGGATTGGTGGGCGATGAGCAATTTGCCCAGGCCTGGGTGGAAAACCGGCAGGCCTTTCGCCCGCGCAGCAAGCGCATGTTGGCGGCCGAACTGCGACAGAAAGGCGTTGGAAACGAAGAAATCGAGCGGGCTCTTCGGGACGCAGTGGATGATGAGACGATGGCATACGAAGCCGGTGCGCGTTATGCGCGCAAGTTGGCGGAGGCGGATTGGGAAACCTTTCGCAAGCGCCTGAGCGGTTATCTGGGCCGAAAAGGCTTTGGGTACGAAACGGTTTCGGTTGTGGCTCGGCGAATCTGGCAAGAATTGCGCGAAGGGCCTGAATAAATCTAAACCGAAAAAGGGAAATGCAAGTATGGGACAAATCGATCTGATTCTTTTCTTTGTGTTGCTGCTGGTGGTTGTGGTCATTGCGGCGGTGGTGGTAGTATTGCTCACCCGCAATCTGGCCGAAAAACACCGGCGTGAGATGGAAAGCCGCGCGGATAATGTGGTGGCGACCGCGACCGAAAAGGCGCGCACCGTTGAATTGGAGGCCAAAGATCGAGCGCTGAAGATTATTCAGGATGCCGAGAATGACCTCAGAGGTCGCCGCCAGGAGATCACCCGCGAGGAAGAACGCCTGCAAAAACGGCGAGCCGACCTTGACTTCCGCATTGAACGCCAGGAACAACGCGAGCAGCAGATCAACAAGCGCCAAAGCCAGATTGATAAGCGGGCGGCGGATGTTGAGAAAATGTACACTCAGGAATTGGCCGAGCTGCAAAAAATCGCCGAAATGACCTCTGATGAAGCCCGCGGGCTGTTGTTGAAAGAGGTGGAGAAAGAGGCGCGCTCCGACATGGCTCGCATCATTCGACAGATCGAGGCCGAGGCGCGCATGGAAGGCGAGAAACGGGCCCGCGAGATCGTGGCGGACGCCATTCAGCGCGTGGCTTCGGAGCACGTCTCTGAGGTGACCACTTCGGTGGTGCCGCTGCCCAACGAAGAAATGAAGGGACGCATTGTGGGCCGCAATGGCCGCAACATTCGCGCCTTTGAGCAGGTGGCTGGCGTGGACGTGATTGTGGACGATACACCCGAGGCGGTCACAATTTCCTGCTTTGACCCGGTGCGGCGCGAAGTTGCCCGGCGCTCATTGGCCAAGTTGATTTTGGACGGACGCATTCACCCAGCGCACATTGAGAAAATCCTCAACGACGAGCAGCGCGCTGTGGATAAGGATATCGAAGATGCCGGTCAGCAGGCGGCTTTTGACGCCAACGTGGCCGGGCTGCACCCCGATATTTTGAAGGTGATGGGGCGGTTGAAATACCGCACCTCTTACGGCCAGAACCAACTTTCACACGCGGTGGAAGTTTCTAAGCTAGCCGCTGTGATCGCGTCTGAGTTGGGCGCGGATATGGAAGTTTGTAAGGCGGGTGCTTTCCTGCACGATTTGGGAAAGGCTATGGATCACAACACGGAGGGCACCCACGCTTCGATTGGCGCGGAATTTGCCAAGCGGCACGGCGTGAGTGCGCGGGTGGTGAACTGCATCGCCTCGCACCACCATGAGGTAGATCAGGAATCGGTGGAAGCCGTGATTGTGGAGGCTGCCGACGCCATCTCGGGCGCGCGCCCCGGCGCTCGCCGCGAGGATCTGGAACAGTACATCAAACGCCTCAAAGCGCTGGAAGATATTGCCAATTCGTTTAAGGGCGTGAACCAGAGCTACGCGATTCAGGCCGGGCGTGAGGTGCGCATTGTGGTGCGCCCCGAAGACATCGACGACCTGGAAGCCACGCGCATGGCGCGCGACATCGCCAAGAAGATCGAGGCGACCATGCAGTATCCTGGTCAGATCAAGGTGACGGTGATCCGCGAGACTCGCGCGGTCGATTATGCCAAGTAAATAACCA
>CAYOHX010000342.1:0-2734 GCA_964403875.1 uncultured Anaerolinea sp. | reverse complement strand
CTGCAGCGCGGACGCGCTGCAGGGTTTTTGTTTTGTACATACAACTACTCAGCCTGAGGTGGAAGAGCACCCGAATTTGAGGTGCTTTCTTTATACTACTGCGTAGTTGCTAGGGATTTACTCATCTTCTGGCAGCACCACGCGCATTTGCGAGGTGGCCTGCGCTGGGCCAACCACGCCCTTATCCTCCATCGCATCGATCAGTCGCGCGGCGCGGGTATAGCCGATACCCAGCTTGCGCTGAAGCATAGAGATAGAAGCTTTCCCCTCCTGGCGCACCAGCCCCACCGCTTTCTCCATGATCGGGTCCTCGGGCTTGCCGCTGCTTTCATCATCCCACAACGGCACTTGGTGCAGCGGGGTGCTCAGCGGCATTTCCATATTCACCGGTTCAGCCATCGAAGTGCCGACCGGCAAACCTTGCCGCGCCGCGCGGATGTTCATATCCTGCAACCGCCAGTAATCGACCACCCGAGAAATCTCGGGGTCCGAAACATAAACGCCTTGCAAACGCACCGGAGCGGCCGCGTCGGGAGCCTGAAAGAGCATGTCGCCGCGCCCCAACAATCGCTCGGCCCCAGGCTGATCCAGGATGACTCGGCTGTCGATGCCAGAAGCCACCGCGAAAGCCACGCGCGCGGGGAAGTTGGCTTTGATGAGGCCGGTCACCACGTCCACCGAGGGACGCTGCGTGGCCAGCACCAGGTGGATGCCCGTGGCGCGGGCCAGTTGCGCCAGGCGGGTCAGGCTGCGCTCGGTTTCGTCTGGAGCCAACATCATCAAATCAGCCAACTCGTCCACCAACACCAGCAAATAGGGCAGCGGTGGAGATTCCTTTTTGTTATATTCCTGAATATTGCGCACCCCCAACTGCGAGAAGCGGTGATAGCGCGCGTCCATCTCTCGCTGCACCCACTGCAAGGCTCCCACCACCTTTTCGGCTTCCACGATCACCGGCGCCAGCAAATGCGGAATGCCGTTATAGCCGGTCAACTCCACACGCTTGGGGTCCACCAGAATCATACGCAAATCGGCGGGCGTGTTGTTCAGCAAGAAACAGGACAGGATGGCGTTGACCAAAACCGATTTACCCGAACCGGTCGTGCCAGCCACCAGCAGGTGCGGCATGGAAGCCAGGTCGTAAGAAATTGACTTACCGGCCACGTCTTTTCCTAGAGCAAAGCGCAGCGGCGAGCGCAGTTTTTGGAACCCCTCGCTCTCGATCACCTCTCGCAGCATCACGCGGGTCACTTCGGCATTAGGCACTTCGATACCCACATAGCTGCGCCCCGGCACCGGCGCTTGAATGCGAATCCGTTGGGCCGCCAGCGCCAGGGCCAGGTCATCCACCAACGCGGCGATCTTGCCCACGCGCACGCGCGTCCGCCCCGAACGCGTTTCGATGAAGTCTGGCTCCACGCCATACTGGGTAACGGTCGGCCCGCGATGCACCTCTACCACGTGCACCGGCGCGCCAAACGAGGTGAGCGTGTCTTCGATCAGCTTGGCCCGCTCGTGTTCAACGTTGCTGCGCACCGACTCTACGGTGGGCGGGTCGAGGATTTCAGCAATCGTAGGCAGCACCCAGGCTGGAGCTTGCGATTGGGCTGCGTTGGAAGCGAAAGCCGCCGCCCCCGCCGAAGCGCGCGACTGCGTGGGGCGCGCGTTGTTTGCCGCGGAAGCCGTGTTTTGGTTTCTGGCAGATGAACCAGTATTCGCGGCGCGTGGTCCTGCCGGAGCCGGCGCCCCGTTGCGCCGCGGCAGTGGGCGAAAATCGGGCGGCAGCTCGCCCGGAGCCGCCACCCAGGTTTCTTCCTCGGAAGTCTGCGGCGGCGGAAGCCCAGCAGAGGTTTCTCGCCGAGTCGCCGTGAGGTCGCGTTCGGCCTGCCATCGGTCACGCAAACTCTCTCCCATGCGCTGGAAGAAAGCGAAAATATCAGCGATCGAAATGTCCAGAGTCAGGGCCAACGCCACCAACAGCCAGCCGGTTAGCACAACCACCGCCCCGGCCCCCCCCAGACCGTTGACCAGTAAGCGCTCGAAAGCCGCGCCCACATAGCCTCCGCCCTGTCCGGCCGCCGCCAGCTCCCACCCGCCTCCATTGGCCAGGTGCAATATGGCAGTCACATTAATAAACAGGAGCACTAATCCCGCGATGCGCACGCCGGAAGGGCTGGGGAAACTTTCCACGTTGCGCAGCAGCAGCCAAAGGCCCAACAGCAACAAACCAGCGGGCAGCAAGAAAGCACCCCAACCGGCCATTTGTTTCAACGCCGTCACCCACCAACTGGTGAACGCGCTGTTCTGCTTGGAAAGCAGGGCCAAAATGGACAAAAAGCCCACCAGTGACAAAACCACCCCAATCACATCCATGCGTCGCTCGGGGGACAGACGCGACCACCAACTCTCTTGCGGAGGTTGGTAAGGAGCCGCCGAACGAGTGGATCGTGTTGTGCTTCGAGTGGTCGTCCGGGTCGCCGGGCGAGATGCCGGCTTCGAGGCGGCCGGGCTGCTGCGCGCGCGGGCCGGGGTCCGAGTCGGGGATTGCGTAGAAGACCGGCTAGAACCCCTACTGGAAGGCGTGGCCGGTTTTCGGTCGTGCGCTGCTGATTTCGCGGGCGGTTTCCCTTGCTTGGCGGGCACAGATGATCTCCTCTGCCCCGATTATAGCACACCTGTCCCAATGAACCGTTGTAACTACTCACGGTAAGGGTGAAAAACCCTGAATTTGAGG
>CAYOHX010000341.1:0-2744 GCA_964403875.1 uncultured Anaerolinea sp. | reverse complement strand
TTTTAATCAAGCCATCCGAGCATAATAGAATACTATCGCCAGGCTCTAATGGAAGACCTGCCTTGCCCATTTTTACGGCCGTTTTGCGATCCTCACGAGCAACCAGGTACAAAGCAAGGTCTACCTCAACAGACGATTTCTTGCCAATCGCGTTAATCAAGATCCCTGCTTCTTCGCTGTTTGGGTCCCCTCCATACAGATTGTAATAGGAATGATCTAGGGTCAACTGCAGCATCTTCTTCGAAGCTTGTACCCAATAAGCCCGGCTATCTCCCACGTTACCTATGTAACAACGCCCTTCATGAATGATGCACAGTACGAGCGTTGTCAGACCATCTCCATTGGAGCGTTCATTCCCTTCGAAGACAGCTTTATTCGCCGCCTGAAATGCGTCAAAAATCATTTCCGGAATATCTGTTTTTGAGCTGCGTTTTAGGGTCTCTATTGATACATCAATTGCGATTTGGGCAGCGTTGGCGCCGAAATCAGCCGAACCTACTCCATCTGCAACGGCGCCGACAACAAGTGAAAGACCGGACTGCGTTTCAATTGATCCACTAAAGGCACGGTCTTCATACTTCCGGTTGGGATCTCCAACTGCACTTTTTGCGCCCAAACAATACTTGTTTTGAACCAGTTCAATTTTTGCCATATTATTCCTCTTCCATTAAGCTGCTTTCACTCTCGGCGGTGGGAACATCTCTTCAATCGCGTAAATTATTTCTTTTACGGTTGGCCGCTTTGTCGGATCCTCTTGCAACATTCCACGAACAAATGCTGCCAAATAAGGTTTTGTCGCAGAAAGATCCTGCACTTTTGATCGGAAAGTGCCTTCAATGAGGGTTGTGCGCACCGAGCGCTCACTCCCTTTGAACAGGTGCTCTCCAGTCAATATCTCATAAAAAATCACGCCTAGGCTCCAGATGTCCGATTCCTTCGCAAAAACTCCCAGGTTTGAGACCATCCCGGTTGATCGTAACACTCGTTCTGGAGAAGCATATTCAAGGGTATAACTTTTCTCAACCACATCCGATCCCGCATCATCCGTGCAGGCTAGCGCAAAATCAATTAGCACCGGCTGAGGAACTTGGTCGATTGCTATCGGAACCCTGAACATAATGTTGTCGGGCTTGATATCCCGGTGGCCATACCCCTTTTGGTGGATAAATGAAACAGCTTGAAGGATTTGATAAAACAACTCCAGCTTCCATTCCAAAGGGAAATTGCGAATTTGGCTACGATTCTTAGTCAAAGACTCTCCCCGCAAGTATTCCATGACAATAAAATACGGGTGGTCCTGTACCTCAATAGCCTTCAACCGGTACTCTGAATGGCGGTCTGCCCTTTCGATTGGGTACAGGCGCACAACGCCCGGGTGCCGCCAATCCCATTTTTGTAGAAGTTCGCTTTCTCTCTCGAGAAGTTTATCCTCATGGGTTGGACCGTTATTCCCTGTGCGAGCAAATTTCATTGCCAAGCGCAATTTCGGGTCATTCACCTTACCCGCCAGGAAAACAGAGGCCATGCCTCCGCTTTCACTGAGCGAGCGCTCAATCCGGTAGTTCTCTGCAATGATGGTCCCAGGTTTCAATAGCATATTCCCCTCTCAGTTTATTTGCGGTCCCGGAAACTATCAAACAAGGATTCAACATCTTGACCGGTTCCCGGCTCCTTCTTTTCGCTTTTAACGGTTGCTTCAGAGCTGTCGAAGTCAAAGTCTGAAGTGAAGCTGGGGACAGTTTGGTCTCCAACCTTTGTCTTCCGCCCCGTCTCCTGCTTCACATCGCTGAAAGAGTCACTAGCTTCGCGGAATTCAAGCTCCACGGGCTGCTGACCGTCATAACCCATTCGGATCCGTTGTCCACTGCGAATAATGTGCGGTTCAAAATTTGAGATCGGTTGATCGTCCAGGAAGGTCTCGTTTCCGCTCTTAGAAATTCCAACCAAACGCCATTGACCGTTCGATCGCTCAATCTTTGCGTGTAAACCACTGATCGAAGAGTTGCTGTCCGAATAGAATGTGAAGTCCGCTTGGGTTGGGTCACGACCCAGGGTTGCCGACTCGGTGAATACTTTGAGTTCTTTGTTGATTAACCTCTGCGGACCGTCGATCACCACTAAAACAGCTAACGGGTTCTTTCTGGCTCCTCCCACAATTGTCTTCCGTACTTTGGCAACCATCTGGCCGATTGCCCCTGATTTCATGAAGGCATTGAGTTTGCGCCAGAAGACAAGTAATAGGATCAATAGAACAACCACTACCACTAGTAATCCATAGACCAGATATTTGGTCACGGGATTTTCAACCACCATAACCTCAGTCAATTCAACAGGAATTACATTCAGAATGCGGACCTGAACAGGATTGGATATTCCCTCATACCCATATTCATCTATCACACGCACCTGCAAGGTGGCGTCATTTTGTCCTTCCTGAATGAAATTTCGCACATCCCAATTGAACTCGAGCAACGGAGTACTTCCAGGATTGAATGTGCTGGCAACCACCGGTCCGGCTGAAGTTGTTACAATTAACTCTGCTGCTGATAATTGCCTGGGCTTATTATCCTGCCACTGTACCTCGAACTGAACTACCTGCGAATCGATATCATAAACAAAGCCGGTTTCAATCTTCTGTTGGGCAGTGCGGTTCAGCTCAAAGCCATCTGTTGGCGTGAGAATATTAACTACTGGGCTATCTAAAGCCACATTGAACCGGGCGGTGTTTTCGGTAGTTTGGACAG
>CAYOHX010000340.1:0-2746 GCA_964403875.1 uncultured Anaerolinea sp. | reverse complement strand
CTGTCCAAACTACCGAAAACACCGCCCGGTTCAATGTGGCTTTAGATAGCCCAGTCGTTAATATTCTCACGCCAACAGATGGCTTCGAGTTGAGCCGCACAGCCCAACAGAAGATCGAAACCGGTTTTGTCTACGATCTCGATACGCAAGTCGTGCAATTTGAAGTGGCGTGGCAGGATGATAAACCTAGAAGATTGACATCAGCTGAGTTAGTTGTGACAACCTCTGCTGGGCCAATGGTTGTAGGCACGTTTAATCCAGAGAGTACGCCTTTGTTCGAGTTTAATTGGGACTTGCGTGAGTTTATACAGGAAGGACAGAACGACGCCACGGTGCAGGTGCGGGTAGTGGATGAATACGGATATGAGGGGATTAGCAATCCCGTTCAGGTCCGGATATTGAATGTTATTCCTGTGGAATTGACCGAGGTTATGGTTGTTGAAAACCCTGTGACCAAATACATGGTGTACGGGTTGCTCGCATTAGTATTAGTCCTGTTGGTTCTGTTGGTTATCTTCTGGCGAAGGCTCAATGCCTTTATGAAGTCAGGAAAAATTGGCCAGATGGTCGAAAAGGCTCGTCAAACAATTGTAGGGGGAGGAAACAAAAAAAAGCCATTAGCCGTACTGGTGGTCCTCGACGGCCCACAGCGACTGATCAACAAAGAACTTAAAATATTTACCGAGTCGGCGACCTTGGGCCGTGACCCGCAACAGGCAGACTTCACATTCTATTCGGACAGTAACTCCACGATCAGTGGGCTACACGCGAAAATTGAACGATCAAACGGTCGATGGCGTTTGGTTGGAATATCAAAGAGTGGAAACGAGACCTTCCTGGACGATCAACCAATACCAAATTTCGAACCACACATTATTCATAGTGGACAACGGATTAAAATGGGGTATGACGGTCAGCAGCCCGTCGAACTCGAATTCCGCGAGGTAAATGGGTCTGACGGCAAAACAAAGCATGATGACATACGGTCAACAAAGGTTAACGACCATGCTGTCCCCAGCTTCACATCAGACTTTGACTTCGAAAACTCCGAAACAACCGTAAAGAGCGAAACGAAGGAGTCGGCGAAAGGCGAAGATGATGAATCTTTGTTTGGACCCTTCCGGGATCGCAAATAGAACAGGGGGAATCATGTTATTGAAACCTGGGATGATCATTGCAGAGAATTATCGGATTGAGCGCTCTCTGAGTGAGCGCGGCGGAATGGCCTCTGTTTTCTTGGCGGGAAAGTTAAGTGACCCGAAATTGCGCTTAGCAATGAAATTTTCTCGGACAGTGAAGGATAGCCCGACTCATGAGGACAAACTCCTTGAACGCGAAAGCGAACTCCTGCAAAAGTGGGATTGGCGGCATCCGGGCGTTGTGCGCCTCTATCCAATTGAAAGAACTGATCGGCATCCAGAATACCGTTTAAAGGCAACTGAAATACAGGACAATCCGTATTTCATAGTTATGGAATACTTACGAGGAGAGTCTCTGGCGAGGAATCTAAGCCAAATCCGCAACTTTCCTTTGGAGTGGAAGCTGGAGCTTTTTTATCAAATCCTCCAAGCTGTTTCATTTTTGCATCAAAAGGGGTATGGACACCGGGATATCAAACCCGACAACATCATGTTTAGGGTCCCTATAGCAATCGACCAAATTCCTCAACCGGTGTTGATTGATTTTGCGCTGGCCTGCACAGATGACGTTAGTTCTGATGTTGTTGCGAAGAGTTACACTCTGGAATACGCTTCGCCGGAACGTGTGCTGCGTTCAACTGGGATGGTACCAAATCTGGATATTTTCGCAAAAGAATCGGACATCTGGAGTCTTGGGGTGATTTTCTATGAGATTTTGACAGGAGAGCATCTATTACAAGGCAGTGAGCGCTCAGTGCGCACTACACTTATCGAGGGCACTTTCCAGTCAAAGGTACAGAACATTTCTACTACAATGCCCTATCTAGCCAGGTTTGTTCGCGGGATGCTGCAGAACGATCCGATAAAGCGACCCACCGTAAAAGAGATTATTTACGCGATTGAAGAAATGTTCCCCCCTCCGAGGGTGAGAACCGCTTAATGGAAGAGGAAAAACATGGCGAAAATTGAACTAATCCAAAACAAGTATTGCTTAGGCGTAAAAAGTGCGGTTGGAGATCCCAGCCGAAGGTATGAAGACCGTGCCTTTAGCGGAGCGATTGAGACACAATCAGGTCTTTCACTTGTTGTGGGAATCGTTGCGGATGGGGTAGGCTCGGCAGACTTTGGTGCCAACGCTGCTCAGGTTGCGATTGATATCTCACTAGAAAGTCTCAAACGCAGTTCAAAAACTGATGTTCCAGAACTGATCATAGATGCATTTCAAGCAGCAAATAAAGCCGTATATGAGGGCAATGAGCGTTCCAATGGAGACGGCCTGACAACGCTTGTAATGTGCGTAATTTCTGAAGATCGCTGTTATATCGGTAATGTAGGAGACAGCCGCGCTTATTGGATTCAAGCCTCCAAGAAGATGTTACAGTTAACCCTGGATCACTCCTATTACAACTTATATGGGGGGGATCCGAATAGTGCAGATGCAGGGATCCTGATCAACGCGATTGGCAAGAAAGCATCTGTTGAGGTGGACCTTGCTTTGTACCTGGTTGCTCGCGAGGATCGCAAAACGGCTGTAAAGATGGGCAAGGCAGGCCTTCCATTAGAGCCTGGCGATAGTATTCTATTATGCTCGGATGGCTTGATTAAAA
>CAYOHX010000339.1:0-2869 GCA_964403875.1 uncultured Anaerolinea sp. | reverse complement strand
ATACGGGCTACGCATCAAATTGACCTGTCGTACACCACTCATACAATCGCATGATCGGTGTATGACCGGCGTATGGGAGGTGTATGAACCAGAAGAAGGCAAGAGCCAGGAAACCAGGTGTGATCGGTACTAAATAGGAATTACGCTCGTGCAAACTAATTGGGTACAAGTCTGGTCAGTATGAATATCGTAACTCTTTCTCACGCAATGGTCATAGGAGCAAATGGGGTAAAACAGGACCGGTTGTTGGCCAGCCAGAGCAAAAATTTACGTGAAAAATTCCCTGGTTAATACGTAGCGTGGCAGTTCAGATCAATACACACCAGACGTCAGGCTCAGAACTCCCAGTCGCCGCTTTTGTCCGAAAAGAATCCCTTGGCCAGGATGTTTTTATCGGAATCTGTGACATACCAGTCTTCCGGGCCGTGGAAGAAGGAATTGCTGCTTCGCATGGCTGGAGTGTTTTGGGCAGTATAGACCGCCATGCCGAGTTCGGGGTCGAAGGGATTGGGCAGGCAGGCGGCGAGGCGGAGATTGGTGCCCGGATAGATTGTATCGGCCACGATGCGGTCCGGCAGGATCTGAAAGGGAGGCCGGGGCAAGTGTTTGGCCAGCCACAGGTTGCTGCCCCAGGCGCCGTAGACGTAGAGGCTGCGGTCGCTGAAGTCCAGTTCCAGGGCCTGAGTGTCGGTATAGGCCTCAGCTTTAAGGCGGTCGACGAGGAAGTCGACGTCGGGTTTGATGAATTCCTCCACCCCTTCCACCCGCTGGGGATCCGGATAGATCACCGCCACAGATCCCTTCGCGACGGAATTCAGGGGCCCCTTGAAGTCGATCAGGTGCAGGAGTTCTGCTGGTGGGATCTTTCCCAGGGAGGCGAATTTCTCCATGAGCCGGGGGAAGTATTCGTCGTAGCGGATGCCGGTTTCCCGGCGGGCCTCTTCGTAGTCCAGCAGGGCATCGTAGACCGTGTCCAGGTAGATGAAGCCGCAGTTGATGTTGCTCAGGGTGGTAAATTCGCGCTGCTCCGGCGGGTAATAGGTCTGCAGCAGGCGCAGTTCGGAACCGCGGACGAAATGCTCGATTACAGCGATCCACCAGGAGCTGTAGGCCTGTTCCTGCATCTTTCGTTTGATCGGTTCAAACAGCGCCGAGGCGTCTTCCACTAGTCCGAAATGTTTGTCAACCAAGGGGTTGACGTAGGGGTGGGATAACTCGTGGAAAAGCATGTAGGCCAGGTGAAGGATACTCTCCGCGGGATCCCCCCGATTTTCGATGCTGGTGACGCAATAGAGGTAGTTGTTGCCCAGCGAATCAACCAGGGCAGGTCCGTAGCCGTTTCCGCCCAGCAGGGGCGAGATCGCGAGGTTGTAGCTGTGCTGTTCGTAGCCGTACCAGGCGATGAGATGGGCAACCAGGTCCGGCGTTGTGGAAAGCAGTGAATCCACCCCCGCGACCGTGTCGGTGAAATACTGGCGGCGGGATTCGAACCAGCCGCGGAAATCGCTGACCCGGACAAAGTCGTTCACCGCTGCGTAAAACTCTTCCAGCGAGCCTCCCTCGGCAGCGGTTTCCAGACGGTCTTCATTCATGTTCTGCGCGTAGCCGGTCCAATCGCGGGTTTGCCTTTCCAGGGGCACTCCGTCGAAGCGCAGAAAGCTGCTCACGGCGAGGTCGTAGTTAAATCCATAAGTTTCCAGGGACTGCAGTTTGGTGAGAGCGGGATGGTCCTTGAAACCGGCGAACCAAGCGTCCGCCGCGGCGGCGTAACCATCGGAATCGGGCGACGTCATCGCGCTTCCGGAGAGGTGTTGGAGCACGGCTAGCAATTCCAGCCGGGGATCGACGGAGATGTTCAGCTTGCCGCGGGTCGCGGTCACAGGTTCGATCTTTGGCAATGTCTCGGTTTTGGCTCCCAAAGCTACCAGCGACAGGGGCAGCAGGCAGAGCAGGATAATCAACGCGGGGGAAAAGAAATCAGCAAGCATCTGTTTTCTCCTTGTGAAAATATAGATTTTCCAGATGCGCACCGCCGTCAAGCAGAAATTGAACTCAGATAAGCAGATCGACCTGATAAAAGTGTCACTGAGAATTGCCAATTGTCTCACCGAAAACTGTAAATGTCCAGGTCCAAATCCTTTGGAAAATAGCTCGTACCTTGTTCGCTGCTAATTCTATAGATGGCAATGTCCAAGTGATACTGATTTGCAATTTTCAGTGAGACTTTATATGTACAGTGAAAAAGTGGGATTGCCAGCCCAGATTGTTCTTGACAGAAAATGTAGCTTTGCATGTTCATAAAAAACGATAAAGGAGTTCAACATGAAGAAAGCATTGATTATTTTCGCGTCCCTGTTGATCATGACATCGGCTTTTGCCTTCGAGAAGGGCACCATCGATCTGGGTGGCACCGCTTCCCTCAGCATTGTGAAAAGTGATTCTGATGAAAAAACTCTCACCACAATCATCATGAGACCTCAATTGGGGTATTTCGTCGCAGACAACGTCTGTGTGGACGCTATTTTTATCTATGAATCTCAATCCTATGACGATCAAACAATAAGTGCTATTGGTATCGGATTGGGTGGCCGCTATTTTTACAATAATATCTATGGTGGACTGGATCTGCAGTTTCGAACGACATCAGTGTATGAAGAAAACTCAGGCGATGGATCTGCCTCAGCTAACTTTTTGCAACCCAAAATGGGAGTGCTGGTTCCACTAAATCCCAATATGTTCCTTGATTTTGGTGCTTCCTATCAGTTTGGCTTCGGTGATTACGGTGGAGATGCCCACGGTGATAATGAGGCATCAATGTTCGGCATCAACGTTGGTTTGCATTATTTCTTCAAACGCTGAACCAAATCTC
>CAYOHX010000338.1:0-2882 GCA_964403875.1 uncultured Anaerolinea sp. | reverse complement strand
CACTCGGTGGTGTTGGTCCGCGGTGGTCGTGTAAAGGACCTGCCGGGTGTGCGTTATCACATCGTACGCGGTACCCTGGATACGACGGGTGTTGCAAAACGCCGCCAGGCTCGTTCCAAATACGGCGCCAAACGGCCCAAGTAAATCAGTTCTGATTGAGAGGATGGAGTAAGAAACAATGCGTCGTACGACCCCAGAACCTCGGGAGATTCTCCCCGATCCGCGTTATAACAGCACCATCGTGACCACCTTGATTCATCACATCATGAAGCGTGGCAAGATGAGTTTGGCGACCACCCTGGTCTATGATGCCCTGGAAACAGCCGGGCAGAAGACCGGCAGAGCCCCGATGGATGTCCTCGAGCAGGCTTTGAAAAATGTTGGTCCGATGATGGAAGTTCGCCCTCGCCGTGTGGGTGGAGCGACCTACCAGGTTCCCCTGGAAGTTCCCTCCGATCGCCGGATGGCATTGGGCATGCGCTGGATTATCAGCGCCGCTCGGGCCCGAACGGGCAAGTCCTTCTCTGAGAAGCTGGCAGCCGAATTGATGGATGCGCTCAACAACCAGGGCGCGGCTGTCCGAAAGCGCGAGGAGACCCACAAGATGGCGGAGGCCAACCGCGCGTTCTCTCACTACCGGGTATAACAAGCGGCAAGCTTGTTAACCGGTGCATAGAACGCGCTTTACTTGAAGCAGGTGTTTTGAAATGGCACGAAATTTTCCGTTAGAACGGTGCCGTAACATAGGAATAATTGCTCACATCGACGCTGGTAAAACCACCACGACCGAGCGTATCCTGTTTTACACAGGCAAAACTTACAAAATCGGGTCGGTGGACGATGGCACCACTGTAACGGATTGGATGGCCCAGGAGCGCGAACGGGGGATTACGATCGTCTCCGCGGCGGTTACCGCCGAATGGAAAGACTTCCAGATTAACGTTATCGATACGCCCGGTCATATCGACTTCACCGCTGAAGTGCAGCGCTCATTGCGCGTGCTGGATGGCGGGGTGGTCGTGTTTGACGCTACCCAGGGGGTGGAGCCGCAAAGCGAAACCGTCTGGCGTCAGGCTGACCGGTATGCCGTTCCCCGAATTTGTTTCATCAATAAGATGGATCGCGTAGGCGCGTCTTACGAGTACTGCCTCGAATCCATCCGCCAGCGTTTGGGGGCCAACCCTATTCCCATGCAGTTGCCGATTGGCCACGAAGCCAGCTTCGAGGGCGTCATCGACCTGTTGGAAATGAACGCGGTCTATTGGGAAGATGAGCAGGGCCGGGAGATGAGCGTTCGTCCCATTCCGGCGGGCATGCAAGCCGAAGCCGAAGCAACACGCGCCACCCTGGTGGAGCGGATCGCGGAAGTGGACGATGAGTTGACGGTAAAGTTCCTGGAAGGCGAAGAACTGAGCGTGGCCGATTTGAAAGCTGGGCTGCGGCGGGCTGTATTGGCCGGAACCGCCACCCCAGTCTTCTGCGGCACCGCGCTGCGCAACAAGGGCATTCAGTTGGTATTGGATGCCGTGATCGACTACCTGCCTTCTCCGTTGGAAGTGCCCGCGGTGGTGGGTACTGACCCGGCGACCGGCGAAGAAATTTCTCGCCCGCCGGAAGACGACGCGCCCCTCAGCGCGTTGGTGTTCAAAATTGTTACCGATCCCTACGTAGGCCGCCTGGCATATTTCCGGGTTTATTCCGGGACCATTAACACAAACCAGATGGTTTACAACCCCGGCAAAGGTCGCCGAGAGCGCATTGGCCGCATGGTACGCATGTATGCCGACCGGCGCGAAGACGTGACCACCATTGGGGCAGGGGATATTGGCGCGGTGTTGAGCCTGAAAGAAACCTTTACGGGCGACACACTGTGCGACGCGCAGCAGCAGATTTTGCTCGAGAGCATCAGCTTCCCCGAACCGGTCATCATGGTGGCGATTGAACCCAAAACCACTGCCGACCAGGATAAGATGGCTGAGGCGCTGCGCAAACTTTCGGAGGAAGACCCCACGTTCCGGGTGTCATCTGACGAATCGACCGGGCAAACGATCATCGCTGGAATGGGTGAGCTGCACCTGGATGTGTTGGTTGACCGCATGCTGCGCGAATTCCGCGTGCAGGCGAATGTGGGCAACCCGCGTGTCTCTTACCGCGAGACGATTACCCGACCGGTGATGAAAGTGGACTACCGGTATGTCAAGCAAAGCGGCGGCCGGGGCATGTTTGGACACGTAGTGTTCAACCTGGAACCGGGCGAGCGCGGGAACGGCGTCTTGTTCGAGAACAAGATCGTGGGCGGGGCAATCCCGACCGAATTCATCTCTCCCATTCAACGCGGTGTCATGGAAGCGGCGGAGAGCGGTGTTTTGGCCGGGTATCCGGTCACGGATGTCAAGGTTACGCTGATTGATGGTTCGTTCCACGAAGTGGATTCGAACGAGATGGCGTTCCGAATGGCTGCCATTTTCTGCTTCAAAGAGGCTTTCCAGCGCGGGGCTCCCGTGCTGCTCGAGCCGATCATGCAGGTGGAAGTGGTTATGCCGGAAGAGTATTTGGGCGATGTGCTGGGGCAGCTCAATGCCCGGCGCGGCATGATTCAAGGGATGGAAATTCGTCCCGGCAATGCTCAGGCCGCCCGCGCGCTGGTTCCCCTGGCCGAATTGTTTGGATATGCAACCGTTTTGCGCTCGGCCACGCAGGGCCGTGGGGTCTTCTCGATGGAGTTTGACCACTACGCCCCCGTGAGCGCTTCGGTGCAAACCAAGATCTTAAACAACAGTTAATAACAAACTTTGATTTGAGCAGGGATCTTTTCAGGAGGAGTCTTCATGGCTAAGCAGAAATTTGACCGAAGCAAGCCGCATTTGAATGTAGGTACGATG
>CAYOHX010000337.1:0-2940 GCA_964403875.1 uncultured Anaerolinea sp. | reverse complement strand
CTGCTTACCGTCTACATCACTGCCTATTTATGCGTAAGTTGTTGTGCCCCAGGAGGGGGAGGGAACATAGACATAAAATCTTGATTTTCAGGGGGGGGATGGGTTAGGTGATAATAGGTGACGATGCCTGTGATGGTCATGGCGTCGTCATTTCGTTCCACAGTTACGCGTTGGATCAGACCTTGAAGGATCTGGCGCATTGTTTCGGGGGGAAGGTCCTGGGTTACGAGGTTTTTGAGGTCTTGAGCAAATTGTGCCACCTGGTCAGGATTACTGAGCTGGGGAGTACCAGCCCTGAGGGTGGTAAGTTGGGTTTGGACCAGTGTTTCGTCTGCTTCCAACTCTGCTAGTTTTTTGGTCAGTGATCGGGCATTTGCTCCATCAGCGATTGCCTGGGTTATGTTGTCAATCTGTTTACGGATGGCAGTCAATCGTTGAGTGAGCTGCACTTTTTGCGCGGCGTTTTCTGCCTGCCGGGATGATTGTTCGTCCAGCAACAGGGATTGCCGGTGGGCACTGGTGGCTGGATCGAGAACGTAATCGGCAATGGTATTTAGTACGGCGGTTTCAAGATCTTTGCGGGGGATTTTGAGGGAGGTGCAGCGATTGCGATGATAACCAGAACAGGCGTAGTATTCGTAGCGGTAACCTGCAGTTTGGTTGAATGAGACGACAACGCCGGTGAGCGCGGAGCCGCAGCGTGCGCAGTATGCAAGGCCGGATAGCAGGAAATTTGAGGATCTGCGCCGGGGGTGGTCTTCTGGAAGAAAGCCGCGCATTGACTGTGCCTGCCTTTCTTTGACGGAAAGCGCCTGGACGGCGTACCAGGTGTCCTGGTCGATCATTGGCTCGACATAATCTGGGATTACGACATCTTGGAAGACAAGTTCTCCACGGTATATGCGGTTGCGGAAAAAGGTAGGATAGGCATTGATGGATTTGTAAAGCTGGGTGGCTGCATTGATTTCGCGATAGGATTTTCCCTGAGCGCGCATTTGCCAGGCCAGTTTGCAGAGGTCCCATGTGTCTGGGTCGGGGACCCAGCGGGAGACAGTGTGAGGGCGGCCATCCCGCCGGGAGCCGATAACAATGACTTCGCGCTTGAAGCCACGGGGGGGTGTGCCACCGATTGCACCGTGCTGGGTGAGAATGTGACGCTGTCCACGTTTGATGTCGGTGGAGAGATCGGCAAGGAAGCGGGCGTTCATCCAGTCGATTGCGGCTTCAAACAGGCGTCCATCGAGGCCATCTGGAATGATATCGTTGAGGGAGTGAAGGATGAAGCCTCGACGGCGGAGATCGGCTTTGAAGTATTGGGCGTCGTCAATGGAGCGGGCGAAGCGGTTGTATTTCCAGATGACAATGCCGGTTTCGGCGATTTTGGGGGTGCGGAAGTGGGCGATCATCTGGTTGAAGGCTGTGCGGGTGAGGGTGGATGAGCCGGGGGCGGCTGCATCTATAAATGTGCGGGTGAGGATGAGGCCATTTTGGGCGCACCAGGTGGTGATGGCGGCGAGCTGTTGATCGACGGAGAGTTCTTGATCTTCGTGGCCGGAGTCTCGCAGGTAGGCGGCGACGTGGGCGCCGTGGGGGAAGGGGGATGGGGTGAAGGGCATGTGAGCGGTTAGAGGTCGAGGGTGCCCTGGGTGGCGTCTGATTTTGTGGTGCGCTGGGCGCGTTGGTATGCGCCGGTGGCGGATGGGGGCATTTTTACTTCGGCGTTGTTGAGCAGCTCTTCGATGGTGAGTATTTGTACGCGGGGGTAGTCTTTTTGCCAAAGGTCGGAGTGGTAGTACCCGGCGGTGACGGCGGCCTGGGTCATTTCGCGGGTGGGTGGCTCGAGGGTGATGAATACGCCGATGACGGCGTTTGGGGCGGTGTCGAGGACGCCGGTGAGGTCGCGTATATCGCCAGATTTGACATGGCCACTTTTGACCTGGATGATGATGCGTTTTGGTTTTTGGGAGGCGTCGTCAATGAAGTGGATGACGCCATCAATGCCGCGGTCGGAGCCTTTTTTGCCGGTGCGGTCATTTTCGCTGCCGCCGAGGGGGCGGGCGCTGATGAGGGAGAGCGCCCACCACTGGAACTGGTAGCGGTCTTCGGAGGCGAGCTGACGGGCTGAGGCGAGATCTTGAGGCTCGCCGATGATCTGGTAATCACGGCCGGGCTCGATGTTGTACATGTCCTTCAGGCGGGATTTATGCATGGCGATGGCAAGATGGGTGATATCCATGCCGATCCAGCGGCGGTTCAGTTTTTGGGCGGCTGAAATTGCTGTGCCGCAGCCGGAGAAGGGGTCCAGCACGAGGTCGCCGGGATTGGATGATGTGAGGATTATTCTCTCAAGTAATGATAGGGGCTTTTGTGTAGGATATCCAAGACGTTCGATTGCTTGAGATTGAATTGGAAGTATATCGTCCCATATATCCTGTAAAGGGACCCCGGGCATTTCATCAAGGTAGCGTTTATATTGTGGAACAGTTCCAGGTTTAGTTTGAATGATGCGACCTTGTCTATATAGTTCTTCCATTCTTTCTTTTTTATAGCGCCAGTAGCGTGTTACTCCAAGAAATTCATAATGAGGATTTCCTTTAGAGGCACCACCCGGACCGGTAAGATCGCCAAGGCGATACCTTCGTCCATCGGCATCAGAATACCGATAAAAGTTGTTGATATATTCTTCCGAGTAAGGAGAATACAACTCGTTCCTTCCCTCTTTGTCGCTTTTGACATAATACAGAATTATGTCGTGAATTCTCCCCATGTGCGTTGCACCTTGTTTTGTGTCGCTATGGGCGCTTTGGCGTTTCCAAACAATCTCATTCATAAAATTACGAGGGCTAAAGATAGCGTCCAATATGATTTTTAAGTAATGACTGGCAGTGGGGTCACAATGAAGGTAAAGGGAGCCGGTGGGTTTTAGGACGCGGTGGAGTT
>CAYOHX010000336.1:0-3009 GCA_964403875.1 uncultured Anaerolinea sp. | reverse complement strand
TTTAGTGGACTTTTTATTCCGTTGTTTTTGGTACTTATATCACCGTTGCTGACAGGCCTGGTAACGGCGGTGACTCTGCTGGCAGCTATTGGTGATATCAACCGTTTTCCTGACCCCGATCATCTAGTTGGTTATGCCGGGTTAGGAGCGCGAGTGCATGTCTCCGGGATGACCAACCATACCGGCGGAATCACCAAGACCGGCAGACGAGAAATGCGGGCTGTGCTGGTGGAAGCGGCGCAAATCGCTGTCCTTCATGATTGCCGGTGGAAAGCGGAACTAGAACGCCTGGAGCCGCTCCGAGGTCGAAACAAAGCGATTGTCGCCATTGCCCGAAAAATGCTGGTCGCGGTTTGGTTTCTGCTCCATGAAAAGGCCACGGAGAAGTATCTCGACCTGGAACGGCTTGCCCGCAAGTACTACGAGTTTGCCTACACGGTGGGCAAAGCCAACTGGGGCGAGAGCAAAACATCTGTGGAGTTCATCCGATATTTATTCGACCAGGCCGGGATTGGTCAACAGATGACATCTTTCGTATATTGCCGAAAGAAGGTTTCACTACCTCCCTCGACGCTGCCAGTTGGCGCAAACATATGAGCGGCTTCCCAAAGATCGGATGATCTTCATCAAGGTCGAATGTGACCGCGAGGGTCAATGAGCTTTCTCTGACTTCGCCTGGCACAAGCAGATGTCAGGAATCGGACATGCCGCTCGTTCTTAGTATTGAGAATTGAAACTGAAATTGTAAACCGGCCAGGTCAGAAACCTAACAGCCGATGCGTCACTTTTTACCGGCATGGTAAAGAGAATGATAAAGTGTTGTGATTCGCTTGTTAAAGAGCTGTTTAAAGTCCCCATTTGTCAAGAAGTTTGTGCAATCAAGGTACTTATTAGTGAAGACGAGCGAGCTAGTGCTAAATAGTTAATTCGTCTGCCATTCTGGGATAGCCTCCGGAACGACATTTTGCTATCCCAAGAATCGGAGTTGAGAAAAGAGTCGCGGATCTCCTCCACTAAAATTCCACGATGACGATAGCAATAGAGTAGCTATTTTCTTCTAGTCGCTCAACATCATTTATTTTTGGTTTCCTTCCTCTCAAATATGGTCGCATCTACAGTAATTTCTGCATCATTCCAAATTTTTACCTCCCATTTACCATCAGGATACAAATCTGTCAGTTGAAGTTCCCACAATTTTGCGATCTTTTTCGCCATATGCGCATAAAATTGCGAAGGGATTCCTAACCGATCTGGATCATTTTGAATAATATGCTTAATTTCAACAGAATAATAATCTGTTTCCTCAAAATTTGGGCTGATGATACTTAAGATGCTGAGCCAATGTATTGCTTGTCCATACATAATAGCGGTCTGTAATTCATCTAATTGCTTATCCGGATTTGCCATTTGAAACCGCTTAAATTCCGGCAGATCACTTAACTTGAAATCGTTTTCCATACGTGTATCCTCTCTTGTTGCTTAATGCCCGAATAGAATGTAAAATAGCGCGCTCAAATCTGCATTAGTTGCTGTCCTTCCCCACCCATTGAAAAATTCTACTCCATTGTTTGGGTTAATGTTCCAACTTGCGTCGTGCCGATGGGGAGTATTTATTCCTCCATGGGCAGGGCCTTCTAAGTCAACTCGGTATACCACCCTTCCTGAGCTATCATATTCCGCAAACCCTGCGGTTTGACCAGGCCCTGTCTCTCTGTAAAGATATCGATTTGTCGATCGCTCAGGGAAATCTCCAGTTCGTCTTGGTGATTCCAAAAATGCGGAATCGAAAGGCTCAATAGGCATTGTAGCAAGAGACAACGTGTAATTAATGCCAGCTTGATGCACAATAAGTGATAATGGATCTAAACTCTTGTAATAATCAACCAGATTTGAATCAAGTTTGGAATTGTCAGGTATGCGTCCATCATCCATATAACCATCATGGACGACATGACATGCTGCACATTTAGCACCTTCTCTCAATTTTCGCCACGTTGAGTACTCGGGATCATACATTGGGTCCCCCGGACGATTATTGACTCCAGACTGAAAAGATAGGGAAGCTTCGTCACATCTCGGATCGTCAATCCCATCCCCGCAGGCGTAATGTCCCGTCGGATCCGTAAGTTTTAAGGGGTTGTTATTTACAAAAGCGTACCTGTCCCAGGCTTGCACCCCTTGACTTTCTGGTACATATGTATCCGCCTGGATGAACCGACCTAGCGCCGGATCATACCAGCGAGCCACATAGTAGTACAACCCCAACTCCGCTTGCTGCAACTGCCCTGTGTAGCGGTAATCGGAAGGGGTGAGGCCGCTGTTGTAGCGAGTCTCGCCGTAGGGCGTGTAGCGCAGTTCACTGTTCCAGGTGCCGTCGGCGTTGGCGGTCACGCTGGTGCTGCCGAGATGGTCGGAGAGAATCCACTTGAGTTCGCCGTTGGTGCGCACGTGTCCCCGGAGCTTTGCGGAGGGGGCGGCAATCGTCTGCCCGGCAGCCTGGTAGAATTTTTGGGTTCTTTCGGTCGTTCCGTTCACCTCTTTATTGTAATGCCGTCCGGGGTAGTAGGTGGTCACGTTGTGGCGGCCCAGAATCCATGCCCGTGTGGTTATTAATCACAACGAGTTGATCATTGTGAGAGTTTGGTCGCCGGCGGAGGTGGGGTGAGGGCGAATTGCATTATCGCTGTCCCCCTAGAGCTGTTCCTGGAGGTGTGGATCAGGGAGATGATCATCTCTCCACCTGCCTACAGCGTTCCGGAAGAACACTTATTAATCATCAAAACAGCATGGTTGAAATGGCAAAACCTTGTATTTTCTATTTTGCGGAAAAAACTCGCAACAAATTGTATGCGAGGAGGCCAAATGATGAACCCCATCCAAGAACTAAGTGAACAATCCCTAAAGCGACAGCCCAGCCATTTGTTTCAAGAAATGGTTGAGCCTCCTTCCGAATGATCATCGGTATTCCTGCAGTTCCCCAGAAAAAAGGAATAAGGGAAAACACAATTA
>CAYOHX010000335.1:0-3027 GCA_964403875.1 uncultured Anaerolinea sp. | reverse complement strand
CCAACTACTCGTCCAAAGGTGGTGCCCTTGACCACGTTTAAGTGCTGCTATACCGCATTGTTGATTCCCAGGTCTTTCGGGGAAATAACGTCGATTTGATGGTTCAGCATGATCTGGTAACCATCTTCCTGTTCGTCAAATGCAATCATAAATCGGCAAGTTTCGGACGAGTTATCCTGGACATACTGGTCAAAAAGAACCCTCCGCACGATCCATTTTTTGCCGACTTCCACAAAATACGGGATCTCGGTTTCGAACTTGTCATATGTCATTAAAAGAATGCCGGATTTTTTCCGTAGTAAGAAAAGGGGAAAGTAAATTTTGACCAGTTCCAGGCACTCGTCAACCCATGTCGTCTCATCTGGAATGGCCTTGATAAAAATTTCCGAGAATTTTTCCAAGGACCCAGTTATTTCATACTGCGCTTGCAGCAACTTCGGCTTTAACGTATCACTACCGGAAGCGCTGAACTTTTTCAACAATTCATAGTCAGAGATCGCGCCGAGAGCCTTCGATAAATTCCCGCCGGCTTCATTCGTTTTTTCTTGACCACTCGCTTTCGTTAGGCTCACCCAAACATACTTGTTTTTCAGAATGGCCCGGATCCACTGGAGATAATTTTTTAGAAATTCTTCGGAAGTCTTCCAATCCTGAGAGTAGATGGGTAGAGCCGGTATATCCTGATTATCCATTTTGAGTGTTGACGGGATATTTAGATGTTCCCGCAGTGGCGCTACATATAGGCCAATCACTTGAATGTCAGGGTTGTCTCGAATAGTCCGAAAAACAGATTGAAAGAATTGATATGTTTTTCCAGACCCAGTCCCAAAATTTATTAGCTTTATGGAGGGATGGTTGCCGGTCAGATTTTCTTGGATGGCAGACAGATAAATATTGGTGATTTTGCTACGTGGATTGGCCGCTTCCAGACCCGTGTTTGATGATTGCATTTAGCCCCTGTTAACAATGATATTTTGCTTTCCTTTTATTGATGTAACTACTCACCGAAGTTGGCAAGACGCGATGAAATTTGGTAAGATGGTCAACAAATGAATCGAGAAGAGCTTGATCTGTTGACCAAAGAGGAATTGATCGACATTATCCTGCTGCAAAGAGAGCAGGCGAAACAACTTGCCGAGTTGCAGGCCGCCTTTGTGAAGTTGCAGGCGGATTATGAAGCCTTGAAGATGAAAATGGATCAGCGAACCAAGCCTCCGACCTCCTCGAAGAACTCCTCTCAGCCGCCATCGCGCGATCAGAAGAGTAATGCTGCGAAAGACAAGCGAAAACACCGGCATGGCCCACCGAAAGGGCATGAGAAGCATGAACGACAGTTTGTCGCACAACCGGATCAGGTAGTGGACCTGCGAGCGAAACAGTGTGGTCACTGCCAAGCGGATCTGGACGAAAAGACTATCAAGCTGGTGAAGGTCAACCAAATCACCGAGCTGCCGGAAGCCAAAGCTGAGGTGATCGAGGTCAGGCAGTACGAAACGACTTGTCCGGATTGTGGGAAAGTTACTCTGGGCAAGCCGCCCGTCGGGTTGGAAATGGATCGAACGTTTGGCGCTCGTCTGGAAGCCACGGTTGTGTACTACCGGCAAGAGCAACACATGAGCTATAAACGCACCCAACAGGCGCTGCGAAACTTGCACGGCGTGGAGATCAGTCAGGGTGGCATCGATCAAATAATGCGTCGAGGAGGAGCGTATGCCATGCGCAGCGCAGGGCCTCTTCAAGAGAGTGTGCGTCAGAGCGCGGTGATCCACAGCGATGAGACGGGCAGTCGGGTGGCTGGCGACAACTGGTGGGAGTGGGTGTTCTGCACCGGGAAAGCGATCTGGCATGAGATCCGCTTCAATCGGAGTGAAGATGTGATCCGAGACTTCATGCAGACCTCCAAAGTCGATGTTTGGGTCAGCGATTGTTACGGCGCGCAGCTCAAAGCTCCGGCCAAGAGACGTCAATTGTGTCTGTCCCATCAAATTCGCAATTTGCAGGCTGTGGTGGATGCCAATCCCACCCTGACTTGGCCGCGCGCAATGCAGGTCTTGTTTCGTTATGCTATTCATCTTCATCACCAACGGAACCAATTGTCTCCTGACCAATTTGCCGCTCAGGTGGCCCGCGTAGAGCGCCACTGCGACCGACTACTCCAACGTTCTCTGTCTCCACCGGATGCAATCCGACTGAAAAAACGATATCTCAAACATCGGGACAAGCTGTTCGTTTTTCTTGATCGCACCGATGTCGAGCCGACCAATAACGTGGCTGAACGAGCATTGCGGCCTTCTGTTGTTCACCGCAAAGTCATCGGCTGCTTTCGATCGGAATGGGGCGCAAAGGCTTTCGCGGCTCTGGCGTCTGTCATCGATACTGCTGAATTATCAGGCGTTCACGCATTTGATGCGATCCAGTCTCTTTTTGGTCCGCCCTCCCTTCCCATCCCGGTGGGTGGTGAGTAGATACTTATTGATTATAGAACAAAAGAACTCAAAAATGAAGCTGTAAATGGAGGAATGATGTGAGGCACTTTTTCGGGTAATCCTCGGGATGAGACAAAGTAAGGAATTGAACCTCATTGAAAGATGCGAGAATCAAAGTGAGCACATTCCATCGTCTAGCCGAACTGTTCTGACCGACAAATTGAATCGATTCCGGTATCCTGCACAGTCCAGCGCAAATCTAACATGGCGGCGAGCACATCACCAGCCGAATCAAGCTCAACAAATGAGGTCGATTGGATAGAGACGCCAACTAGCCTGGTTGATAATTGTTTCTGACTGGTTGTTTAGGCGATTAAGTCATTAAGATCCGTGGCCAGTCTTGCTGTCCGCACGATCCGAACACGGTGCCTGATGGTGATGGACATTCGCGACCAAAAAGCACTCTTTTACCAAATCCAAGGAACGATCGTGGTCAAATTCCATCCCCTCACCTGGCATTCCAGCAACGCTTGTAACATCTCAACGTATGGCGTTCTCAAGAAAGCTTGACAGATAGACAAAAAGATCCTCTTCGGTAAAA
>CAYOHX010000334.1:0-3057 GCA_964403875.1 uncultured Anaerolinea sp. | reverse complement strand
GAAATATCCCATCCATCGAAGACATTCTTTCTAACTTGCGCCGAAAGCCCAAGGCGGTTAGCTTCAACGATCTGTGGAAAGTTTGCGTTCATTATTTTGGGAAAGCCAGACAATCTGGCGGCAGTCATAAGGTATATAAAACACCTTGGAAAGGTGATCCGCGAGTCAATATTCAAAATGATAAAGGAATGGCCAAAGCTTACCAGGTGAGACAAGTACTCAAGGCCATTGAACGACTGGAGGCGCAAAATGATGCTGCAGAATGATCACTATACATACCGGGTAACCTGGTCTGAAGAAGATGGGGAATACGTTGGGCTGTGCGGGGAATTTCCGAGCCTGAGTTGGTGGGCGGGCGGCCCGGAATCTGCACTTCAGGGGATCCGTACGGTGGGGGCTGAAGTGGTAGCTGACCTGCAGTCCGATGGTGAGCCAGTACCGGATCCGCTGGCAACCAGGAAATTCAGCGGGCGTTTTATGGTGCGCATCCCACCCGAACTGCACCGGCGGTTGGCACTGGAAGCGGCTGAGGCCGGAGTCAGCCTGAACCGCCTGGCCAGCGAGAAACTGAGCCGGATTACTTCCTGATGGTTTGTAAAAGCACGCAAAAGCAAATGCTAAGTGGCAACCATCCTGAAGCCTATCTCACAGCTTCAGCATTCACCCTTGTGACAACCGGGTCCTGATCAGAAGATCATTCAATCGTGCTTTACCGCTGGGCGACTCTGGCAGTGAGCTGTCCAGCATGGCCTGCTCGAGGGTTCTGGTCAGGCGCTCAAACTCTGCCTGGTGAAACGCCAGATCTGCCGCTTCCAGCACGGATTTTTCCGGGCCGGCCAGCTTTCGTGCAATCAACTCCGGAATGTATGGCAGGCAAAAACGCTCATTGAGGTGGATCAGGTTGGCTTCCACATTACCGGTTTGCATCAGGTGAATTCCTGTCAGCAGGACGCGGTAGACGTACAGCAGCGGCTTGACCCGGTGGGGCGTCTCTTTCTCAAACAGCTTCCATTGGGACTTTGAAAACCCCAGGTAATGATAGCCGTGGTGGCGTGTGATGCAGCTATCAGCTATTTCTTTGAGTTCTTCATGCTCGGGTGTTGTACATACCACCAGCGGTGAATAGAGCTGTTCGAGAACGTAATAACCGTTGCGCTGGAGCAGCAGGCCGAAGAATTTGGCGATATCATGGGTGACCAGATCTAGCTCCAGCCCCTCACGGATCTCAGAGGCCTGAATGGTTTCCTGCTTCTCGTTTAACCCGACCACGTCTTTGAGCGGCAGGATATGAACCCCGCGCAGGTCATAGTCGGAGTCGGGTGAGGGGAAACCATACAGGTGCGCGCCGCTGATGGTGGCAAACAGCAGTGGGTAAAGCTGGCTGGCGGCAATGGGTTCGAGGCGTGGATCGATCATGGTTTCACCATGCTTTCTCGAGCTTGAATGAGGAAATCGTTGGCTTTGCGGTAGTCGGGCTGCACTGGCAGGCGCGTATGTTGGTAGGCGTCTTCAAATGCCTGATGCAGCTGCAGCCGCCATTCATTGACCTGCTCCCAGTCGCATTCGCCATGCCGGATGGAAAGCAGTTGTTCTCGGTATGGATCAACGGAGATCATCACAAAGCCATCGCGCAGAATGGTGATCCCGGAGAGCAGCAGGCGGATCAGGTGCATGGCATGTTTCCAGCGGATCTCGCCCCGCGCCCGTAGATCCTGCTCTAGCTTTTTGAACTGGGAGATCACGTAGCCGTTGTACGTCTGGAAGACCAGCCGGGTGAGAAAGATCTCTCGCTGGTCGAGCAGTTCCTGGGCCAGGGGAGTGACGGTTTCGACCAGCGGCGTATAGAGGCATTCGAGCACATTGGGATTGGCGCGCAGCGCCAGCTGGATGAATTTTTGCAGCTCCCAATAGCACTCATCACTTTCTGCTTTTTCCAGCTGCTCCGGCACGCCGAACAACGACCAGTGCAGGTTGGCCGGCGGGAGGTAGAAGCCTCTGCGGTCCACGTCGGACTGTTCGTGTGACAGGCCATAGGCTTGTGAGCCAACGATGCAGCGGTAAATAACATGCGGGAACAGATCGACCTCCGCCATCACTTGCTCGCCAACCACCTCCATATCGTGGGTGGTGGTCAGTTTGCGGATGGTCAGGTGCCGGCGGGGGAAGGCAGCTTCGATCCCGTTGACCAGCTGCACCAGGTAGTGCCCATCTGGGGTTTCTGGCGCGCGCAACACGGAGCCAACGGTGCCGGCGAGACAGGCAATTTCACCACTGCTGTTGTGGTAATCGACTCGCGTAACCACCTGCGTGCCGATGGGCAGGGGAAGATGGATGGATTGATCGTTATCTTTAGCAGGCATCAATGTACTCTCTCGATCCTGTACGTTCTACAGTTGTTTTTGCTTTTGGCTGGCTTGATTATATACAAGACCGCGCTCGAAATGGGCGTCATTCGCCAGCAGTTCCACATCCGCTTTGCCATGCTTTCCAATGGCGATATGGCCAATAATCCCATCGGCGTGGGTGCGAGATTCTGCTAGCAGATCACTGCGGAAGCGCGGGAGAAACGAGGAAGGCAGTAGCGCTTCAGAGATCCAGGTGGCATTCTTGGGCTTTATGCCTATAATTTTCCTCGCGCTTCCTTTCTGCATGAGCATTCCCACTGCATTCGTCAACAGGTTATTTCGAAGCTCTTGAAAGCCGTATGGTATAATTGTATTATGTACGGCAGGAGGATAAAATGGATGATACCAAACTAACCGTTCGCGTTTCGAGAGATTTAATCAATAATGCCAAGCGGTATGCCGCTCAAAACAACACCACGCTGACCAGGCTCGTTGAAGCTTATCTTAGCAGCCTGCCTGTCCATCCATCGCTTACGAATGCGCCCATTGTTCGCAGGCTAAGCGGTGTATTATCCCCAGATGTCAGCATTCAGGATTATAAAGATCATCTGGAAGAGAAATATGGGAAATAAACCCTCCATCCACATTGAGCGAAATATACTTATACACGTACTGCAAAGGCGTGAACATTATTACGAACCCTCGGCAGGTT
>CAYOHX010000333.1:0-3067 GCA_964403875.1 uncultured Anaerolinea sp. | reverse complement strand
AGGCACCCGGGACTGTTTTCAAGGTGCTGGCTGCGATTGAAAAAGTTCACCTGGGGTGTCAAAAGCTCGGCTGGACAAAAGAAGCATCACCAATCACGCCGAAGCTGAGGCATTGGGTAAAAGGCTTGAATGATCGATACGGGGTGCGCTCCTCTCGCTTTGGTTATCGCCCAGAAGATGCTGATCGTCTTATCCAGTACTTGATCGAAAAAGGTTCGCCGTACGCGCTTCCTGCCCAGTTGGCGCGCTATTGTGGTCTGCGCGAAGATGAGATTGCCGGACTGAAAGGTGAACAGGTTGATAAAGACCATAAGCAGCTGCACATCACCGGCAAAGGTGGCCGGTACCGGGCTGTACCCGCACCCGAATATATTCTTTCTCAGTTAAACACCTCAAAACAATTTCTATTTACCCCTAGCGCTTCCTGGCGCGCCGGCTTCAGGCGAGTCGTTGGGGAAGCAACCAAAAAGCTTGGGATTGAAATAAGCGGCGTGCACCGCCTTCGAGCCAATTTCGCGCAGGAAAAGTATCAAGAGTTTATTCAGCAGGGATTAGATGACCAGCAGGCGCGCCGGAAGGTTTCCGAATTGCTCGGCCACGCCAGAGTGGATGTGACGTACAAGTACATCCCGCGCAATTACACGAGTAGTGAAGCGGCTGCTGATATACTTAACGCATGATAGAAGTAACGCCGGACGTATCGATAAACGAAAATGAACTCTCGTTTGACTTTATCCGTTCCTCAGGCCCTGGAGGCCAGAACGTAAATAAGGTCGCGTCCGGTGTTCAACTCCGCTATAACATTGCCACGGCGGACACACTATCGGATGAAATCAAACAACGGCTGTACAGTATCGCTCGCAACCGAATCACGGAAGAAGGCGTGTTGATCATCGAAGCCAAGCGATACCGAACGCAAGAACAAAATCGCGAGGATGCAATCGCTCGCCTGGTTGCCTTGATCTATCAAGCCACCCAACAACCCAAACCACGCAAGAAAACCCGTCCTTCTGCCGCTTCTCAGGCAGAACGGATTGAAGAAAAGAAGCGCCGCGGCGCTATCAAGCGGTCGCGGCGCATGCCACCTACTGATCTCGATTAGATCCCCTTCGCCTTCGATTTTCCTTCGGTTTTGGGATGCGAACATATATAATCGGGATTGAGAAGTGTACGGCTTTATGTTCACTGTATGAATAAAGTAGCATCTGGAGTACAACTACGCTTCAACCTAGATGCCTCCCCTACCCTTCCGGATGAGGTCAAGCTGCGGCTGCGGAGCATCGCGAAAAACCGCATCACCGAAGATGGTGTTCTATTAATTGAAGCCAAGCGCTTCCGCACTCAAGAGCAGAACCGTGAAGATGCCCTGGCGCGCCTGGTGGCACTGATCTTCCAGGCAACGGAGAAACCCAAGCCACGCAAGAAGACCCGTCCCAGCGCCGCCGCGAATGCCAAACGCCTGGATGAAAAGCACCGCCGGGGGCAAGCCAAGCAGTTGCGCCGTATGGGCCCTGGCGATCACGAGTAAAACTTGCGTGAAAATTTGCCTGTCCCGACATTTTTGTAAACTAAATGTTCTCGATCTACAAACGCCAAATCATATAATAGGGTGGTCTCTTTTCATCCACCTATATTCTTCCAGGAACGGACTGACCCAATGCAATTTGAATATTCGCCCTATATCCTTCCTTTAATTGCCGCCGCGATGGTTTCTGGATGGGTTTGTCTTTACGCCTGGTCCCGTCGCAGTACAGCAGGCGCGATTGCGCTATCTGGCCTGTCGTTGACGATAACGCTTTGGCTGCTGGGCTATACCCTCGAGATTGCGGGCGCCAACCTGGCTACCAAGCTATTCTTTGGAAAATCTCAATATATTGGAATCGCCCTTGCCCCCCTTTTGTGGTTCATCTTTTCATATAACCATGCCAATCCAACGCGCACGATGAGCCATCGTACGATGGTTTTGTTAATGGTGATTCCGCTAATCTCGATTTTGATCGCCATCACCACCGACTCCACCCGCTGGCTGTGGACAGAATTTGGCATTCAACAAAATGACGGCTTTAGCGTTCTGAGCGTTTCCTACGGTTTCTGGTTCTGGATTCATTCAGGATATTGCTATCTACTACTGCTGGCGGGCACGATTATCATGCTACGCTCGATCTTGCACAACCGCGGCGTGTATCGCGGTCAGGCGGTGGCGATGATAATCGCAGTTCTGGCACCCTGGATTGGCAATATTGTCTATTTATCAGGCATCAGCCCAATCCCCAGCCTTGACATCACGCCATTTACCTTTGTAATCACGACGGTCGCTATCGCCGGGGGCATCTTCGGTTTTCGCCTGGTTGATCTGACACCCCTGGCGCGCGATGCTGTGATCGATGGAATGCAGGATGCCGTCATTGTTCTCAACCACCAAAACGAGGTGGCAGATCTGAATAAAGCAGCGCAAACCCTCGCGGGGCGGTCAGGCGCGCAAGCCATTGGCAAACCCGTAGCCGCAGTCTTTTCCCGCTTTGAACCGCTCCTCAAGAATTATCGAGAAGTGTTTACAGCCGAGGAGGAGATTAATATTGGCAGCGACCAGGAGCCTATCTGGTACGAACTGCTCATTACACCTCTTTATGATCATCAAAAACACCTGATTGGCCGAGTCGTCGTGATGCGAGATATCACCCGGCGCAAAAAGGCGGATGAGCGCATTGCTCAATTATCGCGAGCTGTAGAAGCCAGCCCGACCTCCATTGTCATCACGGATCATCAGGGTAACATCCAATACGTCAACCCAAAATTTTCTCAGATCACCGGCTATTCCTTTGAAGAAGCTTTAGGAAAGAACCCCCGCATCCTCAAGACGGACCGCACTCCCGCGGAAGTACACAGCCAGCTATGGAAGACCATTCTGGCGGGCAAGGAATGGCGAGGCGAATTTTGCAACCGCCAGAAAAATGGTGAAATCTATTGGGAGATGGCTTCTATTTCTCCAATCACCAACGCCCATGGGAAGATAACGCACTTTGTATCCGTGAATGAAGACATCACCGACCGCAAAGCATCTGAGAAA
>CAYOHX010000332.1:0-3068 GCA_964403875.1 uncultured Anaerolinea sp. | reverse complement strand
GCCTGATACAGATCAGCCCAAAGAAATAGAAGCTTGAAGCTATGAAGAAATATTACCGACACACATCGCAATTGGAGAAATAACCCACTAGGGGGACACCATGAATGTATTTGACCTTCGCAGCTCACTGATTCAAGATTATTCATCCTACATATCCAGTTTTATTCGAATACGTGATCCAAAAATAAAAGACTATGTAGATCAGAGCATAGATCAGGGTTTATTATGGCCGGATCCTTTGATTCAACTAAATCCGACCTTTGAACCTGGAAAATGGATTGACGATCTGAGCAATGAAGGTGTTCTGCACAAAGAATGCAAACGGATATTTCGTCGCAAACAAGCACCTGATGATTTTGGTCAACCGTTACGCTTGCATAAACATCAGGAAGATGCCATCAGAACAGCCCGAGAAGGTCATAACTATATACTTACAACAGGAACTGGATCTGGAAAAAGCCTTGCATATATCATCCCAATCGTCGATTACGTATTGCGTAATGGGAGTGGCAAGGGAATTCAGGCAATCATCGTTTACCCGATGAACGCATTGGCAAACAGTCAGAAAGGCGAATTGGAGAAATTCCTTAAATTCGGTTTTCCAGATGGAAAAGGCCCAGTCACCTTTGAACGGTATACCGGTCAGGAAAACGATCAGGAAAAAAACCGCATTATGTCGAATCCACCCGACATCTTGTTAACCAATTATGTCATGCTGGAATTAATCCTAACGCGTCCTGAAGAGCGGAAAACTCTGGTTAATGCTGCACAAGGATTAAGATTCCTGGTCCTTGATGAACTGCATACCTACCGAGGCCGCCAGGGAGCAGATGTATCAATGCTCGTTCGGCGTGTGCGAGAAGCTTTACATGCTAACCACTTACAGTGTATAGGCACATCGGCTACTCTTGCAGGTGCGGGTAGCCTGGAACAGCAGCGTGTTGAAGTTGCCAATGTCGCATCCATATTATTTGGGGATACAGTTCACGCTGAAAATGTTATTGGAGAAACTCTTCGTAGGGCAACAAAAGAAAAACTTCTTACTGATGAGTTATTTATTGCTGAACTTAAGTCGAGTATCCAAAATCTCAACTTGCCTAACACGTATGACGAGTTTATTCACCACCCCCTGGCAAGCTGGATTGAGAGCAGACTAGGCTTAAGGACAGACAAAGATAGTGGCCGCCTGGTACGCGCCCTTCCAAAAAGCCTGACCGGTAACGACGGGGCTGGGCATGAACTAAGTATCCTCACCGGATTACCAGAAGAGATTTGCGTTCATGCGCTTCAGGCTATTCTGTTAAAGGGATATTCGATTGCCAACCCCGAGACAAATTTTCCAGCTTTTGCTTTCCGATTACACCAATTTATAAGCCGTGGAGATACGGTCTATGCGTCAGTGGAAGAAGTGAATCGGCACATTACTGTGTATGGACAAAAATTTGTACCCGGTGAACGAGAAAAGGTATTACTCCCCCTGGCTTTTTGCCGTGAGTGCGGTCAAGAGTATTACGTTGTTCGGCGGACGAAAGATCATGAAAGCGGAACCGAGCTATTTCTACCGCGCGAGCTCAACGAAAACAGAGATTCTGATGGTGGTGAACCAGGATTTCTCTATTTTAATCAGGATAATCCCTGGCCGGAAGATAATCATGATGCTATTGACCGCCTTCCAGATGATTGGCTTGAAGAAAGTAATGGCGAATTGGCTATCAAGAAAAGCCAACGTAAAAACCTACCCGAAGTAGTCAGGATCAGTCCGGATGGAAAAAAAGGAGAAACGGGTCAACGGGTAGCTTATTTGAAAGCACCTTTCCGCTTCTGCCTCCATTGCGGAGTGTCTTATGGAGCTCGCCAATCCTCTGATTTTGCAAAACTTACCGAACTCAGTTCGGGCGGTCGCTCCACAGATACAACCATTCTCAGCATGTCCTTAATCCGTCGGTTGAGAAATGACCAGGATTTATTACAAAAAGCCAGGAAACTTCTCAGTTTTACTGATAACCGTCAGGATGCTTCACTGCAAGCTGGTCATTTTAATGATTTTGTAGAAATTGCGTTACTACGCTCAGCCTTATATCGAGCGGTGAAAGCGAATGAACAAACAGGAATTTCTCATGATGTCTTGACGATGAAGGTTTTTCAGTCCTTAGACCTTCCAGTTGAGTACTATGCCAGTGATCCTGAAGTTCGCTTTGCTCAGAAGGCTGAAACTGACCGCGCCTTACGTGAGGTTTTAGGCTACAGAATCTACCGTGATCTCAAACGTGGATGGCGTATTACTTCTCCAAATCTTGAACAATCGGGTTTGCTTAGAATCGAATACGCATCTTTAGATGAGCTGTGTGCGGCGGAAGACGTATGGCAGAATACACATGAAGTACTTACTTCAGCAACCCCGGATACCAGAATACGTATCGCGAGGGTTTTATTAGATTACATGCGTCGTGAACTGGCGATTAAGGTTACCTATCTCGATCAGGGAGCACAAGAAAGTTTACGGCAGCTTAGCAGTCAACGTTTGATTGCTCCTTGGGCAATGGATGAAAACGAGATACTCGAGCATTCTTCTGTTTTATTCCCCAGACGAAAGCTGGGGGACCAAGATGAGTATGGTGGTAATCTTTACCTCTCCCCCAGGGGTGGTTACGGACAATTTTTACGCAGGAACACGACATTCCCGGACTATCACGATCATATTTCTGTAGATGACACCGAAGAAATTATCGATCAAATCCTCAATAGCTTACGCATCGCCGGCCTGGTAGAGAAAGTCGTCGATGAAAAGAATGATGTCGGTCATAAACCGGGTTACCAGTTACTCGCTTCAGGAATGATCTGGAAAGTTGGAGATGGAAAACTCGCTTTTCACGACCCGATCCGAGTTCCACGTATGCCTGAGGGCGGGGGTAAAACAAACGAGTTTTTTGTGAATTTTTACCAAACCGTAGAAAAACAAATCCTTGGTATCGAAGCGCGAGAGCATACTGCTCAAGTTCCCTCAGCTCAACGGGAAGAGCGTGAAGCAAGATTCCGCACTGGGGAGTTACCCATTCTTTACTGTTCAC
>CAYOHX010000331.1:0-3089 GCA_964403875.1 uncultured Anaerolinea sp. | reverse complement strand
CGGGGCTGTTTGGATGCGCGGACGATTACACGTCCAAATTCTTGACGTTTTTGGCGTGGGTGGTGATGAACTTGGTGCGCGGGGGCACGGCGCTGCCCATGAGCATGTCGAAGGTGCGGTCGGCGGCGGCGGCGTCTTCGATGGATACTTGCAGCATGGAGCGGTTGTTGGGGTTCATGGTGGTGTCCCACAACTGTTCGGGGTTCATTTCGCCCAGACCTTTGTAACGCTGCAAGGTGACCTTTTCGGAGGAGATGCCCAATTCTTTGATGATGCGGTCTTTGTCCGCGTCGGTGTAGGCGTATTTGACCGCGTTGCGGTGCGCCACCCGGTACAGCGGCGGCTGGGCGATGTACAGATGGCCCTCTTCGATGAGCTTGACCATATACCGGAAGAAGAAGGTCAGCAGCAGGGTGCGGATGTGGCTGCCGTCCACGTCGGCGTCGGTCATGATGACCACGCGCCCATAGCGCAAGCCCGAGAGGTCAAACCCATCGCCGATTCCCGTGCCGAGAGCCGAGATGAGCGCTTTGATTTCGTTGCTCGAGAGCATCTTGTCCAGGCGGGCGCGCTCAGTGTTGAGGATTTTGCCGCGCAAGGGCAAAATGGCCTGGAAGTGCCGGTCGCGGCCTTGCTTGGCCGACCCGCCTGCCGAGTCACCCTCGACAATGAACAGCTCGGTCTTCGAGGAGTCGCGTTCCGAGCAATCCGCCAACTTGCCGGGCAAAGTCAGGCTTTCCAAAGTCGATTTACGGATGACCAGGTCGCGGGCCTTGCGGGCGGCATCGCGGGCGCGGGCCGAGGTGAGACATTTGGAGATGATGGCTTTGGCGGCGGAGGGGTTTTCTTCGAGGAAGGTGCCCAGTGCTTCGCCGACCACCTGTTGGACGTAGGTCTGCACCTCGGGGTTCATCAGCTTGACTTTGGTCTGGCTTTCGAACTGCGGGTCGGGATGCTTGACGCTGACAATGGCCGTCAGGCCTTCGCGGGTATCGTCGCCGGTGAAATTGGGATCGGCCTCTTTGAGCAGGCCGTTCTTGCGCGAGTAATCGTTGATCACGCGGGTGAGGGCGGCGCGCAAACCGGTCATGTGTGTGCCGCCATCGATGGTATTGATCGTGTTGGCAAAGGAGTAGACCGACTCGGCGTAGGCATCGGTGAATTGGATGGCGGCTTCGACGCCGATATTCTCGACTTCTTTCTCGGCGTAAACCACCGGGTGAAGGGTTTCGCGGTTGCGGTTGAGATAGCGCACAAAGGAGACAATGCCGCCTTCAAAGTAGAAGGTCATCTCGCGCCCGGCGCGCTCATCCAGAATTTGCAGGGTGACCTTGCGGGTAACAAAGGCCATTTCACGGAAGCGCTGCACCAGGGTGTCGAACTTGAAATCCAGCTCCCCCTTGAAGATGGTGGTGTCAAAGCGGAAGGTGGTTTTGGTGCCGGTTTTCTTGGGGTTACACTTGCCAATCTCTTGGACGGGCTGTTGGGGAATGCCGCGCTCATAGCGCTGCATGTATACCTTGCCATCGCGGCAAACCTCTACCTCGCACCATTCCGAGAGGGCATTGACCGCCGAGACGCCCACGCCGTGCAACCCACCCGAAACTTTATAGCTGCCGGAGCCGAATTTGCCACCGGCATGGAGGACGGTCATGACGATTTCGAGGGCCGATTTGCCTTTTTCGGGGTGTATATCCACCGGGATGCCGCGGCCATTATCTTCCACGGTGACACTGCTGTCGGCGTGAATGGTGACGGTGATGTGGTTGCAGACGCCCGCCAGGGCCTCGTCGATGGAGTTGTCGACCACTTCGTAGACCAGATGGTGCAGGGCTTTCAGGTCGGTGCCGCCCACGTACATCCCAGGGCGGCGGCGGACTGCCTCCAGGCCTTCGAGAACTTGGATATCTTTCGCGGCGTATGAACTGACCGGTTGTTGAGACAAAACGACCTCCAAAGAGAACGCCAGCCGGTTGGAACGGCGGGCCGGGGTTAGACGCGGGAGCGGCTGATGACCTGGGTGCGGCGGTACTGCTCCATCCAGGCGGCGCTTTTACGGTAGTACACAAAGCTGGCGGCAACCAGCGAGGTGGTGATGAAGGCATTGCCCAGCACGCCGACCAGGGTCATCCATGAATTTTCGGGGGCCATCCGCCACAGGTAGCCCATGCCCTGGGCCAAAACGACCACCGCCAGTAGGAACATGGCCACGCTGGGGAACAGGCGGCGCACCATTTGGGCGCTGTTGAACATGGCCCGCAGAACGTTTTGCCGGGCAGCGAAGATGCCATGCGGCGCGAAAACCAGCGGGATGAGCAGCCAGGCCAGCATGAAACTGAGCAGCAAGACGCTAATTTGAGCCATGGCCGGGCTGATGAGGGCCAGGATGGAGACCACCAGGGTGGTGGGCAAGATGAAGGCGGCCAAAACCATGATCACAGCCAGGGTGAGCAGCAAGGTTTGGGCAATTTCCCAGGCGGCCTCGCGCAGCGAAAAAGCGCGGGGGGTGTCAGCGGAAAAACGGGCAATGGCGCTGAAGTACAGGCTGCCGATGGCCAATCCCAGCACGCTGAAGATCAACCAACCGCCCACGGCCTGGCCCCAACTGGTCACTTCCATGAGCGGGGCGCTGCCCAGAGGGGTCTCCAACGGAGAGGACCCAGCCATGAGGCTGGGCACGCCCACGGGGAGCGCGCTGAGCAGGCTGACCAGGTTGAAGCGTTCGAGCAATGCCTGCCACATCTGGGGAATTTCAGACATCATGGCTGACGTTTCAGGGGTGAAGATCAGAACACTGTCGACCATTTCCTGGATGAATGGGGTGACGAGTTGGCGCAGGCGCAGATGGGGCCCGAACCACAGCAAAACATCCAGCAGAATGGGCAGCAGGATCAGGTAGATGTGACCGGCGACGAGGTTGAAGCCGGCAGTCAGGGCCTGGATCATGCGAGGTGGGGTGCTGTTGACAGCAGGGGTGGCAGTGCTCATACGAAAGAGTATTTTACCATATCCGGCTTTGCCTGCCCATCATGGGTTTTCCAAAGTCAACCCCACCCCTAACCCCGCCCCAGTCTTGGGGCGGGGAAACA
>CAYOHX010000330.1:0-3119 GCA_964403875.1 uncultured Anaerolinea sp. | reverse complement strand
ATACGAAAGAGCGAGGCTTTTGCAAAAGTCAAGTGACTTTGGAAAAGCCATAGCCTTGGGAATTGGGGCGGTGAAATACGCCTTTTGACGTTTCATTGACGCCTGGAGAATATAGTAACACTATGAGCGGTGAATACACGGTTTACTTGTTACGCATCTGGCAGGTGGGGGAGCAGAATATCCGCGCTATGCTGGAAGACCCGCGCACGCACGAAACGATGGGGTTTTCCAGCCTGGGCGCGCTGATGGATTACCTGGAGAATAAGCGGTCGCCAGTCGTTGCGGGTGACCGTCAGAAAACACAAGAGGAATATAATCAATTGGAGGGGGAGTGAACGGCGCGGCCCCCGGTGATTTCATCGATCGATACTCCAGTGGAGGGACGGAAATGGCAGTATATTTACGGCGGCTGATTGTATTGGTGTTGTTGCTGGGGGGAATGCTTCCCCTGAACGCTTCGAGTGGGGAGGCGCGCGGCATTCAAGCGGAGATGGTGCTGCCTTTGAATTGGACGCCCACCGGCGCGATGAAAGCCCGGCGGGCATATTTCACTCTGTCTGTGTTGCCCGATGGGACGGCTTTGGCGGCGGGTGGATATTATCATGACGGATCGGCGCACTATCTCAACAGCAGCGAGATTTACAACCCGCTGACCAATACCTGGGCGGCAACGGCCAATAGCATGACCACCGCGCGCCGGAATCACACCGCCACGGTGCTGCTGGACGGGCGCGTGCTGGTGGCTGGCGGAGAAAACGGGCTTGGCGTGACGAACTCCGCCGAAATCTATGACCCGGCCACAGGGCTGTGGGAAACGACCGGCAGTTTGAACCAGTCGCGTTACGGTCACACCGCCACGCGCCTGCAAGACGGGCGGGTGTTGGTGGTGGGCGGATGTTATACAAACATAGCGACCTACTGCGCCAGGTTATCGGAAATATTTGATCCTGCGCGTGGCGTTTGGGACGAGGGCCCAATCTTGCCGGCTGACGAGGGAAGGATGAATCATTCAGCCACCTTGCTTCAGGATGGCAGCGTGTTGATCGCTGGAGGGTACCGCTATCAAACCAGTACGTTGTACCGGGCCAAAACTTACATTAATTCCTTTCGCTACTTTCCGAATGACCCCGATGGTGTTGAGGATTGGGAACCGGCAGGCGCAATGACTGCTGCGTTGTACGGGAGGTCCGAGCACAGTGCTGTATTGAGCCGCGATAACAAAGTTCTCATCGTTGGAGGTCATTACACCCGCTATAATGCAATTTCTGGCGTTTATGAGGAAGGTTATTTGACCTCAACGGAGGTCTATGACCCGAATGAAGAATCTTGGAGTGATCTGAGCAAGCCGCTGAATTTTGGCCAGCGAGGCGTGCCCGCGGTGCTGGACGCTAACGGCAACTATATCCTCCTGGGCGGGGAGTACGTCGGTTCATCCTCGGATGTGTATTATTTGGATATTAACAACGCAGCCGATTCCTGGCACCGCTTGTTTGGCAACTTGCCCATCCAGCGCTCGTATCACGCGGCAGCGGTGCTGCCCGGCGGGGTGATTTTGGTGGCGGGTGGGGTCGATCAGGATGGCATTTATCAGAATACGGCTGAGACCAACCGTTTCTCAACCGGTGAATATTATGTAGCCGACCCGGATGGTGAGGCCACGAAAGGTTTGCATTTCTCTTCCGGAACGCTGATGCCGAACGGGGATATCTTGATTACCGGCGGAGCGGACGAATATGATTTGGCCGACAAACCCTGTCATAATGTCGTCCACCGATGGCTGCATGATATTGATCGCATCGATACCATGCCCAGCGTCGATCAGAATATGAGGAGAGCTCGCTGTGGCCATACGACCACGCTGCTGCCGGATGGGCGGGTGGTGGTGCTGGGTGGTAGTCTGACCACCGGCGGCGGCAGCAGTTCGGGGGCGGGAGAAATTTTCAATGGAACCCATTGGACATTGTTATCCGGCCCTTCGTTCCAAGCAATTCGAACTGCGCTTTTGCCGGATGGAAAAATGCTGGTGGTTCAATCCGGCGGCGCCCACCCCTATCTGTTTGACCCGATCGGCTTGACTTTCCGGGAGACACTGGGTGATTCTACTGGCAACTACTCATCCTTCACATTAACTTTGATGAAGAATGGGAAAGTGCTCATTGTCGGCAGTCTCACAAGCGATGTTATCGAAGTATATGATCCGCAAACAGAAACATTTACTGCTGTAGATGCGCTACCTGCCAGGATCAATGGCCACACCGCCTCGTTGCTGCCGGACGGCAAGGTGATGATCGCGGGAGGGCGGGCTTCCTCCAGCCCCAGTTTATCTCGAAGTCAAGTGTATCTTTTTGACTCGAGTGATGAAACTTGGGAAACCACCGGGTCGTTGGTGAACGGACGTTTCTTTCATAGCGCGGCGCTACTACCTGATGGCCGACCGGTCGTGTTTGGCGGCAGCGTTTCGTCATCCTCCACCACGGCTTCTACCTCGGTCGAAATATATGATTTGCGAACAAGAACCTGGAGCCTTGCTGGAAATTTGAACGTGGGCAGACGGTATCACCAGACAATTATGTCGTTGAAAGGTAAATTGGTATCGTTTGGGGGATCAGATAATTACAATGAATCGATCTGGAACGGCGAGGAATTCCGCTTATTGAATGTCTCAACCTCTCCGGCGTTGTGGCAGCCAACCGTGGCCGCCGTCAACTGTGTCGACTGTGCCACCACCCGGCAAATCGAAGTGACGGGCGGAGACTTCACCGAAGCCTGGGAGGGCAGCAGCGGCCTGACCAACCAGTCGGCGGCCAACCAGCCTCTGGTGCAACTCATCCGCCTGGATAACGGGCAGATGGAATGGCTGCGGCCCGGAGAGGCCTCCACGGATGCACGGTTCCTGTCCGAATCGTTGATCGATTTCCCTGCCGGCCCGGTGATGACCTTTGTATACGTGAACGGGAGTTTCCAGGCGAAAGTGGGCCTGTTGGGTCCTGCATCAGGTGGCAGCGACCCTGGATTTGAAGTGTATTTGCCCATGTTGCAAAGGTGAGCTAAAAAGTAGACCCTAAAGGTCTCTAAGACCTTTAGAACCTATCCTAAAATTATTGTGGAGGTTTGCGATT
>CAYOHX010000329.1:0-3129 GCA_964403875.1 uncultured Anaerolinea sp. | reverse complement strand
ATCTGCTGCCGTATGTGCAGTCGATCACGGTGGTTCACCCGCCGCACGTGGCCCTCATTGTACGCGCTCAGGTGATGACGGACAAGATTGCCGCCGTGACGCTGGCGCGGCTGCTCGCCAAAGGCTTGCTGGTGGGCATCTGGGTACCGCCCAGCGAGGTGCAGCAGCTTCGCGCCCTGATCGCGCAGCGTACCAAGATGACACGGCTATCCACACAGGCCAAGAACCGCCTGCACGCCATCTTGCATCGCCATCATATTCTGCCGCTCGCTGGCAACTTGTTTCACCCCGACCGCCGTGACTGGTGGAAAGCGCTGCTCCTTCCCTTTGCGGAAAAAGCCACGCTTCTGTGCGACCTGGAAACCCTGGCTTTCGCGCAGCAACAGTGCGACCAGATCGAAACCACCCTCAAAACGCTGGGCGCGCAGGACGAGCGTGTTACCCGACTGGTACACCTGCCGGGCATCTCGTTGATCAATGCGCTCACGATCCTGGGGGCAGTTGGCGACATTCAGCGCTTTCCCACCCCCAAGAAGCTGGTTGGCTATGCCGGGTTAGGTGGGCGCGTGCATGACAGTGGCATGACCACCCGCACTGGGCGGATCACCAAGGCTGGGCGCCGCGATCTACGCGCCGCGCTCGTGGAAGCAGCCCAAACGGCGGTCAATACGCACCCGCATTGGAAAGCGGAGCTGGCCCGTCTGGAACCTCGGTTAGGACGCAACAAAGCCATCGTTGCCATCGCCCGCAAGCTGCTGGTGACGGTCTGGCACGTGCTGTCGCGAAACGCGACGGACAAGTATGCCGAGCCGGTGCGAGTAGCGCGCAAGTACATGCAGTATGCTTACTACCTGGGCAAGGCCAACCGACCCGCCAGTCAATCGAGCGCTGAATATGTCCGCGAGCAATTGGACCACCTGGAAATTGGTAAAGATCTGAAGGAGATCCCTTGGGGAACGAAGAAACCCCCGCTGGCTTTACCGCCCTCAAAGCTGGTCGAGAAGATATAGGCTGAAGCGTCAGACAATCGAACAGACCAGAAGCAGCGCTTTGCGAATTCACAAGGCGGTGTAAAATATTTGTTTTGTTAAGGTGCTATGGATTCCACTTTTACCATGCTGATGGTCTTCAAATTATGTGGGGAAGAACCCCGCTAGTTAGCAACTTTGATAAATCGTAGAACTTTTCCTCCTTCTGGAGTTGTTTCCATCAATAGTACGGACTGGCTATTCTCTGTCCAACCTATGAGGCGGCCATCCATTATCTTCTCTTGATGAATAACCCTTCCTGAAGGGATCTCAACCACAAATGGCCCTAATTCTGTTTCAGTATTCCAGCCATATAATGCAATCATCGAATTGTTAGGAGACCACAGCAAGTCACCCCATCCATATAAAATATCGTACCCCCTCAAAGGATATTCAAATTTAATCGGCGCTGTTTCATTATTTGTGGGGTCAACTAATGAGAGGATTGTTTTGTAGTTGCCTATCCCAAGCCTTATAGACTCTTCACGTATTGCAATCCAGTGTCCATTAGGAGCCCAACTCGCTCCACTGATTAAGTCTCCCTCATATATTTTTCGCTTTTCTTTTGATTCGATATCAATAATAAAAACATCCATTTTCTCTTGTAAGTTTAGGCATTCGCCAGAAACATACACAAGTTGGGATCCGTCAGGGGAAAAACTAAACAAAGTATCATCTCGGTTACAATGCCCCACATCAATAAATTTCCCTTTTGGATTGTCTTTCGATCGCACAATCATTTCATTGCAGTTGTTGGCCATATCTGCGAATTTTGTCCCATCATAAGACCAAATTCCTGGGTAACTTATCATTTGGGGTGGAAAGCCCTGCAAATTTCCATCCTCTTCACTCACTGAGCCGTCATTCAATCGAGTTAAGCTCCACTGATCATCTTGCATATTAATTAGGCCAGAACTATCTCTATTAAAGGATAATCTCAAGTTGTCATTATTGCTTCCTCCAATATTCCTTCTCTTTTCTATGTGTTGATCGACAATCTGAGCCAACCATATCTCTGATGTTTGATCGTTAGTACACTGGAGTAATGCCCAGTTTAAGTCTGGTGACAATTCTCTTAGCGCGCACTTTGAGGGCAGATTCAAATAGGCCCAGGTTTTGGGGGCAAAGCCATTCCCTTTTTCTACCATACCTGCTTTAAAGGCTTCTGTGGATTCTATCCCATCGCTAGGAGAAACCCTCTGCATTGGTGAACACCCTACCAAAACAAGTAAAAGTAACGCAATGGGTAGTACTTTTCTCCTGTTAATTAATAACCAATGCCCAGTTATGATAAACATCAAAACCTCCATCGCTTCGTTGTCTCAGAGGATCTCCATAATCAGCATTTCCCCAAAGCGTTTTAAATCGGTCATCCACACGTAACTCTGTTGTTTTGATTGCAGGCCTTGGATCCACAATAAAGAATTTCTCTTTGTCTTTGGCCCAATCAAAACCGTATAGAATGACTGCATGACCATATCGTGATGAATAACCTCCTATGTTACCCCCACCACCGTAATTGATCATTACTGGACGGTTAAGAGTGATTTGTCTTCTAAGCTCGTTAAGGGTCCAATTTTCACCAGCCCTAACTGTTTTACCCGCTGAAAGTGCGTAGCCTCGAGCGATCTTCTCAACGATCTTAACCGAAGTACAGACGCGATTTTCTGAACAACTCCTATCAAATCCACCTTGTTCCGCTTGGATTTCACTGGCCTTGGCAATCACGCGTTCATAAGAGGTTTCCAGCTTCCAATATCTTAATAGGATGAATAAAGACGAAGGACCGCATGACATCGGCTCTTCATAATCGATAGGCGCTGGAGCTGGCGAGATAACGTAACGAGTTGGTAAATATTCGCCATTATAACATTCCGGATCTGATTGATCACATTCTACAGGACGGTGACCACTTGGATCTATAAGATTGACAGGGTTGCTATACCCGAAGAGCCAGGCATTATATGACATGGGGGTACGATCATCACCCAGCCATGTGTCACGAGTCAAAAACCGCCCGCCTGAGTAATACCGAGCGCGCAAATAGGTCAAGCCTGTTGCCGGATCAAATTGCTCTCCATCGAAACCATAGATCGATGCT
>CAYOHX010000328.1:0-3144 GCA_964403875.1 uncultured Anaerolinea sp. | reverse complement strand
AAGCGCAAAAGAATCTTGGTTGGTTGGTGTGTCTTTCTGTATTTGGGAATCTTTAAAGCTTTTGAGAATCTTTAAAAGAGTCTCAAAACAATCGTTCGGCAGCGTCTTGACCGTCTCAAACCAATCATTCAGCACCGTTTTGAGAGTCTCAGAACAATCATTCGCGGATTTTGACAGTCTCAAAACAACCATTTCGTCACTTTTGACAGTCTCAAAACAATCATTGGGCTGCTGATCCAGGAAAGAATAGAGTTCACCGAGGACATCGGCATCATCGGCGGAAACCAGCAAATCAAAGGCCGCCTGTTTGATCTGCTCATCCTCGGGTGTAAGGGGGTCCATGCGCTGCACCTGGAAACACCAGTCATAAGCTCCACCGTTTGAACGGTAGTCGCTGCGCTGCACGAAGCCAGCGATCCGCTCCTGCAGCCGCTGCCGGCGGGCATTTTCTTGAGCTGTCGCCTGTGTAACAGTATCTTTGTGACTACCCCGTTCCATCGCCGCTGGAAACCAAAGCGCAACCTGGCGTGGATTTTCAATCCCCAGGCGAGCTGCCAGAGTGGACAGCCCGCCATGAATCCACACCGTGTCGCGGATCTCGCCGGTCTCATCGTTGAAGAAGCACTGATTCCGTAGCAGGGTGATGAGCATGGCGGCATCGTGTCCTAAGAGCGGTAGCCAGTTCTGCAAGAAATACCAGCGCAGCAGGATGAAATCCCCTGGCGCTAACAGGCGATCGCTCAGTTGATCGGTAAGATCGGCCACCTCGCCTTCCAACCGCCGGCCAATGAGTGACTTCACCACATCCTGCACCGTAATACGGCGCGGGATGGGATTCTTGAAATCTTCTGGTGCAGCGCGAAATGGGTAATGCAAAATGTCATTAGGCTGCGCGGCAGTCGCTTGCCGAAGAGCATTGACAGGATCTCGTTGGATATCCTTTGATCGCAGGTACGAGGCCAAATCTTCCGCGTCACCTGGAGTGAGGGGAATACCATAGAGGGCATATTTGTTCGCTGATTTCTTGGATCGCCCGGTTTGGCGGTCGCGTTCATGGTCCGTTTCGATCTTGCCCACGAACCAGTTCAGAGGGCTGCCAAGCCGAAAATCACGGAACAACTGGGCCCGGCTGACACCAGCCCACCGGCAAACGTTTTCGATCCGCGTGGCGACTTTCTCCCCGCCAACCGGTTGCTTTCCCCGGCTGGAGAGATAGTATTCTTGCCAGATTCCAACCACTTCAAAAATCGTCCGGGCGCCCACGTAAGGCAGCCAGCGCAGAAAGTACACCGGCATTTTGACCACCCGTTCCGGCTGCAAGAGCGCATCCCGCAAGGACCCATACACCGGTTCGTAGGTGTCATCGGAAGAGACATCCCCCTCTTCCGGTTCTGGATCATCATCCTGTTCCTCACCCTCCGCTTGAACGTCCGTGAGAAGCACAATCGTCAGTTCAACCGGTTGACCAAGCATGCCCGACAATTGCCGTTCAATCGTTGCCTTCAAGCGACTGTTGAGCCAGTCGATGGTGTATTGGTTATGGCAGCCAAGCGTGAAAACCCCGTCCGCATACGAGAGCGGAACAACCGGCCTGACCCAGGTTTCGAACCAGGCGCGCGACATCTCCTGCTGCAGGTTCGAGAGAATCCAGTCCCAGATTTTCTGCGGTGATTCAAAATTGCCTGAGACAACCGTCATGGTGCAATCCTTTTCACCAGCGATTCCTGATCTGAATAAAATCACTGAGGAGCTTTTTGAGAGGGGGTTGTGCCAAAGTGATCCATTACACCGATCCACTCGATTACACGTCTCAGAGCGTTTCCAGTGCGATCAACGTCAGAAGCTACGTCAGCGGCAGCGTCAACAAGTACGTCAACCATACGTCAGCGTCACGTCAGCGGCATTGTTGACGCAATTTCGCCTTCCGCTGAACTCGTTGCATTTTTGCCCGCTCGCTGAAATCTTGTTCATTCGCGCTCCTGGAAGAGGGTCTTTCCGGTGATTTTGGGCTGGGGTTGAAGTTGCAGTCGCTGCTCTTCAAACGCCTTAAGTGCGTGGAGGAAAAGGAACAATACCAGCTCCCCCACGCCGACGTAATACTCGCCGGCAACCTGCTTGATCTCAGCCTTCAATTCGGGAGGGATACGATAGGTCACCCGGGCTTCCCACCTTTTCGGTGACTTCGCTTTCTTCACTTTTCGATCCGTCTTCTTCGCCGGGAAAGCCTGTTGCAGCCATTTGCTCGCCGCGGCCACCTGCGCCTGGCTGCCCTCTGGGAAAAGGGTCATGCGCTGCGCTTTAGGGTAAGGAGATAAGGGAAGCTGACCAGCCTGATATTGTCCCAGACCATATTCGAGAAAAGCTCGCGCAACTTCATCCACCGGCACGCCTAAGGCATTGGCGATGCGGATCAGCGTCTGGTGAGTCTCTGGCGGTATGCCTCGATAGGTAGAAATTTCTGCCCTCCTTGCCTGCTCCCATCCACGCTCGCGTCGTTTGCGTGGCTCAGCGGCGGGGATAAAATCGAGCGGCCTAATACCGGGCGCAATTGCTTTCGCCTCAAGAGATAGGTCAGGATTGGGAATGTCTGGCAAAGAAGCAGGCTCTGCCTCCGTACTGCGCAGCATGGAAAAAGCGTCTCGTCTTGGCATGGTTACACCTAGAATTTGCAAACCAGGCTGGCGAAGGTTTCATATTCTTGAGATGCGCGCGAATCAGGCGCGTACTCATAGATTGTCTTGCCGACTGACCAGCATTCCCGCAGAACGGTCGCGGCATGGATGGCCGGCAGCACCTTGTCTCCGAAATCGCGTTTTAGATCTCCAAGGGAGTTGCGTGATTCGCGCGTCTTGTCATCGTAGAAAGTAGGCAGGATTCCAAGCAGTCCCCCTGTCCAAGCGCGTTCTTTTTGTAGTGCGTGCAGGGTTATGATGGTGTTGCCAACCGCTTCTAACGAGGCAAATTCTGTTGCGCAGGGGATTATCACCAGATCTGCTGCCCAGATCGCCCGCTCCTGGAGACCGCCAACGGATGGTGAGGTGTCAAAGATTATGTAGTCCATGCCGTCACGGGCGAAGGTACGGACGACCTCCTTCAGATAGGAGATGGGCTTGTCCTGAATGCTCGACTGCGCCTGGCCGGTGG
>CAYOHX010000327.1:0-3167 GCA_964403875.1 uncultured Anaerolinea sp. | reverse complement strand
CGAAGCCTCACCAAACACCACAAACTCGGCTTCTTTCCCTAAAGGGTTGAGCAGTAACGTTTTTCGTTATTTGCGTGAGTAATTCCAAACTCCTTGTAGAACTTTCTTTCGATGTTTTGATTTTAAGGTGTTTTAGCGTGAAAAGCAAGCAATAAAAACTGGTTCTCTAGGAGTTGCGGCAGCGACCACGGTAACTCCCAGAGAACCAGAAAGTACACCTTCTCAAAGTGGTATAATCTTCTGCACGGTGAGAAAAATGAAAGCCAAAATATCCCTTTTGACAATCGTAATCATCCTGTTGAGCGGGTTGGCGCTGATGGCAGCCCCCGTTCGTGCTGGCAACCCTCAGCCCCAGGTGGTCTATGCCACGCCTACAGCGCAACCTGATGGGCGCATCTTCTACCGGGTGCAAGAAGGGGAAACCTGTCTGCGCATTGAACTGCTCACGGGTGTGAAGGTGGCGGACCTGATCAGCCTCAACAACTTGGACCAGAACTGCACCATCCTCCCCGGCTCTGATTTGCTGATTGGTATCGTCACCCCCGAGCCGACCGTTACACCCAATCCAGACACCACGCCCACGCCGCTCCTTCCTACCCCCACCCTTACCAAGGGCACCGGTGAGTTGTGCGTTGTACTCTTTGCGGATATCAACGGCAATGCCATGCGCGAAGAAACAGAGCCGACCGTTTTGGGCGGAGCGGTCAGCGTGACCGGCAAAGACCTGGTATTTTCCAACACCGGATTGACCGTTACCGGGTTTGATGCTGACGGGAATGACAATATGCTGTGCTTTGCCGATATGCCCGAGGGCGAGTACACCATCAGCCTGGCCGTGCCCGATGGCTATAACCCCACCACCTCCACAACCTATCCGTTTGCATTGATAGCCGGGAACCGCTCCATTGTGGATTTCGGCGCGCAGGCCAGCGCCATTGCGCCTCCCTCTGGCGAAGACGATGACGCAGGCAGCGGGCGCTCGCCCATCTTGGCCATCCTGGGTGGGATCTTGATTCTGGGTGGAATTGGCCTGGCGGTGTATATCCGCCTGCTGAGACAATAACCATCTTCTATCAACCTGAGGAGCTGCGCAGACCCTTAGGGTTTTGAACTGAGATCTTTTTACAGGAACACATCATGGGCCGATTCAAAGCACATTACGGCCTCGGCACGCTGGTCAACCATGTCGCCGAGGGAGAAGATCCACACGGCGCTTCGGTTGCGCCGATTTATCAGACTTCCACCTTTTCTTTCCCCGATGCAGCCACCGGAGCGGCGATCTTTAAGGGAGAACAAGAAGGTTACATTTATACCCGCTTCAACAACCCAAACATGGAGCAGGTGGTTGCCAAGCTGGCGGCCCTGGAAGGCTTGGATTTGTTGCGCGCCCACCCCGAACGGACTCTCGAAGAAGTGGTTGGCGGGCGGTTGTTCGCTTCGGGCATGGCCGCTGCGACCAGCGCCATTTTGGCGCGTGTGCAGGGCGGCCAGACCGTGATTGCCCAACGCTCGTTGTACAGCGCTACGTTCAACTTTCTCAATGAAATTGCCCCACGCTATGGCATTCAGACTGTATGGGTTGATGATCCGCGTCCCGATGCCTGGGAAGAGGCTTTTTCTCAGGCCCCTCAGGCTGTTTTGGCGTTTGCCGAAACTCCCGCCAACCCCGTCCTTTCCCTGGTGAATCTGGAAGCGGTCGCTGAAATTACCCACGCCCACGGAGCCTGGCTGATGGTGGACAATACCTTCGCCACACCCTTCTGCCAGCGGCCGCTCAGCCTGGGCGCCGATGTGATCATCCACTCTACCACGAAATACCTCAACGGTCACGGCACGGTCATTGGCGGGGCTGTGGTCAGCCCACATCTCGATTACGTCAACACCAGTCTCTTCTCAATGCTCAAAATCCTGGGGGGCTCGCCCAGTCCCTTTGACGCCTGGTTGACTAACACCGGCCTGAAAACCTTTGAAGTGCGCATGGAACGCCATTGTGAAAACGCCATGCACATTGCTCGCTACCTCGAAGCGCACTCCAAGGTTTCGCGTGTGTACTATCCCGGGCTGGAAAGTCATCCTGCTCATGATTTAGCCCTGCGCCAGATGCTGGATTTTGGCGGCATGTTGGCCTTTGAACTGGCCGGCGGCCTGGAAGCCGGTATCAAGTTGATGAACAGCCTGCAAATTGGGACGCTGGTACCCTCATTGGGTAACACCGACTCTATTCTCCAGCATCCGGCCTCCATGAGCCATTCGACCGTTTCGCCCGAGGTGCGCCGCCGCATGGGCATTTCCGATGGGTTGGTGCGCTTCTCGGTAGGCATAGAAAACGTTGAGGATTTGATCGAAGATCTGGGGCAGGCTTTGGCCGAGGTCTAGCTGGATGGGTGAGCAGCACTCTGACAAAGCCGCGCTGCGCGGCGAACCCTCCTATGTCTGGCGCGCTGGGCAAGAACGCCGCCTGGGCATGATTCGGCGAGCCGCCGCGGGGCGTGATTCGGGGCGCGTGTTGGAGGATGGCTGCGGCGTGGGCATGTACCTCAGCCGCCTTGCGGAAACGGCAAGCCTGGCAGCGGGATTGGATGTTGAGCACCCGCGCTTGTTGGAGGCCCGCCAGCAGGATGCCAGGGTGGTGTGTGGCGTTGGCGAGGCGCTGCCTTTCCCCAGTCAATGGTTCGATCTGGTGCTCAGCCACGAAGTGCTCGAACACGTCCAGGATGACGCGCGGGCGGTGGATGAAATTGTGCGCGTGCTCAAACCGGGCGGGCGGCTGGTGCTGTTTGTTCCCAACCGTGGCTACCCTTTTGAGACGCATGGCATTTACTGGCGGGGCCAATACCGTTTTGGCAACATTCCGCTGGTCAATTACCTGCCCCGGCGCTGGCGAGACCGCCTGGCTCCGCACGTGAATGTCTACACGCGCGCTGACTTGAGAAAGCTGTTCGCAGGACACCCAATTCGGGTGGTGGAACAGCGGATCATCTTTGGCGCCTATGACAACATCATTGCCCGCCGTCCAGGCTTAGGCCGGGTGCTGCGTGCCGTGCTGCAATTCCTCGAGCGAACCCCCCTGAAGGGGTTGGGCCTTTCCCATTTTTGGGTGGTGGAAAGACTTTAACGTAAGTTTTGTGCAATCAGCGAGCAAAGTGCTTTAGCCGTCAAAAAACAAC
>CAYOHX010000326.1:0-3174 GCA_964403875.1 uncultured Anaerolinea sp. | reverse complement strand
ATCGCATTGATCGGCAGATCCACCCGTTCTTCGAGCAGGTTGTCCAGGATAATTTCCGCTGGAACCAGCATATCTCTGGCCTTCAGCGCCTCCGAAAGACGGATTACCGCCTCGATGGGCACATCGATCACCAGATCCAAATCCTGCGTGGCTCGCGGTTCACCCCAAGCCCATGCAGCGATTGCGCCGCCAATCAGGTATTCCACGCCTGCCGCTTCCAGCGCATCCAGAACCAGGCGGAGGAAACCCACGATGTCGAGGGGCTCTTCGTTCATGGCTGGTAAGCTCTCTGCAAAGCCATCCGGTGGGCTTCTGCTGGGCTGACTTCGGGGTGATCCTGGTGGATCCGATAAGCAACGACACGGCGCGCCGTGTCGCTGAGTACACAACCCTGCCGGAACCGGTCAGCTGGCGACAGGCGGTGATAGATCTGGATCTGTCGGGGATCCACTTCGGCTGCGCTGCTTTTTAGAATCTGCTCCAGCTCCGGTGACACGGACGGTTGGCCGAGTAGATAATATCCTCCCCGGTGTTTTCTGCGGCTGAATGCCATGCGCACACCAGCTGCCTGGAGGGCCTGCTTCACGACACGCAGGTCGCGATAAAAATTGTCCTTCCAGGCGGTTTTGCCAAAGCATTGTTTCCCGAATTTCTGCTCAATCCGGGTAATTATTTGCGCTCGGGTCAGGTAGCGCTCGTTCCAGAGTAGCTCGAGCAAGGCAACGCGACGCGCGGTGGTTCGATCCCGGTGGATGGCATCCTGCAGAATTCCCACTTTTGCCAGTAGCGGCAATGTGTTGTTGATCATGGATTCATTATAGCGCAAACATGATTGTATGATCATGTTTAATTGTATTTTTTCACCAAAGTGCGGGTGGTACTCTTTTGCCCGGCGATTCGGCGACCTCTTCCTTGTTCTTGGAACCGCCTTCTTCCTCCAAGTAGGCTTCAAACTCGCTGATTTCAATTGAATGCCAAATTCTCCCGTTACTGCCTCCGAAAAAACAAGGGCTTTCTCTACATTTTTTCGAGACCGCGGTTGAAAACATCTGTATAATAGTGGGTATGAGGCATGAGGCGATCAAACCTATCCTTAAACAACTGCGGTTCGAATTGGCATCTTTGCTTGGCGATCAGATGGAAGCTATGTATCTATATGGGTCGCAAGCGCGCGATGAAGCTCGGGCGGATTCGGATATCGATGTATTGGTTGTTTTGCGGGGTGATTTTCAATACTTCGATATGGTGCAGCGGACAGGGGACCTGGCAGCGCGCTTATCTTTGCGCTACGATACAGTAATCTCATTGGCATTTATATCTTCAGATAAATTTTCACAACAACAACTGCCATTCATCCTCAATGTCAGGCAAGAGGGGATCGCGGTATGACGCCGGATGAGCAGGCTATTTTGAACAAGGCGAAAGAAAACCTTGAGGCAGCCGAGTTACTGCTGGATCAAGGTTTCGCAGGTATTGCTGCTTCTCGAACCTACTATGCGATGTTTTACCTCTTTTGGGCTTTAGCCCGTGAAAGCTCCCCCGCTTCAGCGGGAGGAGATGAAACGCTTTTCCGGCTTTAGCCGTCTTTTTACGCAGATTGCAAGACATGTATGATCGCAGTACAATTGTTCTATGCGGAAAACCTTCCAGTTTCGACTTCGCCCAACCCATCATCAGCGAACCAGGCTTGCCCGAACACTGGAGTCGTGTCGTTGGGTCTATAACGAAACCCTGGCAATCCGCAAAAGCACCTGGGAGCAAGAGCAAAAGGCGCTCTCGTTGTATGACACTAATAAACTGCTGACAGGCTGGAAAGCAGAAAAGCCAGAACTCTTCGAGGTGCATTCGCAGGTTTTGCAGAACGCGCAGGAGCGAGTCGATCTGGCCTTTCAAGCCTTTTTCCGCCGGGTAAAAGCTTGTGAGACTCCCGGGTATCCGCGCTTCAAGGGGTATGGGCGCTATGATAGCTTCACTTTCAAACAATCTGGTTTTGCGCTCAAGGATGAACGGTTGACCCTCTCGAAGATCGGAGAGATCAAGATTATCCTTCACCGGCCATTGGAAGGTACATGCAAGACTCTCACTATTCGCCGGGATACGGTTGGCAACTGGTACGCCTGCTTTTCCTGCGAGGTAGACGAAAAGCCGCTGCCCCCAACCGATCAGGTGGTAGGGGTGGATCTTGGCTTGACTACCTTCGCCGTCCTTTCCAACGGGCGGGAGATTCCGCGCAAGCGCTGGATGAAGCGGGACGCGAAAGATGTTGCTCGTCTGCAACGGAAAAAAGAGAAGCTGCCCAAAGGCAGTCCAGCGCGGCGAAAAGCGGTTCACACCCTGCAACACGCCTACCAGCGCCAGACGAACCGGCGGGAGAATTTCGCGCACCAGGAAAGCCGAAAACTGGTCAACCAATACCAGTTTATCGCCTTTGAGGATTTGAATATCCGTGGTATGCAGTCCAACAGGAATAAGGTCATCAACCAGGGCATTGCAGATGTGGCCTGGGGTCAATTCGTGCAGTTCACCACGTACAAGGCGGCAGAAGCCGGGCGGGGTGTGGTACTGATTGACCCCCAGAACACGACGCAGCTGTGTTCTGGTTGCGGTGAAATTGTTCCCAAAGAGTTGTGCGTCCGAGAGCATTCCTGTCCTCATTGCGGTCTGAAGCTCAGCCGCGATCATAATGCGGCATTGAACGTTTTGGCTCGTGGACTAACGAGCTTCCGGCCTGGGCCGGTAGAAGCCGCGGGGCCTTTGGCCCCTGCGGAGTAGTCACGGATTTACTGAGTCGCTCCCCAAGGAAGATGTGGAGCAATTAATTCAATGGGCACGTGCATTCCATCAGGCTACGGTCGATTATCTTCGTTGACTGGATAAATACCAGTGATCACGATGGCCGATCTTTATCGGCTATCGTGACCTAAAGAAGTCAAAAGGGCGCCTTTGGTTTCAAAATGTTCGAGGTCCAGTTCTGTCGGAGGAGACCCTTAAAGCAGTCTCCTCCGACAATCTATAGAAATGGCGCTCTTGGCATGTTTATTTCATCTTTTGGAGGTGTGTTGATGAGAGCTGCGGTCTATCAAGAATTTGAAAAACCATTGCAGATTGAAAATGTGCCTGATCCAACGCCTTCTGAGGACGGTGTGGTGATTCAGGTAAAAGCCACTGGAATTT
>CAYOHX010000325.1:0-3184 GCA_964403875.1 uncultured Anaerolinea sp. | reverse complement strand
CCGCCCCAAGACTGGGGCGGGGTTAGGGGTGGGGCTGACTTTGGAAAAGCCATAGAGTAGTTACCCCATTTTTTGACTTTTGACTCGCTTTATGCTATTAATACGTGTATTCTTTTCCAGGGAAATTGTATGCAACGCGAGCGAATTTCAGAAAATGTCTATTGGTTTCAAAGCGAAATATATGCCCAGGTAACCGCCGGCGCCATCACGGGGCCGCAGTGGGCCGTGGTCATCGACACCTTGGCCCTGCCAGAAGAAACGCTGGCCATGCGCTCTTACATTGAAGAAGAGCTCAACGTACCCGTCCGTTACGTGGTCAACACGCATTACCACGCCGACCACTCCTGGGGAAATTGCTTCTTCCCCGGCGCAACCGTCATCGGCCATACCCTTTCCCGAGATATTATGCTGGAGAAAGGCCAGGCTTCACTTGAATCCGCCCGCAAGCAAAACCCAACCTTCAAGCAAATCAAAATCGTCGCCCCCCATCTCACCTTTTCCGACGGTGGCATGGTCCTGCGCGTGGGCAAAAAGAACCTCATCTTTATGCATACCCCCGGCCATAGCAAGGACGGCATTTCTATCCTGGTTGAGGAAGATCGCGTTCTCTTTGCCGGAGATGCCTTCCTGCCCCTGCCCTACGTAGTGGATGGCGATCCGGACGTGCTGGTAGATACCATCAAGAAGATCGGCAAAATGGGCCTAGAAAACATCATCCAGGGCCACGGTGACATTGTCTTGCGCGGGGAAATCGATGATGCTGTCAAGGATAACCTGAACTACCTGTCCACCCTGCGAAAATCGGTCAAGGCAGCCCTGCGAAAGCGCAACCCATTGGATGTCATCACGACCATCGATATCGAATCCTGTGGAAAGAGCCGGGTGCTGCTGGCTGGGCTGGCCGAAGAACTGCACCGTCGCAACGTGCGCTACCTGTACCGCAATATGCAATCGGAAGGCGGCGAAGAACTGTAATTCGCCAGAGCTTAAGCGAAAAACAGCCCAAGGCGGCGTGTGTGCCGCCTTGGGCTGTTTTTAAGGACGAAGGGGTTATTTCGGCTCTGTTTCAAGACGCCGCTTTTGCAGCAGCGCTCGCAACCCCACCGCTCGCTCGGTGCCCTGAGCAAGACGCGCCAGGTTGGGCCGCAGCGCCCAAGCCAGAGCCAACAGGCTGGCCACCCCGTACAGAATAAATTGCCAGGGATAGCCCAGCACAAAATGCAGATAAGAGAAGATCGCGATCGAGCTGAGCGCAATGCTGATCGTGGTTAGCGAGGCGTACCCGCCAAACACAAACACCAGGACGCCTATCGGCAAAATCACCAACGCTGCTGAAGGCCACAAGCCCACCGCGCCGCCAAAGCACGGCGCGCCGCCAGCCCCCCCGCGTAGATGCAGCTTGCCGTTGCTGCGTTTCTCGATCAAGAAAATCGAATAGTTATGGCCCAGCACGGCCACCAATGGCGCCGCAACCTGGACCCAAACATACAAGGCAAAGTCAGGCGGCACCAACCAACGTACCACCAGGCTGGTGAGAAAGCCTTTGCCAACGTCGCCGACCGCGGTCAACAGCCCGGCCAGGAATCCCGCGGCGCGCATGGCGTTGGTGCCGCCCGTGCGCCCGCTTTCAATCCCGCGAATATCGCGGCCCGTGGCAATTTTAACAACCAGCCAACCAAACGGTATTGACCCTAACAAATAAGAAATCGCTATCGCTGCGAACGCTAGTGCAAACGCTTCCATACCACCTCATACTTATCGCTAAACCCGTACAAGTTAAAACCCTACGATCAACTTCCGGTTACGCGGGCCCGCCTTTCTCGAGGGTCACAACCAGAGGTTGTTCCCAAAATGCAGAAGCCTCAATTATAAAGGCTCTCGCGCTCCATTGGCCCATTCTGGGAGTCCAGATTAAGGTTTTCACATCTGCGTACATCCATTCCGCCACGTCGGTGGGCGAAGGCCTTTCGGGTCCACGGGGATGGGAATGGTAAATACCGATCAATTCCAACCCGGCCTGCTCAAAGCGCACAAAGGCGTCCAACTGCTCCTGCGGCGACATCCGAAAACGCGTCGGGCTGTGCAATTCATTGGTCACCCGCAGCACCAGGCGCGCCTCCTGTCCAATCCCCCCGATCAGCCCGCAGGCTTCTTCTGGCAGGCAGGACTGGACATGATCGCGCATCTGCAACCAATGGGTGTATGTCACGCGCATCTCAACGACCCAACAGCGCCGCCAACCCCCACAGCACCACCAACATGACTCCTGGTTCAATGAGCGCCCCGCGCAGCGAGCGCCCTTCCACAATCGAACCTGCCAAGCTGGTCAGGGCGTAGGCGGCGGCCAGCAAGATCATTCCGTGCTGCAATGGGCTGAGAGGCCAATAGTGCAACCCGGCGGCCATTTGCCCGATGAACACGGCGATGACCACCGGCCAAATCAAGGTGTGCTTCTCACCCAGGCGCAGGTACATGCTGCGCATGGCTACCAGGAACACCGCCAGGATGAGCGCGGGAATTTCGAGGAGCAGGCGCTGCCCCGAAGCCCGCAAGGCGATGGCCAGCACCAGGAAAAGCGCGAATCCCACCGCCGTCAAGCCGATGGTGGCTGGAGCGTGGCGGGTATCGTTTGGATCAAGAACGATGTATTCGGACACAAACACAAACACCAGCAGCAGTCCGCCCAGGCCAAACACGGCCCACCATTCCAGGCCGACCTCCAGCGTGGAAAGCGGCGCCCCCAACACCCAGGCCGTCAAGCCCGGCAGCAGCCACTGCCGCCAACTGCGGGCCTGCCCGTACAGCGGGTGGTCACGCGAAAGCCAATCCGCGCCGAAAGCCGCCATCACCGCCGCGAGGATTGAAGTGACCGTGGCAAAATTAACCACCACCGACACATATACCCCGGGGATTTGAAAGCCCAATTCGCGGGGTGGAATTTGAATGAAGGGCATCGCCGCGTAGGCCAGCAAAATGGTGGCCGCCAGCACCGACAGGCGGTTGGTTTCGGGCAGATTTCCGCGCGCTTCCATACACAAATTGTATCAGCACCCTCGCGATTCAACAAACCGACCTGGAGTCTCCGCCTTCCCACAGCGCTGGAGGCACGCCAACTCCCAATGAGCCAAATATGGCTTTTCCAAAGTCACTTCACTTTTGCAAAAGCCTCGCTCTTTCGTATGGG
>CAYOHX010000324.1:0-3219 GCA_964403875.1 uncultured Anaerolinea sp. | reverse complement strand
CGACCCGGCTTACAAGGGCCGGGTGAAGCTGTATTCGTACCAGGATTACATCAAAAAGTGGGACGAGATCCGTGACCTGTTCTCGCACCAGGCCGTCCACCAGGGATCGCTGGACCGCTTCGTGGCAGAGACCCGGGGCAAGCGCGGCACTGCTGACGTGGCCGAGGCCTTTTTGTTGGAAATGGAGCGCTGGCGCGAAGAACTGGCCCGCAATATCGCCCTGCGCAACCGCGACCTGACCCAGCGCGAGCTGAACAGCGCCGTGCAGATGACCATCGACCGCATCATCTTCCTGCGCATCTGCGAAGACCGCGGCATCGAGCCCGAAAACGCACTGCGCGACGCCACGGATGGCAAAGACGTGTACGGCGACCTGATGGTGCTCTTCCAACAGGCCGACAAGAAATACAACTCGGGCCTGTTCCATTTCAACCCCGAGAAGGGGCAGTCTTCTTATCCCGATACGCTGACCCCGGCGCTCAAGATCGACGACCGCGTGTTGAAAGACATTCTGGCCAACCTGTACCTCCCCAAAAGCCCCTATGCTTTCAATTACATCTCCGCCGACATCCTGGGGCAGGTGTACGAGCGCTTCCTGGGCAAGGTCATCCGCCTGACCGGGGGCCACCAGGCCAAAGTGGAAGAGAAACCCGAGGTGCGTAAGGCGGGCGGGGTGTATTACACGCCCACCTACATCGTGGAATACATCGTCAGCCACACGGTGGGCGAACTGCTGAAAGATAAAGACCCCGAGACGCTGAAGACTCAACCGCTGCGCGTGCTCGACCCGGCCTGTGGTTCGGGATCGTTCTTGCTGGGCGCGTACCAATACCTGCTGGACTGGTACCTGGAATGGTACGTGCAGCACGAACCGGCGCGCTGGGCCAGGGGCAAGAACCCGGCCCTGTTCGAGACGCCCAACGGCTGGCAGTTGACCATGGAGAAGAAGAAAGACATCCTCACCCGGCACATCTACGGCGTAGACATCGACACGCAGGCAGTGGAGGTGACCAAGCTCTCGCTGTTGCTCAAGGTGGTGGAGAACCCCGGGCAGCTTTCGCTGTTCAGCGAGCGCATCCTGCCCGACCTGGGCGAGAACGTGAAGTGCGGCAACTCGCTGATCGGCCCGGAGTATTACGAAAGCCAGCAGATGGCCCTGTTCGACAGCGAAGAACAGTACCGGGTGAACGCCTTCGACTGGCAGGCCGCCTTCCCGCAGGCCTTCAAAGACGGCGGCTTCGACGCCGTGATCGGCAACCCGCCGTATGGAGCAGAGTTTATTGATAAAACAATAAATTATCTCCAAAGTCATTTTAAAACATATGTTTGGAGAGGCGAGAGCTATTTACTTTTTGTTGAACGGGCAATACAGTTATTAAAAAGTCATGGGTTGTTTGGATATATCATTCCTGATACTTATCTTAATCTTGGATTTACTAAAATACTTAGAGATCTTCTACTTGAAAATACTCGTATACAGGAAATTGATGTTTTGCCCACATCAGTGTTTGCAAATGCAACAGTGGATACAACGCTTCTATTCACTGAAAAAGTTGACTCTAATAATGGCTATTTAGACAATAATGTAATGGTGAAATTATTTGACAAAAAGGCTAATATATCGTGTTTAGATCAGCCAGATAGATTCTTTACAGTGCCTACAAGTATTTGGAGAAATAGTGGATCATTTCTAGTGCAGAGCAATGTTGATGAACTACGAATTATATCTAAAATTGAGGAACAGAAAAATAGCCTTGGGGAAATTTCAGAAATATTCTATGGCATCAAGGTTTATCAAATTGGTAAAGGGAAACCTCCTCAAACGAAAGTCATTCGTGATACAAAGCCTTTCACTTCAACCATCAAGGAAAATGAGAGATTTCTACCATTCTTTGACGGAAAGCACATCGGTAGGTACGAATTACTGTGGAAAGAAAATAACTGGCTTAACTACGGAATTTGGCTTGCTGAACCCCGATTTCCAGAAAAATTTGAGGGGGAAAAGTTATTAATTAGAAAAATTGTTGGTCAAACATTAATTGCCACTTATGTTTCAGAAACGTCTTATTGTAATACTTTACTTTATGTGCTTAGGCTCAATGGTAAAGTCGAGTTAAGCTATAAGTATGTTCTTGGATTATTAAATTCGAAGTTAATGGGTTGGTTTTTCCGACACAAGTTTCAAATAAACTCTACCGATACGTTCCCACAAATACTAATTCGAGATATCCAACAACTTAAAGTTGTCAATCCGAAAAAATCGCAACATGCAACGATGGTGAAACTGGTCGAAACCATGCTGGCGCTGCATAAACAGGCCGCGGCGGCGCGCCTGCCGGATGAGAAAGAGCGCCTCCAACGCCAGATCCAGTCCACCGACCGGCAGATTGACCGGCTGGTGTACGATCTGTACGGCCTGACTGAAGAAGAGATCCGCATCGTGGAAGGGACCAATTCATAAACTCGCTTCGGACGATGGGATAGTGCTTCCCCGCGCCCCCACGCTCTGCGTGGGGGCGAGAAAACAACGAACTCATTTTGCGCGGCCCGCAACGGCGCGACCCGCTTTTCATTTCTTCATCGGGTTAAAACACGCCGCCGTTCTCCATCTCGGTCTGGTTCACAAAGTCCATGTGATATAACTTTTCCCAATGGTTGATGTTCAACGTTCCTCTGGTGAGGTGAATGGCTAAAATGCAGCAGTGCTCATCGTTCTCATTGTTGGCGCTGTCATACCATGCGGCAAAAGCCGTGCGGAGTTTATTCCTTAAACCAGCATTCTTTGGATCCAACACCCAGCCTAGATTTTCACCGATCCCACTTGCGGTAAACATTTCGGAGAAAGACGCAATCGAAACTTCTGGGTTTTTTTCGATTTGCAGCATTTTGTTTGATTTGCCATGGGTCGTCACATAAAAAACGCCGTTTTCATAATATGCGTCCACACTACGGACCACAGGGCGCGGCGCTCCATCCTGGGTTGGCTCACGGGCAATAGTTGCAAGAGAGATGATGTTGTCTTTGCCATTGCCAAACTTTTCATCCAGCAAGTGGTATCCTTCTTCGAAATTGCTCATTTCTCGTCTCCGGTTTTTTGAATGGTTTCTGCCTATGGCAGCGTGATTTGCGTTCCATTCCACTTTGGATCCCTACCGGCTCGATAGTGTTAGCGTCCGAGATAAATGGTGGTGGAAGGCCGGGAAAAATGGGCGCCGGTTA
>CAYOHX010000323.1:0-3222 GCA_964403875.1 uncultured Anaerolinea sp. | reverse complement strand
CGGTAGATGTAAGTACAGGAAATACCAAAGATCTGTTCGTGTTGGAAAACTCATCCCTCAAAGCACCAATGCCGGCTGTGTCTCCGGATGGAAAGTGGATTGCTTATCGGGGCCTGACCTGCCCCCAAGAGTTGATCCAGTTTTTATGTGGTAGTCGGGACGACCGCAGCCATCAGCGGGGGTGCCAGTTGGGGCAACAGGATCGCTTCAGGCGCGGGGGGACGATAGCCTAACGCACTATGAGGTCTAACGGTATTGTACTCCTTTCGCCACTGTTCGATGAGGATTTTGGCTTCTTGCAGGGAGTAGAAGATCTCGCCGTTGAGCAGTTCATTGCGGAACTTGCCGTTGAAACTCTCGATGTAGCCGTTCTCCCAGGGGCTGCCCGGTTCGATGAACAAAGTTTTCACACCTAGTTCGCTGAGCCAGGTGCGGAGCTGCTGGTTGGCAAACTCGCTGCCGTTATCCGAACGCAGATGGACCGGGACAGCGCGCGAACAGAACAACCCGGTCAGACAAGCCAATACATCCTCGGTTTTCAGGCTGCGCCCGACACGGATGGCCAGGCATTCACGGGTGTACTCGTCGATGATATTCAGGGTGCGGAAGGCGCGTCCATCGTGGGTGCGGTCGGTCACAAAGTCATAGCTCCAGACATGGTTGGGATATTCCGCGCGTAAGCGAATGCAAGAGCCATCATTCAGCCATAACCGCCCGCGTTTGGGCTGCTTCGGGGGCACTTTCAACCCTTCAGCCCGCCAAATCCGCTCCACCCGCTTGTGGTTGACCGTCCAGCCATCCCCACGCAGCAAGCCGGTGATCATGCGGTAGCCATAACGGCCGTACTTGCTGGCTAGCCGCACCACCTCTTGGGTCAGCAGCGCTTCATCCTCCACCACCACCGACTGGTAGCGCTGGGTGCTCCTCGCCTGCTCGAGTGCCCGGCACGCACGCCGCTCTGACACCTGGAGCGTCTGGCACACCTGCTCCACCGCTTCGCGACGCTTGGCCGGGCTGGTCATTTTCCCCGCAGCGCCTCTTTCAGGATAGCGTTGTCTATGGTCAGATCCGCCACCACCCCACGCAGACGCGCATTTTCCTGCTCCAGTTCTTTCAGCCGTTTGGCTTGTTCGGTCCCCATCCCGCCGTACTCTTTCCGCCAGCGGTAGTAGGTCTGGTCGCTGATCGCCAACGCCTTGCAGATCTCACTCACCGTCTTCCCCTGGCTGGTCAGTACTTCTGCTTCGCGCAGTTTGTTGATGATGTCTTCCGCTTTAAAGGTCTTTTTTGCCATTTCTCTGCCTCGGTCCTTTCATGATATCCGGTTTTTGTTCCCGGTTACCACTTATTTTTTGGACCAGTTTTCGGGGGGCAGGTCACACCACCCCAATCTGGAGTTTTGCCGCAAAAGATTGGGGAACGGGAGTCGGCGTCGGGAGGATGTTCGCAGCCGGGTTACCTTCTGGCTCGCCTTGAGCGACCGGACGGTCGGGTGCATTGGTGAAAAATGTGCGGACGGACAGGCCGGGTCCGGCTAGGTCCCTGAATTGGGCCAGTACCAAGTAGTGATTGGCCGGATCACCCCCGATCAGAAAGGCAGCAAATGAACGATCAAAGTCTGGCATGGGTGCCTGGCCGCCTCCCCCTCCGCTCGTTCCGCCGATTTAAAGGAACCCGGCGGCGTGCATCGATTGGTTTGGGGCAAGCACATCCTGCCAGGCGTAGCTTTCCGGTAGATAGGCAGGGATGGACACCCGGTCTCCGTTGGGGAGAGCAATTTGCTCTCCTGGTTGCGGTACGCGGAATCCGTTTTCCTGTAGCAACGGCCAGCGGGCTCTCGGTAATTCGTAGAGGTAATATTCGTAGCTGTCCGTTTCGGACAGCGGTTGGTGCGCTACGGCCTTCTGGACGACTGAGTTAGGGGAGGCATTTTGTTCAAACGACAGGCCCAGCCATTGCGCCAATACGGTGCGCGTCGAGGGGATCGCCATCATGACCGCCAGGATCAGGGCGGACATAAAGCCGGCGAACGCTAAAGGCTTTACCCGTAACCTTTGGAATAAACCGGTCCTGGGGCGTCCCTTGGGTGGACTGGCCAGATTTTTCGTCAGCATCCCTACCTCGCTTTCGATTCGCAACCATAACCCTGGTGATATTTCAATATGTTCTGCTTCGGCGACGAGTGCCTCTGTAACTTCGCGTTCAATCTCCATTTTCAATCCTCCGTCACTTCCGGTTTTCCGGATTTGCCTTCAGCCCGGTTAGGGAAAAACTTGCATGATGATCTGATAATTGTTCTTGCAGTCGCGCACGAGCGGTGTGGAGCCTGGACTTCACGGTACCAGCGGGGATCCCGAGCGTTGCGGCGATTTCTTCCTCGGATAACTCGCTGAAGTATCGCAAGATAACGGGCACTCGTTGCGGCTCAGGCAGCCGTGCGATGGCTGTCTGAACTCGGCGCAATTCTTCATCTCGTTCTGCTTGATCTTCGGGTCTGGGTGTATGATCATCTCGGTGATCGACCGCGGTTTCGAGAGGTAGGGTATGGTTTCCTTTGTCCTTTTTCCCAGATACTTGACGCGATTGATCAGGATGCGGAAGAACCAGGCGCGGAAGGCATGTACATCACGTAATTTATCAATACTCGTCCAGACCTGGACAAACGTCTCTTGGACTGCATCCTCTGCCAAATTTGACTGATGTGTCATCAAAAATGCTGTTCGCAAAGCTTTCAGAGCATACACTTGGTAGAGAGCTTCAAAGGCCGATTTATCTCTATCGCGACAACGCTGGATGGTCTCAAGATCTTCCATTTTGCACCTCGTTGAAATTCAATCTTAATCTCCTTTGCGAATCATTTCTCGAGTTAGAGCGCTTTCTATTAAAGAGCAAAACTTGGTCTTTCGGTTCATTGATATCGAGTAGCTGGCCAAAATTCGTGCGTTCGCATATGATTGTCTAGAATGAAGACACTGGGGTAAAAAGAAAAGCGGTCTGGGTTGTTCGCACGCCTGAGCACGAGATTTTGTTGGTCAATTGTCTGTTTATTTTTTTTGGAAACTCTGGGGTGAAGCCCTGTAATTTACAGAGACAATGAAGCATTATCCCAATTCGTTGTGGTTTTATAAAGGCCTGAGGGCCGCTCGTGATGCGGGGAGAACACTTGCGCATTATTTATCACACCGTTCCCCCCTTAAGACTCTATGGGAACGTTCGGGGGGA
>CAYOHX010000322.1:0-3231 GCA_964403875.1 uncultured Anaerolinea sp. | reverse complement strand
ATGCTGCTCGGAATTACGACACAACACCGGAATACCTAGTCGAAGGAATGACAGGTATGATATGGAATAGAACAGAGCAAGGATCACCAGAGACTCAACCTCACATTTATCAAAATCGCGTAGACATAATCGCAAACGATGAGGGGGTAACTTTAGACGCTTGGATTCGCAAAAACGTTCCGGCTTTCATACCATAGTTCAAAACCGTAGGAGAAGCACATTTCGATCAATGTGCTTCTCTTGTCTTTCTTGAAAGGCTATTGAGATGCACACTCGTCCAAACTTGACGGTCATGTTTCTTGCCATCTTCGGCGGCTTAGTCAGTGGTTGGGGACTTTTTCTGTGCTTAAGCGATGCCCAAGTAGAAGCTACACCAGAAGCAACTCCAGAAGCAACAGCATTTTATCAGAATGGTGGCCCATTCCCGACTTTTCCGCTGTTGTGCCCAGAAGATATGCCTATCAGCGATGGCCCTATCTGGCGCACAATTACGATTGGTCGTTCATCGCTTGATGACATTGAACAATTATACGGTATTCAATTTATGGCGGAATCAGAACACATCCACTACGCAGGTAACTTTGCACCAACCTATTCTGTTTTGTTGACAGCGGAAGGAGCACGCAAATGGCAACTCCCTCAAAGCGCTGATCTATGCTTGGTTAACGGTAAAATAATGGCGCTGACGCTGAGTTTAGAATCAGATGATGAATTTCCAAGTGGTTGGATTGAAGATTGGGTTAAACTCTACGGTGAGCCCGAACTGGTCACATGGACAACAGAAAGAAATGAGTGGTGTTGGAGAGAAGTTATATGGCCTCAACGGGGCATTGATGTAACGGTAGACGTTTCCGCCTTGGAATCTCATCCTGGTGCTGCATTAGTGAACTCGGTAACACTATTTCCGTATGCCCGAGGAAAAAATTATCAGTTCGATTGGCCGTTTACTGGGCTTAACAGGCAACCACCCATGTCAGAAAATGAAGGATGTCCGGCCGAAGAAAATCCATTTGATTTTGAGGCTTTGTTACAAGTAACGTCTGAACAACCATAAGCACCCTAGATTTTTATTTCGCTTAGTGAGTATTTCTTGACCCAGCCACCTCACCCGATGTGATTTTTTCTTACGACCTAGCAGACAACCGGCTCTCGGAATCTGTCGCGCTCAACGGTGGGACACCTCCCACGACCAACTACGCCTACAGCGCCGCCAACCAGATTTCCAATGCGGGTTTCGCCTATGACGCCAACGGTAATCTGACCAGTGATGGGACCAACACCTACGCCTGGGACCGCGCCAACCACCTGCTGTCTGTGGGTAACCACAGCTACCAATACGACGGGGAGGGACACCGCATCCGTAAGACGGTGGCTGCCATTGCCACCGATTACCTGCTGGACCTCCAGCCAGGCTTGGCGGTTGTGTTGGCTGGAAGTGGGGGCAGTGACACAACTCATTTTGTGCACGGACCGCGCGGTATTTTCGCGCGGCGGAATGATGCAGGAAATTGGTTCTGGAGCGGCCAGGATGGTCCGGAGTCGGTGCGCAGTGAAGTGAACGATTTGGTCGTGGTGCAGGGAACACGCAGTGTTGCGCCTTATGGGATTGAGTTTGGTACTCAGGGGAATCGATGACCCACCTTATTTTGTCCAACTTTTGGTCTTGACTTTGGGGGTCACTTTAACGCTCACTGCAATTCAAGCTGCATGGAGTGATTCTCCCTTCGTTTCTGAAAATGGACCTAACTATGGTGAACTTGTCGCTTTAGTTGTGTCAACAGAATGGTATGGTAACCGTATGGACCCCGGAAGAGATTGTCCAGGGATTCTTTTAGGGACTGTTGCCGCTGAAGCGACGGCGAGACAGTTTTGGTATTGGTATTACTCTGGCCGCAATGATTTTAGTGTCAAATTTTTATCGTATTTCCAACCAATTCGTGAGCGCAGAATATTCAGCGGTGAAGATCTCCTAGCAAGTGAGATAGGTTTACAGGGACTACTTAATGGCAGATCATCCTATAGTGAGAATGACATGGGGAATTTATTGAACAATATATTCAATAATCAGGCTTGGCAATATTCAGCGAGAAATCCTGGACAGGCTGAAACAAATTGTCCGTATGGATTTGCGAATAGAACGGGACGAAACAAAGAGAGTTATGCCCAAGGAGATGCCCTTTACATCTCCGGGGATGCTGCTTTCATTTCCTTCGGTCAACAGGTTGGGTTGGCCCCCTCACGATTTCAATGTTCAACACTTGAAGACCTTCGCAGGAGTGCAAGCTGTGCGCCGTTGGGTGGTTTACCGGACTAAAGGTTTTCTTTTTCTGATATCCGTCTTGCTGGCAGCAGTTCATTTCCTGCCAGCAAGTTCTCAAATAGATTCGCGTGAACTGTGCGAAATCACGGCGGAAAATGCCAAAGATCTGACCCAAATCGGAATGTTCGGGCATGGCCGAGTAACTGATATGGCTTGGTCTCCGGATGGCTCGGTACTTGTGGTAGCGACAACCGCAGGAATCTGGTCATACACCGCAGACCATTTTGAACATCCTCCTCGCTTGTTTGAGGGCCATTCCAGCCAAGTGAATGCGGTTGACTTTTCCCCAAGTGGGCAGATGTTAGCCTCGGCCAGCAGCGACGGGACAGTCCGTTTGTGGGATGTGCCAGCAGGCAAACTCGCAACGGTTTTGGAACTTGACTCGAGCGTCCATGCTGTGAAATTTAGCCCAGACGGCAGAAATCTCGCAACAATGGCTGGCCGTTATACCGAGACAGGTCCAAGTTACTTGCAGTTATGGGACATCAAGACTGGTGAGTTGTCTCTCACTTTGTCAGAGGATCAAGAACACGGCTATGGCGCAGCAACTCTAGCTTTCAATTCGGATGGGAAAATTCTCGCTGTAGCGCGTACCAATACAATTGATTTGTGGGATACCACGACTGGTCGCCGAGTCAGTGGACTTGAACACTCTGCTGCCGTGACTGGGATTGCGTTTATTCCACGGACGCCTCTGCTCGTCTCGACCGACGTGGGTGGTTTTATGAATGTTTGGAATTTCGAAACAGGCGATATTGAGCAATCGCTAGAAATTCAGGATCACCTCAATGGGGTAGCGGTCGTCAGTAGTTCTCTCATTGTAACCAGCAGAAACGGCAATACAAATGACATCATTACCCTATCTATGAGTTATAGCCGGACGATGCCCGGTTAAGCCATAAAGAAACTGA
>CAYOHX010000321.1:0-3237 GCA_964403875.1 uncultured Anaerolinea sp. | reverse complement strand
TAGGCTCGCTCCTTGTTGGTTAAAACAGAAAAGCCAGGAACGGCCTCCTGGAGGCACGCTGCTGGCTCACGATTGGTTAGCTAACGGTTATATTCTATTTGGTTGTTGTTATGACTATAGCACAGTCTGAATCCTGTGTCAATCCCTTAACAAAGCGATAAATGCCCTCACGAAGAAAGAGATTTTCTGTCAACAACCACCCACTAAAGCGGGTGGTTGTTGACAAGCACATGCACTGTATCCCATCAATATATTACATCGCAATCGGGCAAATTGCTCAATGAGCAAATCCTTCCGCTTGAATGATCACCACATGGATCGCCTGCCCGTTGCAGTACCAGGCTCCGATGGATTCACGGTAGGGACGGATGGTATGTCCTTTACGGAAAGCTGATTAATTATCAAATATCGTGGAAATTGTATATTGACTAGTCGTTATAATTATAGGATAATCGCACAATCCTCGAGGAATTCCATATGACTACAACTCGCGAAAAAATTATTCTAACTGCATGCTCATTACTCGAAAAGCAGGGGTATCCAGCAACCAGCCTGGATGAGATTGTCAAGGAAAGCGGAGCGCCAAAGGGATCACTCTATTACTATTTCCCTGAAGGAAAAGAGCAAATCGTCAGCGAGGCTGTGCTGTTCGCCGGAAAAATTCTCATTGAACGGATGCGCGGTGAACTGGCGAAGTACAAAAACCCTTTACAGGCGCTTTATGAGTATGTCTTGCGCCTGGCCAGTAAGGTGGAGGAGAAAAACTATGCTGCCGGCAACCCACTGACGATTGTGGCCGTAGAAGCGGCCGGGTCGAGTGATCGAATCAGCCAGGCCTGCCTGGAAGTTTATTCACAGATCCAGAGTGTACTTCAGGAAAAATTGGTCCATTGCGGCATGCCCGAGGTGGATGCTGCTGAGCGAGCGCGTTTGATGTTGGCCAGCCTGGAGGGTGGAATTATTCTGAGCCGGGTTCACCGAAGCGCTGATCCTTTACGAGCGCTGGCAGGACATTTGAAAGACTCTTTGTCGCCTTTTAACCCATCCCATTCGTAAAACACATTTTGGTTGGAATTCAATCTCTGTAGAAGGATGTAAACATGGATACCCCAATGATCATCAGTAGTCTGTTTGTGCTGGCCGTTGTAGTCTTGTGTTTGGTCAAGCCCAATGTTGGGCGCATATTCCTTGGGTTCTTTTTCCTGGTGATGGCACTGGGGGTGAATGGTTCATTTACTTTTGGCAATCCCCAGGCTTACCTGGATTATGCCAACGACGCGTTGATCCCCTTCTACCGCCAGCTGGCAATAGGTGTCGTTACAATAAACCCGGTCATCTTTGGCTTACTCCTGATGGTTTTTGAAATCAGTATGGGGCTTCTCCTCCTGCACAAAAAACAAGCGGTGAAGATTGGTTTGATCGGCACGATGCTGTTCATTATCGGGATTTCCCCCTTGAGTTGGGTGCAGATCCCGTGGTTAGGGCTGCTCGTTGCCCAAGGATTTCTATTCACCAAAGAATTCGACCGATCCGTACTGGAAGGAATTTTGACTGCCTTGAAAATTCGGCGGCAATAGATATCTCCAGGAATAATGGTCTGATCCAGGAGTGTTCAATGTTTCAGGCAAATACAAAAATCGTTCGCGCTCTTTCGTTATGGATCGCTGCTCTATCCGTTCTTGCCACGGCCGGCGGCCTCTTTATCAAGGGCGTTTATCGCGATAACGCCTTTGTGACGACGACCTGGCTGGGCAACGATACGGTAACCCTGTTCCTGGCCGTCCCCATCCTGCTTACAGCTATGGCCTTTGGGATGCGCGGGTCCTGGATGGCAACGCTGGTCTGGTTGGGTGCATTGGACTATATGCTTTACAACTTCGCCTTCTATCTGTTCGGCGCATCCTTCAATATCTTCTTCCTGGTTTACGCAGCCTTGCTGGCGCTTTCTATCTTCGCCTTGATCTTCGGATTGGTCGGATTAGATGTGGCTACGCTCAGCCACCAGTTTTCTGAAAAGACCCCGGTCAAATGGATCGGCGGGTATTTTTTGTTCGTTGCGATGGGCTTGAGTGCCGTGTATCTGATGCAGTCGATCGGGTTTATTTTCACTAGGCAGCTTCCCGCGATTGTGGCCATCTCCGGCCACCCCACCAATGTGGTCTTTGCCCTGGATCTAACCTTGTTGATCCCGTGGCTGGCAGTCGGAGCCGTCTGGTTGATGAAACGCCAGCCGTGGGGGTACGTGGTTGCAGGGATCCTGAGCATCAAAGGTCCGCTCTACACGCTGGTCCTGGCTGTGAACAGCCTTCTGGTAGTCCGTGCGGGGATCTCTCAAATCTCGGAACTGCCCCTATGGGGAACCATAACCGTGCTGGGCTTGATTGCCGGCGCGCTGCTTTTTGGAAATATGAGGCCTTCTTCGAAGGAAGCAAGCGAAAGGAAAGAACATGGTAAACCGCAATAGCCCATCTACCAACCCCGAGAGGCCTGCGCTGTGGGTTGGCTTTTATTCCTCGGTATTGCTGGCGGTCATCACGCTTATCACCTTCGGCTTTGCGATCACCGCCGTTCCCATCTCTGGCGCGAACTGTCTGGAAGGATGCATTGATTATCCTTACCTGGATACCCTTTCTCAGTTCCCCAAAGATTACCGTTGGATGGTCCCGGCGATCCTGTTGATGCTGGTATACGGGATCGTGATGGCGTCCATTCATCAAACTGCCGCGCAAGAAAAGAAAATTTTCAGCCTGATCGGATTGTCCTTTGCGCTCATGTCGACCTTGATTTTGGTGAGTGACTATTTCATCCAGTTTTCCGTCATCCCCATCAGCCTGATGCACGGTGAAACCGAAGGAATCACTTTGCTCACGCAGTATAACGCGCATGGGATTTTCATCGTCTTGGAAGAATTAGGCTATTTGTTGATGAGCCTGTCTTTCCTCTTCTTTGCCCTTGTGTTTCTCACAAAAAGTCGTTTGGAAGGCGCGATCCGCTGGATATTCCTGGCTGGTTTCGGGTTGACGCTGGTGGCCCTGACAGTTGTTACGATTAATCACGGGCTGAACCGTCAGGATCGCTTTGAGGTTGTGGTCATATCGATTGACTGGCTGGTGCTGGTGATCAATGGCATCTTACTGAGCATTTTGTTTAGAAAGCGTCTAAAGGATTAAATCCCCCGATGAATCCATAGAAATTTAGCGGCGGGGACTGTCGACTTCAGGCGACAGCGGAAGCCGT
>CAYOHX010000320.1:0-3272 GCA_964403875.1 uncultured Anaerolinea sp. | reverse complement strand
AGCCGGTCTCGCTGGTGATCTCGCACGACAAGGACCAGCTCAACCGCCTGGTGGAGATGGACTTGCTGCGCGAAGGGTTTGAATAACAGGCAACGGAATTCGTGTTTTGGTAGTTTTAATATGAACCGCGAAGACGCGGCCCCCACCCTTGCGAAGGGACCAAAGAACGGTCCATTCGCCCAACCTCCCTCGAATGCTTGCGCTACCAAGGTCGCGCCGTGACTACTGTCGTTCCGCATTCAGGGGAGGGAAAAGCATTTTTTCTTCCCCATTGGGGTGTACTTTCACGGTATTAGGGGATAATATAACAACACCATTACAACATCAAATCAACGGAGCCTGACATTATGGCAATCAAGAAAACCGATCTTTACAGACATATCTGGAAGGCGTGTGATGACCTGCGCGGTGGCATGGACGCCAGCCAGTATAAGGACTACATTCTGACCTTGTTGTTTGTCAAATATGTCAGTGACAAATATGGCGGAGTGCGGCGTCCATTGGTGACCGTACCAGAAGATGGAAGCTTCTCCGCCATGCTTTTGCTTAAAGGCAAGTCAGATATTGGCGACAAAATGAACAAGATCATTCACCGCCTGGCCGAAACCAATGATCTGGTGGGTGTCATCACACTGGCTGACTGGAACGACGACAGCAAACTGGGACGTGGGCAGGATATGGTTGACCGCCTGTCCAAACTGATCGCCATTTTTGAAGACCCCGCTCTGGATTTCAGCCGCAATCGCGCGGATGGGGACGACCTGCTGGGCGATGCCTACGAGTATTTAATGCGCAACTTCGCCACAGAAGCGGGCAAATCCAAGGGGCAGTTCTACACACCGGCTGAAGTTTCGCGCATAATGGCGAAATTAATCGGCATCAATCGGGCAACCTCTGGCCGCCAGACGGTATACGACCCTACCTGCGGGTCAGGGTCATTGCTCATTCGCGCATCTGATGAAACCGGTGTAGACCTGACCATTTATGGACAGGAGAAGGACAATGCCACCGCTGCGCTTGCGCGCATGAACATGGTGTTGCACAACAAACCGGAAGCCGAGATCTGGCAGGATAACACCCTTACCAATCCGCACTGGACCGAAGGAGGGCGGCTAAAGCAATTTGATTTCGCAGTTGCCAATCCCCCGTTCTCAGACAAAAGCTGGACCACCGGGTTAACCGACCCTGAAAACAAGGGTAGCATTCTTGACCCCTTCGAACGTTTTACAGACGGTGTACCCCCCGCAAAGAATGGGGATTTTGCCTACCTGCTGCATCTGCTCCGGTCATTAAAATCCACCGGTAGAGGAGCAATCATTCTCCCGCATGGTGTGTTGTTCAGGGGCAATGCAGAAGCCGGCATCCGGCGCAATCTGATCAGGCGCGGGTACATTCAGGGCATCATCGGGTTGCCAGCCAATTTGTTTTACGGTACAAACATAGCTGCCTGTATTCTGGTGCTGGACAAGGAGCACGCCGCCACCCGCCGCTCAATCTTCATGATTGACGCAAGCCGGGGTTACCGCAAGGATGGCGCTAAAAACCGCCTGCGTGAGCAGGATATTTATCAAATCGTGGAAACCTTCACCCATCAGATCGAAATAGCCGGGTATTCTCGTCTGGTGGGTTTGGAAGAAATTGAAGCCAATGAATACAACCTCAACATCCCCCGCTATATAGATTCAAGCGAACCCGAAGACCTGCACGACATTGAAGCTCATCTCAGAGGGGGCATTCCGCTGCGTGATGTGGATGCGCTGGATGAATACTGGCAGCACCTGCCTGGCTTGCGGGAAGTTTTGTTTGAACCAGCGGATCGTCCTGGTTATCTTCAATTGCGGGTGGAAAGCAGCAGTGTACGAAGCGTGATCAGTACTCATGAACAGGTGATTGCTTTTCAGCAACAGGCGCAGGCGGCGCTTGCCGGCTGGCGGCAAACGGTTGAACCGTGGTTGTGCTCCATCAATGCGGACACCCATCCAAAAATTTTAATTCGTGACCTTGGTGAAGAAATGGTGCAGGCATTTACCCCCGTACCCCTGATTGACCGCCTGGACTTGTACCAGCAGTTGATGGATACCTGGGCCACTGTCATGCAGGACGATGTGTACATGCTGGTGGAAAGCGGCTGGGTGGGGGCTGCCCGTTTGCGCTGTTTGCAGCGCAATGAAAAAGATAAAAAAGAAAATGCCGACTTGGTGCTGGGCAGGGTGAAATATAAAGCCGACCTGATCCCACCGGTATTGATCGCAGCCCGTTTTTTTGCCGCACAGGTGAATGAACTGGCTGAAGCGCGTGAGGCTGTAGAAGAGCTGGCGCGCAGGTTGGAGGAAATGGCCGCTGAGCACGGCGGCGATGAGGGCGCGCTGGCGGATGGCGTTGAGGATAATGGCGCGCTGAACCGGTCGCGGTTATTGGTCATGCGGGCTGATGCTGACGGCGATGAAGAACTGGCACTGGTGGAAGCTGCGCTACAGTGCATCGAAGATAAAAAGGCTGCTGAAAGCAGGGTAAAAACGCTGAAAAAAGCGCTGGATGAAGCCCTGCTGGCGCGTTATGAGCGGTTAAACGAAGCGGAGATCATTACCCTGGTAGTGGAAGACAAATGGCTAGCCGCCATGCAATCCTGCCTGCAGAATGAATTGGACGAAGTGTTGCGTAAGATAGCTGGACGATTAAGTGTACTAGCCGATCGATATGTATTCCCACTCCCTGTATTGAAATCACAATCTGATGAATTGTTGATCCGGGTTAACCACCATCTTGAAAGGATGGGGTTTTATGCAATTTAGTGATATATGCAGTACTTATATTCCAGCTGACTGGAATCTTCATAGTTTGGGAGAATTAACTACTAAGATTGGTAGTGGTATTACACCGACTGGGGGTGAAAAGGTTTACAAATTTAAAGGTCATCCTTTTGTCCGGAGTCAGAATGTAGGTAATGGTAGTTTATTGCTGGACAACATTGTTTATATAGATGATCGGATCCATAATAGATTTAGATCGACAGAAATTAAATCAGGCGATGTATTGCTAAATATTACTGGAGCATCCATTGGTCGGAGTGCTGTTGCTAATGACTTTTTGGTCGGGGGAAATATAAATCAGCATGTTTGTATTCTTAGGCCAAATAACAATATCCTAAACCCGCATTTTCTATCATTCTTCCTATTATCTAATCAAGGACAAAAACAAATAGATAGCTATCAGGCGGCAGGTAATAGGCAAGGATTAAATAATAATCAAGTTCGTTCTATCAAGATTCCTGT
>CAYOHX010000319.1:0-3325 GCA_964403875.1 uncultured Anaerolinea sp. | reverse complement strand
GCAACAACCTCAAAATCGCAAACCTCCACAATAATTTTTAGGATAGGTTCTAAGGAATTCAAGAACACAGAGGGAATGTATGCCTGCTCGCGGAGTTTTTGCGCATTATCGTGAATGGATGGACGTCCCCAACCATACCCTGGAAGTAACCCTGATGGAAGGCGACACGCCGCTCATCCCCGTGCCCAAGCTGGCTGAAGAATTGGGCGGTGGTTTTGAACTGTTTGTAAAATTTGAGGGCATGAACCCAACGGGGTCTTTCAAAGATCGCGGCATGACCATTGCCATCGGCGAAGCGCATGGGCGGCAAGCCAAAACCGTGATCTGCGCCTCCACCGGCAACACGGCAGCTTCGGCGGCAGCGTATGCCGCCCGCTGTGGCATGCGCGCCATCGTCGCCATTCCCGAAGGGAAAGTAGCGGCGGGCAAGCTGGCCGGGGCCGTAGCTTATGGGGCAGAAGTCATTCAGATCGAAGGCTCGTTTGATGACGCCCTCAGCCTGGTGGTGCAAATCTCGCAGCAGCACCCCATTGCCCTGGTCAACTCACTTAATCCCTACCGCCTGGAAGGACAGAAGACCGCCGCGTTTGAAATTTGTGACACTTTGGGGAGTGCCCCAGACTGGCTGTGCCTGCCGGTGGGCAACGCGGGCAACATCAGTGCCTACTGGATGGGCTTCCGCCAGTATCACCAGATCAAAGGGGTAGGGCTGCCGCAGGTACTAGGCGTGCAGGCGGCTGGGTCGGCTCCGCTGGTGCTCGGTCACCCGGTCGATAAGCCCGAGACCGTGGCCACCGCAATTCGCATTGGGCGGCCCGCGCGCGGCGAGCAGGCCCTGGAGGCCGCCGAAGAATCCGGCGGGCGAATCATTGCCGTCACCGATGACGAGATTCTGCACATGCAGCGCCGCCTGGCGGCCAGCGGTGTGTGGGTAGAGCCTGCCTCCGCGGCGGGGCTGGCTGGGTTGGCCCGCCAGTTGCGAGAAGGAACGATGGATGTGCGCGGCAAGCGCGTGGTGGGGGTGTGCACCGGGCATGGCATGAAGGACCCCGATATCATCGCCAAATCGATGCCCGCGCCGCAAAAGCTGCCGTCCGAGCTGCGCGCGCTGGAAGATGCCATTTTGGGGCGGGCATGAAACGCGCTCTCATTCGCGTTCCGGCCACAACCGCCAACCTGGGCCCCGGCTTTGATTGTCTGGGGCTGGCCCTGGACTTGTGGAACGAAGCCGAGTTCAGCGTGGAGGGAGAAAGCCTGCAAATCACCATTGAGGGCGAGGGACAGGACCGGCTGGCAAACGACCGAAGCAACCTGGTGGCCTACGCCTTTCGCTCTTACTACCACCATCAGAGAATCCCCCTCCCCAAAGGCCTGCACATCACTTGCCGCAATCACATCCCGGTAGGGTCGGGGATGGGCTCCAGCGCTTCGGGCGTGCTATTGGGCCTGCTGGGAGCTTGTGCTCTCAGCGGAAAACCCGCTGCTGCCGAAGAGTTGCTCACCCTGGCGGCGGCCCTGGAAGGCCACGCCGATAATGTCGCGGCAGCGCTTTATGGTGGGTTGACCGTAGCCATTGCAACTGGCTCCAACTGGCTGGTGCGGCGCTTCGAGGTGCCCACCCTCCAGGCTGCCCTGGTGCTGCCAGACATGCGCCTTTCCACGCATGAAGCCCGCCAGGCGCTACCGAAGCAGGTGCCTTTTGTCGATGCCGTCTTCAATGCCGCCCGAACCCCGCTGGTGGTGGAGGCCTTTACGCGCGGCGATCTGGACCTATTAAGTCGCTGCATGGATGATCGACTGCATCAGCCCTACCGGCTCAAGCTCGTGAAAGGTGGAAGCGAAGCCTTGGCAGCCGGTCGCGCAACCGGAGCTTCGGTGGCGCTTTCGGGGGCTGGTCCCAGCCTGATTGCTTTTTGCGCCGGAGAGGCCCAGACTGCCGGGCAGGCCATGCTGCAAGCCTTCGAGCGGGCAGGGGTCCAGGCGCGCCTGTTCCTCACTCAAACCACCAGCGAGTGCGCAAAAATCAAATAATGAGTGCTTCTTCTAATCCAAACAACCCCGTGGGCGGGAAGCATTGGATCATCGTCTCCATTGCCATGTTTCCAATCCTGCTTCTCGAGGCCGTGGTATCAACTTTCTTGGTCATGGTCATGCTCAACGGCTACCAGAGCTTACCCGATTTAATGGTTGCATTTTACCTGACCGGCACCGTGTTTTTGGTTATCGGATCCAGTCTGGCGGTGGGATGGTTGGCAAAAAAGCTATCCCGGGGGCTTGCGGCGCCGCTTTGGCTGGGCGGAATTCTTGTCGGCGGGGGATTCATCACGATTATGCCGTTCGCGCTGCTTGTGATGACGTTTGGCCTATTGGCTGTATTCGGTTTGTTGTAGGCTTGTGCGTTTAACATCCATCAAAGAAAAATCCCCTTTACGAGTGGGGATTTTTTGGTAAAAGAGAACTAATTTCCAGCCGGGTGATAAAGCGTCCACAATTTCTTGAGGACCTGCTCCAACCTGTGCCCCAGCGCGTCGCCTCGTCCCGTGGTCACATCATCGGTGTTGTCGAAGACCACGTAGGGCACTTGCACGCCTTGAATCGCCAGGTAAAGCGGGTGATTGCTGCTCACCTCAGCCCAATCGGTATCCCGGTACAGCCGTTCCAGCTTCCAATCCGGAAGGGCATGTTCCAGAATGCTATCGGGCTTATCGGGGTTGAAGCGCTTGCGGTTCTTGCGCAGCGATTCTTCCCAGGGCACATCGATGTAGAGGACAGCCATCTTGGAAAGCAGGTTGGGGGGCAGGTGCGCGAAGGCCGATTGATACCCGCCGTGTTCGGAGCCACGAGAAAATTCGATGATTGTCGTAAATGCATCCGCATAATTGGGTATGTCGCGCAACTTCTTATGGTATTCCAGTCCAATGCGCTCGATCAGCAAATCCCACTGGTATTGGTAGAGAAACAAGCCCTGCTCATCCGAATGCAAGCGGGGGCGGCCCATCTTTTCCAGCAGCGCATCTTCCTCAAACCAGGTCCACAGCATCGGGAAATCATCAATCTCATAGAACTCACCAACGTGGAAGCGTTGAATGCGGTCTTCCACGGGGGTCTTCTTGAGATAATCAATCACTTCGCTTTTTCCGGCAGCGGGGCGGGCGATGAGCAAGAGAATATCAAAACTGTTTTGGGGGCTCATTTGTCTTCTCCTGGGTGAAGTCTGGCGGAATGATTTTACTATGGACTGACGTTTAAACGCCAAAATCCCCGGATGGGGGGGATTTTGGATGGATTAAAAAGAAAAAGTCTCTTGGCGAGGACCTACTCTCCC
>CAYOHX010000318.1:0-3329 GCA_964403875.1 uncultured Anaerolinea sp. | reverse complement strand
AAACCAATGCGCCGTAAGAAAAAAAGCCGAAAACGCTTCGGCGCTCGCGCCGAAGCGTTTTCTGCCATAGCCTGAGCAGTACCGTTTTCTTACTCGCTGATGAGGGTCAGGTTGCCAACGCCAATGTTGATCTCGATGCGCAGAAGAGGGCCCTCGCCTTCGGTGCGATATTCGCCATTGCGCACGTTCCAGGTGCCCTGCGGCGAGACGTTCTTCAAGCCGCCATCGACAAGGATGCGCGCGGCTGTGGTGGGCGGTACGATAATGGTGAAGTTGCCCAGGCCGCCGTCAATATACACGTGGCCTTCTCGCTGTAAGGGGCCGGTGAAATCGAGGGTGTAATTCCCCGCGCCGCCCTGGAAGTTCATCTCATCAAAGTTGGCATACCCCAGGCCTTCCAGCTTGATCGAAGACGCGCCGGTCTCATAGGTGAAGCGGTCCATTTCCACGGGGTTGGGCTGAGTGAAAATGACGTTGTTTGAGCTGGCTCCATCGGTGATGCGCAAGCCGGTGAGCGAAAGTCCGCTCAGGTCCAGGTTGCTTTCGTAGGCTCCGGCTTCGATGGTCAAATCGAGGGGCATAGCGCCCAGGAAAAGGTCCCACTTGTTGATCAGGTTGCCGCCGCGACCAAAGGTGAAGTTCTTCATATCGCCCTGGCTGATGCGCACCTCGCGACCATCGCGGACGATTTCGGGTTTCCAGGCGACCACGTTGTACTCGACAGAGCCTTCCACCAAACTCTGCGCGCCGCCCTGAATGTTCAGTTCGCCAGCGCCCATGTTGATGACCAACTCGGCGGGCGATTCGGCGGGAGCGGCTTCATCGATGATGACGGTTTCGGCGGGGCCGGTCTCTTCTTCTTTGGGCATGTTAACGGTGACCGAGCAGGCCAGCGAAACCAGGATAAAAACAGTGATGACTAATAATATTCGTTTCATACGGTACTCTCTTTCAATCGGTAGGATGCAAGTTTCGTTCTTGCTCAATAGCCTTGATCTAGGCACAAAGCGCTTCTATTCTGTTCCCTGATCCGGATTGGCCGGTTGGACGTCGATGACTTCCACCGGGGCGGACGCTGGGTGCGCGGCGGGCGGGTAGGATTGTGTGCCAAAGCGGGTAAGAATGACCGCGCCCAGACCAACAACTGAGACAAGGAAGGGCAAGATCCAGCCGATGCAGGCGATACCGCTCAACAGGGCGGTGACCAGGGCCAGCGCCAGCGTGCCGATCCCGGCGCACAAGGGAGCGCTCCAGGTTTGGTGGAGCAGGTTGCCAATGCGCTCGCCCACCAGCATTCCCGTGACTAGCCAACCAAACACCAGAGCGATTCCCAGGCCCAGCAGGCCCAGGACGCTGACGGGAGCCAGGACGATGGTGAGGGCCAGCACCGCGAAGAGGATGGGCAGGACGACAACGGTGAGCAAACCCAGGCTGCCAGAAAGGATGAGCTGGGAAGAAATGACATTCCCGGCGCGCTCCATGGGCCGTTGGGCAAAGAGCGACACGAGCACCGCCAGGGCAGCGACCGCAAAGGCCTGGAAGATGCGCCAGAAGAAGTTGGCCACCCAGCGGCCCGCGTCCACAACGGGTGAGACGACATCCGGCATGGTGATGTTGCCGGGTTCGCCTGAGATCGTGCCGTCGATCATCGCGCCGCTGGCCCGGCTGAGGTTGGCTCCCACCGTGGTCACATTGCCATGAATGACGGCTTGGTTGCCCAACGTGACCACCCCACCCATCGCGGAGATGTCGCCGTTGACAGTGCCGTTGATGGAGAGCGACCCGCCGATGAGGGCGATGTCGCCGTTGAGGGTGGAGCCTTGCTCGAGAACGGCTGAGCCTCCGGTAATGGTCAAATCTTGATCGAGCGTTTCACCTGAATTGAGGCGAAAACTCTGACCGACCACCAATCCATCGCGACCGCTGTAGGACGGACCGCAGCCCGCCAGTAAAAACAGCGCGAGGAAGACAGTCACAACAATAGAAAGAGTTGTCAGGCGTTTCATTTGTTTGTCACCCCTACCAGTGAAGTTCGCCAGATGGCAAAAACCCAAAGCAAAACCAGGAAGCTGAACATGAGGCCGATGGTAATCCACAGGGTGAGGTTCAGTGTGAAGGGCGTGAACTGCATCCAGGTGGAAACCAGGCTGCGAGTGGTCTCGGCAGCGCCGACCGTTGTGGAAAGCAAGCCAACCACAGCCTGGACCCACTCGGCGGTGGTGGAGAAGAAGAAGGCATAGATCATGAAGCCGATAAAGACGGCCGCGGCGCTGGAGCCGAAGGCGATGAACACCCTCCAGGCCTGCCGGCGTTGTTCGCGCACGCGGCGTTCGGCCATGCCGGCCTGGAAGCGGCGAGAGAATCCGGCCCTGGGCGCGACCATCGGCGCGGCGCGCATCTCCAGGTGGACTTCCTGCCACTTTGCCTCGAGGCGGCGGCAGTCTGCGCAGCGTTCGAGGTGCTGGTGCAGGGTCTGCTGCTCTTCCTCTGACAGGCTCCGGTGGTCTTCTAGGAGCCAGGTTTCAAAGGGCTGGTGACTCATTTTTTCTCCTTTCCGCGAGTGAAGCGGTGGATTGAGATTCCCAAGAAAGGGCCAATTCCTTGCGGGCGCGGTGCAGCCGAGATTTCACGGCACTGACAGTAAGTTGCAAGGTTTTGGCAATCTCCTCTTCCGAGAACTCGTACCAATAACGTAAGATAATTGCGGCCCGGTCTTGAGGTCCAAGGCGGCTCAACAAGGATTGGAGTTGGCCTTTTTCCTCGAGTTGGGCAAAGACTCGTTCGGGGTTGGGAGCGGGATCGGGCGCATCCTCGTCGGGCATGAGCTCCAGCGCCAGGGTGGGCAAACGGCGTTTGCGCTGCTGGTCGATGCAGTAGTGCGCGGCGATGGAGAGCAGCCAGGTGGCGAAGGGCCGCTGCTGGTCGTAGCGGCGCAGGTGTTGGTAGGCCCGCCAGAAGGTCTCTTGGGCTGCGTCTTCCGCTTCCTGGGCCTGCCCCAGCATGCGGTAACACAGATTGAAGACCGGTCTCTGGTAGGTCTCTACAATCCTGGTAAAAGCTTCTTCGTCGCCTTGGATGGCCTGCTGGAGCACGGCCGCATCGAGGTTGATCACCAATCGCTCCTCTTGATCTGTCTATAACCATTTACGGAGGAATGCGGAAAAGGTTGCAATAATGATTATATCGCGCAAAGGTTGTTGTGATGGGGAGAGGAATGGATCCGCGAATGGAAGAAATGAAGAACTTTACCGCAGAGACGCGGAGGGCGCAGAGGAACGCAAAGGAAGAAAGAGATAAGACTTTTTGTGACTCATTGGGAATTGGCGTGG
>CAYOHX010000317.1:0-3370 GCA_964403875.1 uncultured Anaerolinea sp. | reverse complement strand
CTGTTCGCCTGCCTGAAAACCTTCCACAATAACCCGTTACCCTTTGGTCACTGGTATTCGCTTACCCATCACTTCCGGTCGCGTAGATTTGGGCAAGACGACCGTAATTACCCCCTTCTTGAAGGTCGCTGTAATCTTGTCCGCTTCTACTTCACAAGGTAGTGCTACCTCTCGCCGGAAGGAACCGTAGGTCCGTTCGACGCGGTGAAAACGGTTACCTTTCTCTTCCCGGTCGCCGCGCTTCTCTCCAGAGATCGCCAGCGTCCCGTTGTGATACGTCACCTGGATATCATTCTCATCCATGCCAGGAATTTCGGCGGTGACGATAACTTCTTTGTCATTTTCGCTCACATCCATGTTCGGCATGAATGCGCTCAGTCGTGAGCCGGCCCGCCACGGATCCGCAAAGAACGAGTCGAACATGCGATTCATCTCTGCTTGCATGGCCAGGAATGGATCCTGGTTCTCGCGGCGCAGCTCCATCTGCTTGTCGTTTTCGCGCTTCCAGGGAAGTAAATCTGTTATTGCCATAGATGTACCTCCTTATTTCTTTCTCGTTGACAGGCCTTTCGGACAGCCTCCAGCAAAAATCGCCTTCCTTATCCGGCCTTCACCGCAATCTTTTGCGGCTTCACTTGCCCGGCCTTGCCCAGGTGCAGATACAGCACCCCATTCTTCACCCGCGCCTCGATCTTCTCTCGGTCAATCTCATCCGAGAGAGCAAAGCTGCGTTGGTAATCGCCCTCGCCGTACTCGGCATACGCCAGGGTCAGCTTCTCGGGCCGATCAAAAGTCGGGAACGCCTTGATGGTCAACACGCTCTTTTCCAGAACGATGTCCACATCCGCCTCGCTCACTCCCGGCATATCCATCACCAGCACCAACTCGTCTTGCGACTCATAGATATCGGTGCGCGGCAGGAACACCCGGCGGTCACGAATGCGCTCGGTCTTTTCTTCCATCTCGTTCTGATCGGTCTTCACTTCAATCGACTTCATTTCGTCGGACATAGTACCCTCCAAATTCTTCTTCATCTCGATCACCATTACGCGGTCTTGACACTGATCTTGCGCGGCTTGTCAGCCTCGGCGCGGGGAAGCTCGATGCGCAGCACGCCGTTCTCATACCCGGCCACCACATGCTCGGCATCCACCGGGAACGCCAGTTGAATGCTGCGGCTAAACTCGCCGCAAACCCGCTCGCGGCGGTGATACTGTACCTCGGCTTCCGGGTCTTCCGGGCTGCGCTTGCCGCTAATGGTCAGCACATCGCCCACCACGTTCACCTCGATGTCCTTCGGGTCCACGCCCGGCATCTCGGCAGTGATCACTTCCACGTCGTCATCCGTCCACGCGTTGATCGCTGGGAAGTTCACCGCTGCGCGATTCCGTTCCGGAGTAAAAGCATTCGCAATCCGGTTCATCTCCCGCTGCATGCGGTCCATTTCCTGCCAAATCGACGGTACTGAATATCTGCGGTAAATCATGTCAACCTCCTGATTCACTTGGATTGTGTTTGTTGTTTTTGTCTTACGACCACAATCTTACCCGTCGACTGTTAACTCTCTATAAAAGGAGTATAAAAAATTTATTAGAAGCGCAAAACCGTTCGCTTAGAGCGGTCCAGCCTCTGCCCCTTCTCCCTAAAAGGGAGAAGGCGGGGATGAGGGTAAGAACCCTATCGCTCAATTCCTCCCAGATACGCTCAGCCCGGCCTCAAATCCATCCGGCCTCCACCGTCCTCTCGTTGCGCACGTTCCCCGTGTTCAGCGTCGATTTCGGCTCCAGCAACAGCACCTGGACCTCTTCTTCCGCCACCGGGCAATGCTCGATCCCCTTGGGAATAATTACCAACTCCCCCGCCTCCAGCCACAAATCACCGTCGCGCAGCTTGATGCACAGCCGCCCCTGCGCCACCAGGAACAACTCATCCTCGTTCTCGTGGAGATGCCACACAAATTCCCCCTTCAACTTGGCCAGCTTGACATACGAGTCGTTCAGCTCCCCCGCGATGCGCGGTTGCCAATACTCCGTTATCTGCCTGAACTTATCCTCAAGATTGACAACTATCATGTAGTCCTTCCTTTCCATAGATCCGACATGGTACTACTATTGTATTCGCCATCGTCAAAGTTCTGTCTCACAGGATAGCCCTGGAAAGCCGCAACACCCTCCGTGTAGGCCGGGTATCCCTACCCGGCACAGCCACGCCCGCAAGACACACAGTAAAAAATTCCCTCTGATCACATATTAGTTTATTTCTTCTCCTCTCTGTGCGCCTCCGGGCCCACTTGCCCTGGCGGGCAGTGCCAGGGTCTGCCGCTTCCTGCTAATCGTGCCCACCCTGGCAAACCGGGTAGATTGCACTCCCTCGAAAGGTATAATTACCCCCCAACCTTTTAACGCCTCGCCCGCTATAGATAGTGTGAGTACTCTCAAAACCTGCTTTGCGGAGTTGGATGGACGAACAGACAGCGATTAATCTTCTCAAAAAAGGCGACATAGCCGGCCTGGAATATCTTGTCCGTGCCCACCAGCTAAAGGCCGTGCGGGTGGCCAAATTCATCACCCGCGACCTGGCCTTGGCGGAGGACGTGGTGCAGGATTGCTTTTTGAGCGCCTTTCGATCCATTGGCGGGTTTGATGTCCACCGCGCCTTTGAGCCGTGGTTCTTGCGCATTGTGACCCGCGCCGCGGTAACAGCCGCTCAGAAGAACGCGCGCAAAATACTGATTGAATCAGAAGCGGATGAAATCTGGTTCGAGACCCTGCTTGGCAGCGAACCAGCCCCCGAAGCTGAAATCGAAAAACAAACGATCCGCGCCGAAATCACCCAGGCCATCAACAAACTATCCCCTCGCCAGCGAGCCGTGATCATACAACGATACTACCTGGGCTGGAGCGAAAAAGAAATGGTTGCCGAGCTATCCATTGCTCCCGGAAGCGTAAAGTGGCTCTTGAACACCGCCCGGTCCCGCCTGCGCGCCTTGCTTGCCGGAAGGAGCGACAAATGAACGCAAACGATCGTCAGAAAGACGCTGTAAAGTCCATTGTAAACCGCGAAGTCGATGAACCCTTCGATCTTTGGCCGCAAATCGCGGACCGGATACAAACAAAGGAAACGGTTTCAATGAACACAAAATGGAAGTTCGCCTGGGCAGCCCTCCTGGTTGTCCTGGCAACCGCATTGGTCACAACCTTTGCGTATGCACTATTCACCTATTTTCGCAACGATCCAGGCATGGAAGAAGTCTCCCAAGCCGGATTGGTCACAGAGCTGGAAATGACAGCCGTGCCCACCCCCGCCGCCCCCCCCCCCCCCCCGCCCCCCGGCCCCCCCCTGGGGGGGGCGCCCCACCCCCCACGCCGCC
>CAYOHX010000316.1:0-3378 GCA_964403875.1 uncultured Anaerolinea sp. | reverse complement strand
CCGCCCGGCCTCCCGCGCCTGCTCCAGCACCGCTTCGCGATCGTACTCGCCGCGCTCGCGGCCCTGATTGTTCATCCGCGCGCCCCACGGGGCCGTCGACTCGGCCGCTTCGGCCAGCCAGCGCCGCACTCGCCCACCCTTGCTCCGCCCGCCCACCCAATCCCACAAGCGTTTGATCATCCACTCCTCCGTCCTGGTTGCTTTCAACAAATATGGAATAACCCGCGAACGTTCACCCTGCGGGCTGGCCTCAAAATTCCATCTTGCCCGCCAGCGGATCGCGCCCCGCGATCACCTGGGTGCGCATACCTTCCGCGGGCCAGTCGAGGGCGTCCAGCCGCGCGCATAGGGCCGCCGCCATGAGCAAATCATCGTGCAGCAGTTCGCCGCTGCGCGGATCGCGGGCTGTCTCAGGAACGGCCCAGTGCAATGCCTCGGCTGGGCCGCCCCCCAGCACGTAGGCGCAAGCCCGCATTTGGGCGCGCAGTTGATCCACCAGGGCCAGCTCGCGGCTGCCCCCCGCCCTGGGCAGCCGAAAGCGCCCCAACTCGATCACCCCCAAAAAGTCCCAGCCCAGGCGGCTCTTGCTGGCGGCATTGAACTCAAAACGCGTCACCCGCCCGGGCAGGTTTTTGTCCAACCAGGCCGCCAATCCGGCCCCCAGCCCAGTGGCGTCCACCACCACGCGCCGCGCGCCCCAGCGTTTTTGGAGGGCTGTCAACTGAGCGTACAGGCTGGTCTGGGGCGCGCCCACCCAGGTTTGTAGATGCTCCACCCGGTAGACCGGCGCGCGCAAGGCCGGGTCGCGCAGGCCCGCCAGGTCCACTTCCACGATCACCAGCGCGGTGGAGTCGCGCCGCTGCGAAAGCCTCTGCGCCGCCGCGGCTTCCGTGTCCGGAGAATCCTTTTCCGCGCCGCCGACATCGACCAGAAAGGCATACACCGCGCCAGGACGCGGAGCATCCTGCCAGGCATGCTCGCCCTCCACCAGGGCCATGCGCTCGGCGGTAAACAGCCCGCCGCCCGCCTCGATCTCCTCACTGAAGTACTGCGTCCGAACGGTGGGATGCGCCCGACCCCACCGCGCCACCTGGGCCGCCACAAATTGGCGGTAAGCCGGGACCTCCGCGCCTACCTCATCGGCAGACAGGCGGAAGGCGCGCCGCGCGCCATCTCGCGCCTGGGCCGCTTCCGCCGCGCTCAGTTCGCGCCCCAGCAAGGTCTCGGAAGTCCAGGCCGTGCCCCAAAATACCCGCGTGGCGTTGGTCGAAGCCGTCATGGGCGCAATCTCTCGGTCGAACTTATCGGGCAGCACGTCCTGGGCCTCGTCCACCTCCAGCAGCAGGCCCGCCGTGGCTCCGACAATGTTGCTGCCCGGCGCGCCGGAGAGAAAGATCATCCGGGCCAGGCCCAATTGCAGGATGTAATTGCTTTCCTTGCGCCACATCGCGCGAGTATAGGGATGAGCCCGCAGCACCCGCGCCAGCCGCCGCAGCGCGTTCAGACTCTGCGGACGCCAGGTCGGCGATATTTTGACCATTTCACAGCCCTGGTTGGAAAACAAAAACATCAGATACGCCTCCATCCAGGCTTGCAGTTCGTTCTTCCCGGATTGGCGCGGAAACATGACCACAATCGAGCGGCCATCCTGCCAAGCAATCGACTGGAGGATGGCTTCGGCAGCCTGAATCTGATAGGCGCGCAAATGAATGCCACCCAAGCGGCAAAAAGCGTCGAAATTGGGCAGGAAGGTTCGGACATTCCGGACATCGCTCGACCTTCGGCGGCTCAACGGCTTCCCAGCCAGGCTGCCAGGGCGGAGAGCACCAGGGCAAAGGCAGCCTGGACACCTTGCGCCAGGCTGGAGGTTGCGCTCAAGCGAGTTACCGACTCCGCCGCGGTCCTCAGGCGGGCTTCCTGGTCGGACTGGCTGCTTTCAAGAGAGCTGAGGCGCAGTTCCAGAAGCTCCTCCAAATGGGAGATGCGCGCCTCGAGCGAGTTCATTCGCCCGTGAAGCAGTTCCAGCAGTTGGCACAGTTGCTCCGACCGGAGCCGGTTGTCCTTGCTTTCCAAATCGCTTTCTCCTCCAGCCGGGCGCTCGATGGGCCAGGCTGCCTTTGCCATCATGACTTTTCGCCCTCGTGAAACATCTCCTGGCGCACCTCGTCGGCCAGGCGACTCAATTGCTCCCACCAGGCGCGCTCATCGCCCTCCCCGCCCTGACTCCTGGTCAGATTCATCATGCGAATGCCGGTCAGTCCAATCGCGTTGAGGATGCGCACCTGCTCCGCCGCGGTCAGGTCGCCTTTGGCCAGCTCGCCCACCCGCCGCAACTGCTCAATGAGCAGTTCAATGATTTCCCGCAACACCGCGGCGCTGTCGGGTTCATGCTTTCTTTTTTTTCGCCCCACCGCCCTCCCTCCAGCGTATTGGCTCACCGTTGTGTGAGTCTCCGCTTTCCATAGAATTTCCCCACCGAAGTGGGTATCAGGAGTCATGCTCAACCGCAAGCCCTTCACCCTTACCGTGAGTAGTTTCTCTCAGGGAAACAGAAAATATGTTCTATATTCTGAGAAGAGCATAGCACAACCCAAGGTGAAGATTCAACCTGTCAAAAGGTGAAACTTTTGGAGTGAAAGATGAAAAAAGAACCACCCCGGATGCGATTTTCCGGGGTGGTTCAAGCTAGTCTATTGTGTTCGAACTATGCGCCCTGGCTTGACCAGGGGCTGACCTTTTCGGCGTTGTCAACAGGCAGCTCGTGCCAGTGTTCCACTTCTACCTCAACCACATTGCTACCGCGAGTTCCGGCAGGGTTGATCACAAAATAGCGCAGCGTCGTGGTCACACCCGCCCCCACGCAATCCGCGTCCGGAAGCCACGGCGACACGTAAGAGCCGTTGAAACCGTCCCCTCCCAGAGATTCAGACTCGTCAGGATTGGAACCGATCACATAGGCTCGCAGGGGGAACCCGTTGATCTGGTAATGCAGGGTCCAGCCGTTGCTAAATTCCCCTAAAGCATCGGCGTACGCGAAGGCAATTCCCACACCGTGTGTCGGTCCATTTTCACCCAAACCAGAAACACCGTAGTCCTCGAACGCACGGGTCAGGAAAATGGTTCCGGAAGCCTGCGCATGTACGGGCAAAACCCCGGTCTCTACCACCGGCTTCATCCACTCGCCAGGCAGCGCAGCCGCGCCCAAAACCGCCCCCGCCGAGGCTGTCAAAATCTTTAATGCATCGCGCCGCCCCATCTGCTTGTGATCTGCCATTTGGTATGCTCCTTCTTCTAATAACCACCCGGAAATTAACACTATTATACCCGAATCGGAACCCCGATTTCATGAGTCATTGGGGGCTCTCTAGGAGTTGCCGT
>CAYOHX010000315.1:0-3404 GCA_964403875.1 uncultured Anaerolinea sp. | reverse complement strand
CCTAACGTAACGGTTGTGCAATCAGATGCGATTCGGTAAAAAATGGCATAAAACCTCAAAATTTCTGTTTGCTGTGCGGCGGATGACCGCCGTTTGGTAAATTGAGCACCTTGCCTGCAAAGGCGCTGTGTTCGCTGAACTTTAACAACATACCTTCTGAATTACGGATTACCTGTGCGGAAACGTGCGCACCCACCTGCACCTGGCGTTTGACGCCCATTTTTCGGATGTCGAGCGCATTTTGTTGCGGTTGAGGCTGATCGGCTAACCAGTGCGCCGCCCAGCGGATGAAATTGGCGGCAAAAAGCGCCATGCGCTCTTGCAGAAAAATAGCCGGTTCAGAGCGCACCTTGATGCGGTGGAGATAGAAAACTTGTTTGCTTTCCTTGATACCCGCTTCAATGGTCTGCCTGCCGTTGTAATGGTTGAACCAGGCTGGCAAATCTTGAGTGACCGGGTCATGGCCAAAGTGACACAAAGCGCTGTGCTTGAGGGTCCTGCCAGTATAGAAGCGTTCCAGGGCAACATCGAGTGGATAAGGACAACTCTTTAGCTTGAGGTTTGGCCAGGCGACCATTTCAGCATTGGCGCCAACCCTGGTCCAGGCAGTGGTTTCGTTAACTTTGCTACGTAAGACTTGGGTGACTTTGTGGTTGTGTGGTTTGGTGTAAACCTCATAGCCCATTTCAACCAACAAGGCAATGTTTTCATAAGTGCCAAAACCGGCATCCAGGCGGAACTCGGCTTCGATAGGCTGCTGGTTGGTCAGGTTCTCTTGTTTGAAGCGTTCAAGGCGCTGCCGCAGGGCATTGATTTCCTTCAGCAGTAGTTGGGTGCGGGTCTGGGTCTTGTCCAGTTTGCGTTGAGCGACATCGAGTGTTTTTTTGCGACTTTCCTGCCGCTTCAAGGCTGCCTGGACTCGCTTGTGCAGTAAAGCTAAACGGCTGGTAGGTCGCTCTGGTCTTTTGTGGGCCAGATAAACCTGTTGAATGGTCTCCAGTTCCTGGTTTCTCTCTTCTGCCTGTAATTGCGCTTGTTTGAGCCGCTCCTGAGCATTTTCAACGGCTTTTCGCTGTGTTTTCAGTCGCTCCTCTACCGTTTCCAGGATCGGCGCATACTCGTGGAGGCGTTTTTCCAACCCATCGGTGCGCCGCAACGGACGCAAACCTATTCTGGCTTCCGCAGCCAGAACCAACGCTTCTGCCTGAGTGATCGATACCGTATCTCCCGGGTGGTGTGTGCCGGATAACCACAGCCGCCCATACGTTTCGGTGAGTAAACTGACCACACCTGCCTGGTAACCCAGTTGAATGTCATCATCCATGTGCCCATATGCAGCATTGGGATAGCTGGTACTTGTGTTGGACACCGGAATGCCGGTCAGGTCGCCATCCATCGTCAGCCGTTTTTTCTGTTTGCACAACAATTCCAATTCCGCATTCAAGAATGGCTGACTGAAGGCATCCAGTTCCGCCACAATGGCGTGAGCTTCTTCCCAACTCAAACCGCTCATGGTACGGCTGACCCCGCTGTAATCCGCCCATCCCGCCTGTCCCCAGGCTTCTGCAACTGCCTGATCCTTGTCCAGCGGATGCGCCGCCAGACTGATCTCCTGCAATTGCTTCAACCCGCCCAAAATCGCTGCCAGAAATTCCAGCACTTTGGTCTGTGGCCGATGGTAGTAGTTCTTCTGCCGCAGCTTGACCGCCTCAATTCGTTGAGTCAACCCTTTTGCCTGGGCAAATTGGCCCCAGGCCACTAAAAAAGCATGCTGAGTTTGCTGAATTTGCTCTTCGTTTTCGCTCATCGCCATTCCTCGTTCCACTCGGATGGCTTTGAGCTTACAGGGTCCGTGTTCAGTTGGTAACGAACCATGCAAGGGTTGCACAATGAAGGATGAAAATGTTGTGGTATGCTCAGGTCACAGCAGACAGAGCTTCGTCGCACCTTGGTGAAATTCATCCCGTTTGGTAACGTAAGCCGATTGCCTTGAGCACAATGAATTGTTGCGGTTCAACAAACCAGCACGCGTAGCAAAGTTCGTATTTTCGCGGCAATCCCTGCTGAAATTCAACAGGAGAGAACAGCAAATGGAAGATATTCTGGAATGTTGTTGCGGTTTGGATGTTCACAAGGAAACTATTGTTGCCTGCATCTTGAGGGGGCCAATCGGTGAAAGTCTGAAGCCACAGAGCGAGATACGAGAGTTTGGTACACAACTCAACGATCTGATAAATCTGCGGAAATGGTTACAAGAGCATTCTTGTCGCTATGTAGCCATGGAAAGCACAGGGATATATTGGCAACCAGTGTACTCAGTTTTGGAGACCAGCTTAGTGGATGAAATGCATTTGTTGGTGGTCAATGCTCGGCATATGAAGAATGTACCCGGGAAAAAGACTGACATGCGCGATGCTGAGTGGATTGCCACCTTGTTGCGAGCTGGTTTGTTGAAAGGCAGTTTTATCCCAAAGCACGATATTCGGGATTTACGACAGTACACACGGTATCGAAAGGCGATCATCCGAGATATCACATCGCAGAAAAACAGAATAGAAAAGCTACTGCAATCCAGCGGTTTTCGCTTATCCAATTTTTTGGCCGATATCTTTGGCAGTTCTGGCATAGCGATTATGCAGCAATTGGTGCAAGTTGGTTCTATTTCGGAGCAAAGCCTGGCTAATTGCCTGAAAGGGCGAGCACGCCAGAAAGCATCAGAAATCTTGTCCAGTCTCAATGGGACATTATCACTTCCCCAACGCCAGCTCCTTAAAATGCAATTAGAGCACTTGAAGGATTTGCAAGACAATTTGAGGGAGGTTGAAGCAGAAATCCAAAAAGACTTTTCGAAGTTTGAAGGACCGAGGAATTTGCTTGATTCCATCCCTGGTATTGATCTGACCGCAGCTTATGCAATTATGGCAGAGATTGGCGCCGATATGTCAGCATTTCCAACAGCTGAACACATTTGTTCCTGGGCTGGGTTGGCTCCTGGAAATCACGAGAGCGCCGGTAAAAAGAAAAAGCAGCGAGTTACCCCTGGCAATAATTACCTCAAAACGATTCTTTGTGAAATCGCTTGGGTGATTGCAGCCCACCGAGAATATTATCTGTCGGGATGGTATTGGCGGCTGAAACAACGCACAGATTCAAAACGAGCGATTGTCGCTTTAGCTCGGAAACTTCTCGTCATCATCTATGCCATGCTGAAGAAGAACCAACCTTTCGATGAACAGAAATTCTTGGAGCGCAAAGAAACTGCTAGCCGGAAGCGCGTCAGCCGAATGGTAAATGAGCTAACCAAGTTAGGCTTTGTGATTTCCAGCCCCGCATAGTTTATTTTCGTAGCAAGGTTCTGCTTTCAAATACTGCCGCCGTTCGGCCTCCATCGCCTTGTTAATCAA
>CAYOHX010000314.1:0-3406 GCA_964403875.1 uncultured Anaerolinea sp. | reverse complement strand
GCGCGCCTCAATCGCACTGAGGAGGCCAGGGGTTCGAATCCCCTCAGGTCCACTGGCCAACACCAACACTGCGAACGAGGAACGGCCTTAACAATTGAAAGCAAGAAGAATGGGCCCATAGCGCAGTTGGGAGCGCGTCTCAATGGCATTGAGAAGGCCGGGGGTTCGAATCCCCCTGGGTCCACTCGACAGGGAAAATCGGTCAGGCGCCGCGGGAACTCATCCGTGTGAGAACCACGGCGCCTGATTGATTTCTTAGGCCAGTCGAAAATTGAAAATTGATCACCCGTTGGGAGTAGTAAGTCATCCATCAGCGAGTTGGGAGAGAGAGGTGGGAGCCCAGCACAACGCCCGTGGAGCGTTTTCAGACTGAACTCGCCCGACAAGCCCCATTCAAAGGGCAGGCGCGTCCGTGAATCTCAGTAGCGGACGCCGGGTTCGCCCGTTAGCGCGTTCCAAAGCGGTCCAGGCTTGCCTGGGCAAGCAGGGTGGTACCACGGAGGTAAAGCGCCTTCGTCCCTGGTGGGACGGAGGTTTTTTGTTGGATGAATCACGGAGGAGAGCAATGGCTGATAAGAATATTCCGGCTTATAACCCGACAGAGATCGAACCCCGCTGGCAAGAGCGCTGGGCTGAAGATGGGCTGTATGAGTCCAACATCGACCCCAAGAAGCCCAAATTCTACGCCCTGACCATGCTCCCCTATCCTTCTGGGGATTTGCACATTGGTCATTGGTATGCGATGACGCCTTCGGACGCCCGCGCCCGCTTCAAGCGCATGAACGGCTTCAACGTCCTGTTCCCAATGGGTTTTGACGCTTTCGGCCTGCCCGCTGAAAACGCCGCCATCAAACGCAACATTCACCCGATGAAGTGGACCTTTGCCAACGTGGAGCGCATGCGCAAGCAACTGCGCAGCATGGGCGCCATGTTCGATTGGCGCCGTGAGGCAGTCTCGGCGGCCCCCGAATACTACCGCTGGACACAGTGGTTCTTCAACCAGTTTTACAAGCACAACCTGGCCTACCGCAAGATGTCGCCGGTGGATTGGTGCCCCAACTGCAACACCACCCTGGCCCGCGAACAGGTGTGGGGCGAAGATCGCCACTGCGAACGCTGCGGCACGCCGGTGATCAAGAAAAACCTGGAGCAGTGGTTCTTCCGCACCACGCAATACGCCGACGAACTGTTGAATTATGAAACCATCGACTGGCCCGAACGAGTGCGCGTCCTGCAAACCAACTGGATCGGCAAATCCGAAGGCGCGGCTGTGTACTTTACCACCGAGCAGGGCGACCAACTGGAAGTCTTCACCACTCGCCCCGATACGTTGTGGGGGGCGACCTTCATGGTGCTGGCCCCCGAGCACCCTCTGGTGGCCAAGCTGACCACGCCCGCCCAGAAAGCGGAAGTAGACGCCTACGTGGCTCAGGCCGTGCGCCAAACCGACTTGCAGCGAGAAACCGCCGACAAAGAAAAGACCGGCGTCTTCACCGGCGGATTCGCCATTAATCCGGTCAACGGCAAGCGCATTCCCATCTGGATTGCCGATTATGTACTGATGACCTACGGCACGGGCGCCATCATGGCGGTGCCAGCCCATGACGAACGCGATTTCGCCTTTGCCATCAAGTTCGGCCTGCCCATCATCCCCGTCATCGACCGCCCCGACGGCGTGAGCAAGAGCCTGGCCTTCCCCGGCTCCACCAAAGAGGGCTTCGCCGACGCCCTGCAAGCCGCTGGCATTGAATTCTTTGCGCAGCAAGTCGGTGACCTGGGCGAAGGTCTGTTTGTCACCTTGCAGCGCGAGCAGGTGCAGCCCTACATCGAATTGATGCAGCGCTACTTGCAACCCGGCAACTGGAACGAGATCGTCGGCGGACGCTGGGCCTTTGTCTTCTCAGACGGCGTCAAAGAGCTGGATTCCGTTGAATCTGACCAGGAAATCCTGGCCAAATGCAAGGTCATCTACCCACCCGTCAGCCACAACCGCACCACCATGGAAATGCTGAGCAGCCTGCCCTTCTATCAGGACGTGTTGTTCCACCCGGAATATGGCATGATGATCCATTCCGCCGAGTTCACCGGCACGCCCGGTGACCACGCCAAGCGCGAGGTGACCCAGTGGTTGGAAAGCCGCGGACAGGGCAAGAAATCCGTCAATTACCGCCTGCGCGACTGGTTGATCTCGCGCCAACGCTACTGGGGCGCGCCCATCCCGATCGTGTACTGCGCCAAGTGCGGCACAGTGCCCGTGCCGGACGAGCAACTGCCCGTGCTGTTGCCCGAAGACGTGGAATGGAAGCCCACCGGCGAAAGCCCCTTGAAGCTGCATCCCACCTGGCGACACACCACCTGCCCACAATGCGGCGGCCCCGCCGAGCGTGAAACGGACACCATGGACACCTTTATGTGCTCCTCCTGGTACCACCTGCGCTACTTGAGCCCCAAGTACGACAAAGGCCCCTTCGACCCGGCTGAGTACGATTACTGGATGCCCGTCGACACCTATACGGGGGGCATCGAGCACGCCAACATGCACCTGATCTACACGCGCTTCTTCCATAAGGCTTTGCGGGACTGCGGCGTGACCGAAGGCCACGAGCCCATGTTGCAACTGCGTAACCAGGGCATGGTGTTGGGGGAGGACTCGGAGAAAATGTCCAAGAGCCGTGGCAACGTGGTGGCTCCCGACAACCTGGTGCAAAAACACGGCGCTGACACCGTCCGCGCTTACTTGATGTTCTTCGCGCGCTGGGATCAGGGCGCGCCGTGGAGCTACAGCGGCATCGATGGTACCGCCCGCTGGCTGCGCCGCTCCTGGGCTACCATCCTGGAGCAGACGGCTGGTGGAACGGCGGACGAGGAAACCCTCAAAGGACTGCGCCGCAAGACCCACCAAACCCTGAAATCCGTAACCCGCGATTTCGAGCAGTTCCAGTTCAACACCATTGTCTCAGCCTTGATGGAGATGATGAATGAGATGGCCCGCGCCAAGCAGTTAGGCGCTTATGGTACCGCGGCCTTCAAAGAAGCTTCCGAAATTTATATCAAGATGCTGGCCCCCGTGGCTCCGCACATCAGCGAGGAAATGTGGAGCTTGCTGGGCAAGCCCTACTCCATCCACACCCAGGCCTGGCCCAAGGTGGATGAAGCCGCTGCCGCGGAAGATGAAATCACCCTGGTGTTGCAGGTGAACGGCAAGGTGCGCGACCGGCTGGTCGTCCCCGCTGGGATCAGCGACGCGGATGCAAAAGCAAAAGCCTTAGAAAACCCTGCCGTGCAAAAGTTCCTGGAAGGCCGCCAGCCCCGCCAGGTGATTTACGTGAAGGGCAAGCTGGTCAACGTAGTCGGATAAACTTTTCTTCAATGGTCAACAAAAAACCGCGCAGTTGCGCGGTTTTTT
>CAYOHX010000313.1:0-3417 GCA_964403875.1 uncultured Anaerolinea sp. | reverse complement strand
CTCCACCTTTAATGGTCTGAAACCTTGTGATCCCCTCCTGTGATTGGATGAACCAAGCCAGAACAGAATCAGAAAACAGGATCCAGAGTGTAGCGCCTATTACGTAGCCAAAGGCAATTTTGAAGGCAGTTCCCAGTTTCATGGTTGTCGCATTCACGTTAAGCAGAGTGCCATGCTGCTCCACTTACCTTCTTGATTGATGAACCACTTATCGCCTGCACCTCGCCCACATATGAGGATCTTTACAGTTTGATTATAACGAATTCACTCCTAAATGGTTCAATAAAATCTGAAATTTTTAAACCAAACCCGGAGGAAGGAAAACCATCCTCCGGGCCAAGTGTGCTAATGATTGGAATTCATGCTATGTGGCAGGGGTCCGGTTGAGTAATCACTCACAGAAAACCTGCCCAGATGACAAGGATTAGTAACGGCGATTGCCGCCACCGCGGTTGCGGTCGCGCGAGTCGCGGTCACGTCCACCACCACCGCCGCCAAAACCGCCGCGTCCACCACCACGATTGCGATCATACCCGCCACCGCCGGATTCCTCACGTGGCCTGGCAATGCTCACCCGCAATTCACGATTTCCCAAGCTGCGCCCGTTGATGCTCTGCATGGCTTGATTGGCTTCGGCGGCGGAAGCCATGGTGACAAACGCAAATCCCTTCGATCGACCCGTGTCGCGATCCTTGATCACGATCACTTCACTGACAGTGCCAGCCTCGGCAAACACCGCGCGCAATTCGTCTTCCGTTGTATCGTAAGACAAATTACCAACATACAATTTGTTATCCATTTCTTCTCCTGTGGGTGAACAAAAACCGTCATCCAACTCGCTGGATGACGGACACATCCATTCAGACGGGCATCTCTATTATATTACATTTGGAAACTGTCAATACCCAATCACAACAAATTGCTTCCCCAAAAAGGGTTCGCAATCGCCAAAATGACGACCCAATATATATATAATCAAACCAGGGGGGACTGAGGCTTGCAATCCATCATGCCTGATGCCCTCCATATAAGAGGGTTCATCACAGGGGAGATAAAATTGAACATCACACCCGAAATCCTGTATCTGGTCATCGCCATTCTCCTGATCCTCAGCGTGATGGCAAGTAAAATTTCCGACCGTCTGGGCGTACCCGCCCTGTTGATTTTCCTCGGCATTGGAATGCTTGCCGGTTCAGAGGGACTGGGGGGCATTTATTTTGATGACCCTGCCATCGCCCAGACGGTGGGCATGTTTGCCCTCATCATCATCCTGTTTTCCGGCGGGCTCGATACCGAGTGGCAATCACTGCGCGGCATTACCGGCGCTTCGCTGACGCTCGCAAGTTTGGGCGTCCTGATAACCTCACTGCTGCTGGGGGCCGCGGCGCATTTCATCCTCAACATCCCCTGGCTGGAGAGCATGTTGCTGGCGGCAGTGGCTTCCTCCACCGATGCTGCGGCGGTCTTCGCGCAGTTACGCACACAGGGTGTTAACCTGAAAGGCAGGCTGGCGCCGCTGCTGGAACTGGAGTCGGGTTCAAACGATCCCATGGCGGTGTTCCTCACCATCGGGTTGATCCAACTTTTGCAGAACCCTGGTCAATCTCCACTGAGCCTGGGGGTGCTGCTGGTGCAACAAATGCTGATTGGCGCGCTGTTTGGCGTCCTTGTGGGGCGCGGGTTGATCTATGCCATTAACCGCCTCAAGCTCGGCTATGATGGACTGTACCCGGTGCTGGCGCTGGGGGCAATCCTGATGGCATTTGGCGTAACCACCCTGTTGCGCGGTAGCGGGATTCTGGCGGTTTACCTGGTGGGGCTCATGCTGGCCCGCACCGATTTTCTTCACAAGCGCAGCCTGTCCCGTTTCTTTGACGGAATGGCCTGGCTGTTTCAGATCATCATGTTCCTCACCCTGGGGTTGCTGGTGTTCCCATCGCGTCTTATGCCGATCATCATTCCGGGGTTGCTGCTCTCATTGTTCCTGATCCTGATCGCCCGTCCAGTGGCGGTCTGGTTGAGCCTGATCCCGTTTAAATTCACTCCGCGCGAGAAATTCTTCATCTCATGGGTGGGACTGCGCGGTGCAGTCCCGATCATCCTCGCCACTTATCCGCGCCTGGCGAATATTAACAATTACGATCTCATTTTTAATATCGTGTTTTTTGTGGTGATCACATCCGTATTGGTCCAGGGAACCACCCTGACCCACGTGGCGAGACTGCTGAAGCTGGATACTCCGCCTCCCGCCAACCGGGAGTTTCCACTGGAATCGCAAACGGTGGAAGGCTGGCCCGGTGCGTTACGTGAGCACACCATTCGCAGCGGCTCGACGATGGCAAACCGCGCCATATTTGAACTTGGCTTGCCCGCCGGCTTCCTGATCGTCCTCATCAACCGCCGTGGGCAGTACATCATCCCCAACGGCAGCATCATCCTGCAGGAAAATGACCGTCTGCTGGGGCTGGCAGGACCCGAGGATCACCGCAAAGTGGAAGTAATGATCGAAGAAAATGTGGATTGATTATGATAAGAAAACAAAACGAAAGGCGATAATCATTTAACTTGAATTTTTGGAATAAAAGTATATACTAGAGACTAGTCAGACTAGTCAGAAGGAGGAAGTAATGGACAATATCTGGCAATTACAGGAAGCAAAAAGTCGTTTCAGCGAAGTCGTGGAACGTGCGGTTAATCACGGACCTCAAACCATCACCCGGCGGGGACGAAAAACCGTGGTGATATTACCCATTGAAGAGTACGAGCGCCTTACTCGTGGTAGTGAGAATCTGGCCCAATTTCTTCTAAACTCCCCCCTGGCCGGTTCAGAGTTGTCAATTGACCGCCTCGATGACCTGCCCCGTTTCCTTGACATCGAACCATGAATTACCTGCTGGATACTTGCGTCTTGTCTGAATTTACAAACCGACAACCCCTGTCAAAAGTTGTGCAATGGGTTGAATCAATTGCCGAGGATCATCTATACCTTAGTGCTATTACCATTGGCGAGATCCAGCATGGCATAGAGAGAATGCCCGAATCCGGTCGAAAAACCCGATTGATGACATGGCTCAATAACGATCTCATCCCCCGTTTTAATACCCGCATCCTGCCGGTGGACACCCCCACCATGTTTTTATGGGGTTCGCTGGTTGCTCAAATGGAACGAACCGGCAGACGCATGGGGGTGATGGATTCCTTGATTATTGCAACCGCCATGCAAAACAACCAGATCATCGTCACACGCAATATCAGCGATTTTCAGCCGTGCGGTGTACAGGTGATTAATCCATGGGAATAATTTGAGTTAAAAATAAAAATGGCGGTCCACTGACCGCCACATTTGGCGCCCCCGGCGGGACTCGAACCCACAACCTACTGATTCGAAGTCAGGCGCTCTGTCCATTGAGCTACGAG
>CAYOHX010000312.1:0-3432 GCA_964403875.1 uncultured Anaerolinea sp. | reverse complement strand
CACACACCCCTAAATGCGGATTTCACCACGCTAATTCCCAATGAGCCCAACCTTGCAAATTAGATGACCTTGACTCCCAGTGATATAATATTCGTTTGCGCCCGGCACGGGCCGCAGGAAGGAACGAAAACACATGACGCAAAACGTAATCCGCGTCGTTGGGGCGCGCGAACACAACCTCAAAAACATTACCGTAGAAATTCCTCGCGACAAGCTGGTCGTCATCACCGGCCTGTCCGGCTCAGGCAAATCCTCGCTGGCCTTCGATACCATCTTCGCTGAAGGTCAACGCCGTTATGTCGAATCCCTCTCGGCGTATGCCCGCCAATTTCTCGGGCAAATGGAAAAGCCCGAGGTTGATGCCATTGAAGGACTTTCTCCAGCCGTTTCCATCGACCAGAAGGCCACCTCCCACAATCCCCGCTCTACGGTAGGCACCGTCACCGAGATCTATGACTACCTGCGCCTGCTTTATGCGCGCATTGGCGTTCCACACTGCCCGGTTTGCGGGCGCGAGGTGATCAAGCAGTCCGCCCAGGAAATCGTCGATCTCATCGAAAAGATGCCCGCCGACAGCCGCCTGCTGGTCCTGGCCCCCATTGTTCGCGGACGAAAGGGCACCTACCAGGCCGTATTCGAGGAAGTGCGCAAAGCCGGTTTTGCCCGCGTGCGCGTCGATGGAACCGTCCACACGCTGGATGAGGAGATCAATCTCGACCGCTATAAAATCCATACCATCGAAGCGGTCGTCGACCGCCTGGTGCTGCGCCCCGCGGAAGGCGAAGAGGAACAGAAAACTTTCCGTTCGCGCCTGACCGACTCGGTCGAGACCGCTCTCAAAGTCGGCGAGGGCTACCTGACCATCCAGAACCTGTCGCTCGACCCGCCCCAGGACCTGTTCTTCTCTGAGCATTTTGCCTGCCCCGAACACGGCGTGAGCCTGCCGGAAATCGAACCGCGCACTTTCTCGTTCAACACCCCCCACGGAGCCTGTCCCGACTGCCAGGGGTTGGGCTCGCGCCTGGAAATCGACCCCGATCTACTCATCCCCGATCCCGAACGGCCCCTGAGCGAAGGCGCCATCGTGGCCCTCGAATGGAGCACGCCGCGCGAGCAAGGCGGGTATTACTGGCAAATGATCGAAGCGGTTGCTCGCCACTTCCACATCGACCTGAACGCTCCCGCCGCCAAGATTCCCCCCGAAAAGCTCAACCTGCTTCTTTATGGCTCCAACGGCGAGGAAATCACCGTGCACATGGAAGGCCGCACCGGGCGCGAATCCACCTTCCGCACCGCCTTCGAGGGCATCATCCCTAACCTCATGCGCCGCTACCGCGACACCGGCTCGGATTACCTGCGCAACAAAATCTCTGAATTCATGACCGACAAGCCCTGCCCCACCTGCGAAGGCAAGCGCCTGCGCAAAGAAGCGATGGCGGTCACGGTCAACAACGCCAACATCATCGAAATCACCGGATGGCCCATCAATCAGACGCTGGAATGGGTGGAAGAGCTCCAGCAAGGCCTGGCCCTCAACCCGCGCCAGATGGTGATTGCCGAGCGCATCCTGAAAGAAATCCGCTCGCGCCTGGGCTTCCTGGTCAACGTGGGCCTAAACTACCTGACCCTGCGGCGATCGGCTGCCAGCCTGTCTGGCGGCGAGGCCCAGCGCATCCGCCTTGCCACCCAGGTGGGCTCCCGCTTGATGGGCGTGCTGTACGTCCTGGATGAACCCTCCATCGGCCTGCACCCGCGCGACAACACCCGCCTGCTAGACACACTCAAAGGATTGCGCGATCTGGGCAACACCGTATTGGTGGTGGAACACGACGAAGAAACCATCGAAACCGCCGACTGGATCATCGACCTGGGGCCGGGCGCTGGAGAACACGGCGGGCACATCATCGCCGAAGGGCCGGTTCAAACCATCCTAGACACACCCCAATCGTTGACCGGGGCGTACCTCTCCAAGCGCAAGAGCGTGCCCATCCCAGAAAATCGCCGCACCGGCAACGGCAAGCACCTCACCGTGGTGGGCGCCAGGGCCAACAATCTCAAAAACCTGACTGTAGAAATTCCCTTGGGCAAGCTGGTGTGCATCACCGGCGTATCGGGTTCCGGCAAATCCACGCTCATGGTCGACATCCTATACAATTCTCTCGCCCGCCAGCTTCACGGAGCCCACACCCTATCCGGCGAACACGACCGCATCGAGGGTCTCGAACACATCGATAAGATCATTAACATCGACCAATCTCCCATTGGACGCACGCCTCGCTCGAACCCCGGCACCTATACGGGCATGTTTGACGAGATCCGCTCTCTGTTCGCCGAACTGCCCGACAGCAAGATGCGCGGCTATAAAGCCGGGCGCTTCTCCTTCAACGTCCACGGTGGGCGCTGCGAAGCCTGCCAGGGACAAGGCCAACTACGCATCGAAATGCAGTTCCTCCCCGACATCTATGTCCCTTGTGACGTGTGTCACGGCGCGCGCTTCAACCGCGAAACGCTTCAAGTGCGCTTCAAGGGTCTCAATATCGCCGAGGTACTCGACACCACCGTTGAAAGCGCCATCGATCTGTTCTCGGCGTTCCCTTCCATCGTCAACAAGCTGCGCACGCTGCAGGACGTGGGCCTGGGCTACATCCGCATTGGCCAACCCGGCAACACCCTTTCGGGCGGCGAAGCTCAGCGGGTCAAACTCAGCCGCGAACTTTCCCGCCGCGCCACCGGTCGCACCATTTACGTCCTGGATGAGCCTTCGGTCGGCCTGCATGCCGCCGATGTCCATAAGCTGGTGGAGGTGCTTCAGCGCCTGGTCGAAGCCGGAAATTCTGTCATCATCATCGAGCACAATCTGGATATCATCAAGATCGCCGACTACTTGATCGATCTGGGCCCCGAGGGAGGAGATCGCGGCGGCGAGTTGATTGCCACCGGCACACCCGAAGAGGTCTGTCAGATAGAAAGCTCCTACACCGGAGAATACCTGAAGCGCTACCTGGCCAATGAAGCCCGCTTGACGAGACTCGCGCAATCTGCTAATCTCTAGTAAAATCGTAGTGATTGGGGCATTCAGATGCCCTTTTAAGGTTCTGCGAACCAAAAAACCTGGAACTTTTTCCGCGTTTTGACAGTCTCTACATCTAGAGAAATCCATCGCTGGTGGTTTGCAGCAACTTCATTCTAACAAGCAAAGGAATTCCTTCCCAGGAAAAGAAATACTATGTCAGGCAAAGATTCGCCCCAGAGCGTGATTGAATCCTACCGCAAACAGCAGCAAATGACCAAGTTCTATGTGTGGATCCTGGCAGCCGTGCTGGTGGTAGTAGGCATCATCATCCTGGTGGTGTGGTTCACTGGATCGGGCGAAAAACCCAAGATCGCCCTGTTCGCCACCGGCGACGCCCGCCGCGGCCTGAACATCCTGGA
>CAYOHX010000311.1:0-3461 GCA_964403875.1 uncultured Anaerolinea sp. | reverse complement strand
GGGTTTTGCTCGTTTTGCGCTTGCCCGCACTTTCGTAGCTGCCAGGCGCGACCCCGTAAGGTTCAAAAATCAATCTCGGGGTAAAATTGCCTGGGCTAGAGATTTCGCCTGGGTAGAAGACAACCAAAAAACGAGCGGCACGAGCCGCTCGCATTTCATGAAATGGTTTTCTGTTTGAGCCGCTGCCGTTTGGCCCGCTGGCGGCAGGCATTCGAGCAGTTGTGGGGGCTACCGAACTGATCTTCCCTCAATTCGCCACTCAAGCTACTCGACGATAGTCATGATGTAAGCCGCCCAACACAGGTCGGCTGACGACGGGTTGACCGGGCGATTCGAACGTGGAAGTCTGATCGAGGAAAGCCGGTATCTGCTGTTCGATCCCCTGATGGGGACGCGCCTGATTGAAGTAGGTCACATACTCCGTTACAATGCGACGCAGATGACCTTCGCTCCAAATGAGTAGATGATCCAGACATTCACGCCGGACACTGCCCAAAAAGCGTTCGCAAATGGCGTTGGACTTGGGCGCATGCACGGGCGTTTTGAGCAGTTTGATCCCAGCCGCAGCATGTTTGAACTGGAAACCAAACTTGTCGTCATGGTCTCGGATCAAATACTTCGGACCGGTCCCAAATGGGGTTGCTTCCCGTAACTGCTGAGCCACCCAGGCATCACTCGGCGCACGCGTCACCCCCACATGCACCACCCGCCGGGAACCCAATTCGACGATGAAGAATAGGAATAGCGGGCGAAAAAGCAGATCGTAGATCTGCAGGAAATCACACGCCCAGATTTCATGTCCGTGATTCTTCAGAAAGGTGGCCCAGGTCTGACTCGACTGACGTGGGGGTAAGTTCTTCCGAGCCTGGCGCATATGACGCTGCACCGTCCGCTTGCTGACGTGAATACCCAGCTTTTTCAATTCCCCCAAGATCCGCTTGGCACCCCATAATCGGTTTTCAATGGCCATTTGTCGAATCAGGTCAATCGTTTCTTGGGCAATCTGAGGTTCTCGCTGGGTAGTACGCGATTTATGCCGCCAGTACAACCGAAAGCCTTGCCGATGCCAGCCTAACAACGTGTCCGGTTTGACAATCGCCAGGGCGTCTTTCCACCGGTGTACCCACCTCACCAACAAGACCAGTAGTCCACGATCCCGCAGCGTCAACTGTGGGCGTTTCACCTGCCGCTGGAGGATGATCACTTGTTGGCGTAGCAGCGCATTCTCCGCAATCAATTCCCTTTTCCTGCGCGTCACATCAGCCAATGTTCCCCCGACCAGCGATTCGGTGCCGGGTTTCGTCCACTGCTTGAAGCGTTCTTCTACTTTCCGGATGATGTTCGCTACGCAGGATCTAATCTGTTGCGCCAATCGCTTGAAGAACATGATGGGTTCCTTTAGTTGTAGAGGGAGAGGTAGTCCCGTTGGGTCACTGAGTAATGCCACGCATTACACCGGAAATTAGGCGAAGATCAGGTCCGGACGTGTTCGGTAGCCCCCACAGGTGTCCACCGAGGGGTCGATCCGCTATCGGAACGTGCTCGGGGGCATCATCCGCGACTACTATCGGGAGGCTGCCTGACCTCCCATTTCCCCGTAGATTAATTTCCTGAGCAACCAACCATCATAGGGTAGGCATTTTTAAGTTTGCGTTTGGGTCGGCTGAGGACTAACGAGCGCGAAGCCCAGCTTGGCCGCTTTTTTGCGTAAGGCAGCCAGCTCCCGTTCTCGATGTTTTTGTTCGTAGGCTTCCGCTCCTATATCTTGATAGGGAACGTGATGTTTCAGCAGAAAATAGACCGTGCGGGCGATTTTATGGGCGGTGGCGACCTGAGCAAACTGCGGACCAGCCTGAGCCCGTTTGCGGCGATAATAAGCCCCGAAGGCGCTGGGACTCCGCGCCAGGGTAATGGCTGCCTGGCGAAAGGCTTGACCGGCTCGATTCGTCGTAGGCAAGGTTTCGCTGTGCAAGACCTTACCCCCGGAGATCGCGTTGTGGGGGGCCAGGCCTAACCACGACGCAAAATGTTTGACCGTCGGCCATTTGCTCATATCGGTGCCAATCTCAGACAGAATGGTCTGGACCAAGGCGGCACTCAACCCATCCACCATGGTTAGATCCACCCCGGTGAGGTGGATGGCGGCAGTCTGGACATCGACTGCTGGCGAATGGCGGTGCCGCCGCTTGGGCTTGGATGGAAGTGCAGGGTCAGCGGGAATCCAGCGGGGTTTCATGGCTGAAAAATGGCGCTGAACCTCAGCATCGCAGGCGGCGATCTGAGCCGTGTAGAAGTCATAAAGTTCAAGGGACTGTTTCAAGATAAACAACTGCTCTTCCTTCCAATCTCCCGTCAGGGCTTTCGCAATCGTGTCTTCCGAGGAATGACACGCCGGATGGCGCAGTTGGGCCAGTCGGACTGCATCCCGTTCGCCCATCACAATCGCTCGCAAAATCGCTTGTCCGGTCGTCCCCACCACATCGCTGAGCACCTGGGGCAATTGGATATTCATTTGTTGCAGCGCTTTCTGAAGGCGCGATGCCGCAAATACCCTCGCAAACGGCACATCTCGGCGTCGGGCCGAAATGAGCTGGCCAACAACCCAAGCCGATGTAGCTTTTGGATCCATTGACAGTCCTGATAGTCCGATTTCCGCCCCGGCACATTCTTAAGATGGCGGGCGTTCACCAGGTACACCTGGAACCCTCGCGCTTCCAGGATCTCAAACACCGGAATCCAATATACGCCTGTGCTTTCCATCGCCACCGTATCCACCCCACACTGGGCGAGCCAATCGGCCAGGTGGTGCAAATCAGGCGTGAAGGTCCCAAACGGGCGAACCCAGTCTGCATCGCGGTCCGGCGGAACACAAGCCCAGATTTCCCGTGACCCGATGTCCAACCCGGCCGCATTCGGATGCACGTCACCCAGCGGCTCTCTCATCTCCTGATGGTCTTTCATTCTGGCCTCCCTTCACCTCTCGTGGTGTATTCCAACTCATTCCCAACGCTTGTGATATTTTCCTGAGCGGGGTCGAGTTTCCTGACCAACTCGCCACCAGTGGTGAAATCATCCGGGAATGAGGACCATGTTTGAACTCGGACTAGGCTGAGGCTTCGCCTCTGCTGTACCAATAATTCGTTGGCCTTGTTTGGAATACAGACCCCATCCTACCCTGACCGGACGCTTGTCGCCAGCGGCCACCCGGTTGCTCCACGGGAGGAATGGCCCGTGTCAGGGCTTGTTTGAACATTACGGGCGTATACGCACCACCCCCTTCCATCACTCACCCTATCACCAGACCTCTGTGACCAGTTTCGCCATATTGCGCAGACCTTGCCCGCCCTGTGGGACAATCTCCTGGCTGAGCAGAAAAAAGACTTGTTGCGCAGCCTGATTGCTTCGGTTAGGCCATTCCGCTAAAATAAATCGTCTAAACCGGTTGTGGTGAAATGCGAACA
>CAYOHX010000310.1:0-3468 GCA_964403875.1 uncultured Anaerolinea sp. | reverse complement strand
CGGTTCGAGTAGCCCGCGAAAGAGGTGAAATATGACTGACACAATTCAACCCGACCCCACCCCCACCCCTCAACCCGCCGCTCCACACCACGAAGTATTCGAAGATCCTGTGAGTGATGTTGGTGATCTTTCGCAGTGGCAGCTGATGCGTATTCGCTTCAGCAAGAACAAACTAGCAATGATTGGCCTCTGGGGAATGGCCGTCATTTACATCCTGGTGTTTTTGGGCGAGTTTATTGCGCCCAATTGGTACCAGAACCAGGACAAAGAGTACATCTTTGGCCCACCTTCGCCCGTCACTCTACGCAGCGCAGATGGGAAATTCGGCTTATTTACCTATAAAACCTCTACGCAGCTCAATCCCGAAACCTTCAAATTTGAATTCGTCGTCGATAAAACGCAAACGATTCCGATCAAATTCTTTGTCAAAGGTGACAAGGTCAGCGTCTTCGGTATTCCGACGGATGTGCACCTCTTTGGGGTTGAAGGCCAACGCTTTTATGTCATGGGGGCCGACGGTTTGGGCCGAGATCTCTTTGCCCGCTTGCTGGTGGGAGGTCAAATCTCCACCACCGTCGGTTTGTTTGGTGTAGCAATGAGCATCATCCTCGGTGCTGTCCTCGGCACAGCCTCCGGCTTTTTCGGCGGCATTGTGGATGACATCATGCAACGTATGATCGAAGTTTTGGGCGCGTTCCCCCAAATCCCTCTGTGGGCTGCCCTCGCTGCCGCACTCCCTAACATTTCAAAAGACTTCACGGTCATACATCGATACTTCCTGATTACGGTCGTATTATCCGTGGTTAGCTGGACAGGTCTGGCTCGCCAACTTCGAGCCAAGGTCATGGCTTACCGTGGAGCTGACTTTACCCAAGCTGCGCTTGCCGCAGGTTCCTCCGATTGGCGAATCATCTTTACCCACATGGTTCCCAATGGCGCCAGCCACATCATCGTCATCGCTGCCCTGAGCATTCCTGGCATGATCTTGGGTGAAACGTCCTTAAGCTTCCTTGGCTTGGGTATCCTCCCACCTGCCGTAAGCTGGGGCTCCCTTCTCCGCGATGCGCAGCAAGTAAGCGTCGTGGTTCAGCACCCCTGGCTGCTCATCCCCGCCGTAGCCGTCCTCCTCACCGTGCTTTTGTTCAGCCTGCTCGGTGACGGCTTGCGCGATGCGGTTGATCCCTACTCGATCTAACAGAAAGGCAGGCTGAAGAAAATGAACCAAACCTCACAGTCTGAAAAAGAAAAAATCAGCTCCATCTTTGAAGGCGAAGATATCATCCTCAAAGTCCGCGACCTACACACCTACTTCTTTACGGATCTGGGTGTGGCCCGCGCCTTGAACGGAGTGAATTTCGATATCCCCCGCGGCAAAGTCATGGGCGTGGTAGGCGAAAGCGGCTGCGGAAAAAGCGTTACCGCCTTGTCGATCATGCGCATGGTTGCCAAGCCCGGCAAAATCGTGAATGGCGATATCACCTATTTCCGCCAAAAGTTCGGACCTGATGGGAAGGAATTCAACGAGGAAATTAATTTGACGAAATTGGAGGGCATGGGCCCCGAAATGCGTGCCATCCGCGGCGCGCAGATGTCCATGATCTTCCAAGAACCCATGACTTCGTTGAACCCTTCCTACACCATTGGCGACCAAATCATGGAAGCCATCATCCTACACCAAAAAGTAGACACCGTGGAAGCGGAAAAACGGGCAATTGCTATTCTGGACGGTGTCGGCATGGCCAACCCCAAGCTGATCGTCAAACGCTACCCCCATGAATTAAGCGGTGGTATGCGCCAGCGCGCCATGATCTCCCTGGCCCTTTCCTGCACGCCCGCGGTGTTGTTCGCCGATGAGCCCACCACCGCGTTGGATGTAACCACGGAAGCTCAAATTCTCGATCTCATGCGCGAGCTCCAGAAAAACATCAACATGACCATCGTCTTCATCACTCACAACCTCGGCGTTGTGGCTCAGATGTGCGACTATGTGTCGGTGATGTATCTGGGGCGTGTAGTAGAGCAAGCCCCTGTGGATGATATCTATTACAATCCCAAACACCCCTATACCTCATCGCTGCTCCGCTCCATTCCGCACGTTGGCAGTGGACAAAAAGAGCGCCTGCAACCAATCCGCGGAGTAGTCCCAGATCCATACTCAAAGATCAAGGGCTGTCCGTTCCATCCCCGCTGCGATCAAGCCATGCGCGGTCTTTGTGACGTCAAAGTTCCTGGCCTCACCATGGTAGACAAAGGCCATTCCGTGCGGTGCTTCCTGCATTCCGATGTCGTGGAGGAGTCCAATGGACAATAGTCAATTAACTACCATCAACAAAGACGAACTGCTTCTGGAGGTAAACGACCTGAAGAAGCACTTCCCCATTCGCAAGGGACTCATCCGCCGTTCAACGGGAACTGTAAAAGCCGTGGATGGGGTCAATCTCTTTGTGAAAAAGGGCGAAACCCTCGGTCTGGTGGGTGAATCGGGTTGCGGCAAGACCACCGCTGGTCGCACCATCATTCGGTTGCTCAACCCAACCGGTGGAACCATCCGTTTCAACGACCCCAAAAAGGGTTGGGTGAACCTGGAGAAGATGGAACGCAAAGAGCTGGCGGATATTCGCCCGCACATGCAGATCATTTTCCAGGATCCTTTCTCGTCTTTGGATCCGCGTATGACCGTGCAGCGCATTGTCGCGGAACCCCTGCTCATTAACAAAATCGCTTCAGGATCTGAACTTCAAGATCGGGTGGCTGAGCTGCTTCGTATCGTAGGAATGCGGCCCGAGTATATGAGCCGCTACCCTCACGCGTTCTCCGGTGGTCAACGCCAGCGTATTGGCATCGCCCGAGCCCTGGCCCTCAATCCCAAGCTCATTATTTGCGATGAACCCGTGTCAGCCTTGGATGTGTCCATTCAAGCCCAGGTGCTCAACCTGCTGGAAGACTTGCAGAAGGATTTCGAACTGACCTACATTTTCGTTGCCCATGACTTGAGTGTAGTCGAGCACATCTCCGACCGGGTCGCAGTCATGTACGTTGGGCGTCTGGTTGAGTTAGCTTCAACCGATAAGTTGTACTACAGCCCCAAGCATCCTTACAGCGAAGCACTCATGGCTGCCGTTCCAAAACCAGATCCCCGCAAGCGCGATCGCCCCATCAAACTACCCGGCGAAGTTGCCAGCCCAGCCAATCCGCCTTCTGGTTGCTATTTCCACCCACGCTGCCGCTACGCCAAGGAAATCTGCTCCAAGGAAACCCCCGCTCTCCGCGAGGTTGAACCCGAACACTTCGCGGCATGCCACTTTGCTGATGACTTGAAGCTGCGCGGCGTTCTCGGCTAACAAGGAATTCCGATCACAATATCCGATTAAGAGCAGAGTCTAGAGCATAGACTCTGCTCTTTTCATTTTTCGTTACTGCTCAGCCCTTTGGTGAAAGAGGCCGAATTTGTGGTGCTTGGCGGGGCTT
>CAYOHX010000309.1:0-3483 GCA_964403875.1 uncultured Anaerolinea sp. | reverse complement strand
GATGACGATCGATTTGATCTATGGGTGGGTCGGATTATTCAGGCGTTGGTGCATGGCGGTGATTGGCAGAGTCAGGTAATCCTGCGTGAAAAACGATTTGGCCGTCTAAATTTGATCCGGAATGGTATCACGTTGAAAATTGAAATGATCAATGATGTGCCTGCCCGGGTGGGTGTTGTGGTAGATCATCCAATCCTGGGATATTTGGATACAGCCGAAAATATCCTAGCCAATAAAGTAACGGCATTGCTGGATCGCGAAGAACCGAAGGACTTTGCGGATATCTGGGGATTTTGCACAAAGATGGGGCTACCCTTGAAGGAAGCTATCACCAACGCGGAAAGCAAAGCGGCTGGCGTCTTTCCGGCGGATCTAGCTCGTCTGTTGTGTACGGCAACGGAAGCCGATTGGGCAGCTGTCCGTTGGGTGAGCCCGCCGCCAGTGAAAGTGTACTTGTCTGACTTGAATGCGTTGGGTGAGAAGCTTCTCCTGTTGTAAGGGATGATTGGGTAGCGGATTTTATACATCTACGCCTTGATCGTGCACTTTGGAAAATGGAAGTGGGAGATGGGAAGAAGCTGGTGTCGGTGCTGCTGGCTGCGTTATCTACAACCAGGTGATCTCGCATGTGCAGCTATTTCAATACCAAAGGCGGAGAAAAACATTGGAGGTAGAGTTGCGGGTATTGTTCGAGACGAAGCCCCTTACCGCGAGCGACTCTGCCAGACTGGACTGAGCGGACGGATCAACATATCTTTCGTCGGATGGCAAACCTGACCATCCAACAGTTTGTCAGTAAAATGACTCGCCACATCCGGGGATCAGCGAAGTTCACTCCAGAACTAATGGAACATCTAAAGTGTGGCGCAGCTACTAACTTTGTTCATTATCCCGAAAGCCTGGCGGTAGTGCTGGAAAAGCCACTCCATCACAAAGGCAGGCAGCCGCCAAGACGTTACCGGTATAGGCCTCTGGCCATGACAGCTGAACCGACGGAAAGGCGCTGGACGGTAAAGGAGCTTTTGGATTACCTAATCAAAACAAACAAAGGATTTTCTAACGAGCGAAAGACTCCAGTTGTTAAGAAAGTGTACTGAGGAAATCTGCTGATTTTATGTTAAGTCGGGATGGTGGCTGGTAGTCCTTGATATCACGAGTTGGCAAACAATTCATCTTACTCTGCATGGCCGAGATCATTTGTACAGCAACTTTAAAATCACGATAATCAAGGTTCAGGGCCTGCTCGAGTGTGCTTCGATCTACGGGAAGGACTTTCCAATCCTCTATGGCAGGCGGCTTGCACAGAATTGGCAAGATGTCGCCTTACAGATAGCGGGCTTCCTCCGGCAGTTCCCAGATCAATGTTGGGGCGGGATCTTAATTAACGGCATTCGCTGTGGCCAATTAGCTCGGCGGCCAATAGCGCTTACAGATTTTGATGTCGTTCTCGAGCACAATCCGGTTTGTCACAGATGAAATGATGAGTGCTGCTAATGTATGCCCTCGAGAATGATCCATCTCAACAGATCGAGTTTGGTCGGAAAATCGATAACCCCGCGTATTTTTCCCTTGTTGGCGTGTAAGGCTGTGAGGCATATTCGAAGATAATGAACAATCATCATGAAAACATCTCATAGGGCCGGGCGTGACCGTAAGGGAGCCAACCCTACCACCACGCAACTTCAATTAAAGCAGGTAGACCGCCACCGCCGTCAGGAGTGCGAGAAAACCAGTAATGATCCAGAAGCTCGCCCATTTAAGCCGGTGAAACTTGCGCGCCTGGATGTGTTCAAAAGATGCCTTTATGCTGCCGGAAGCATTCACGTTCAAGCGAAATGGCTCGGGGAAAAAGACTAGCAGTCCGGCGGTGATGCTCAGGATGAAGAACACAATCGGGAGCAGAAAAACCAGTCGAGCGAGGATAGGGTAGCTAGCGCTTTTTAGATCGCCGATGGCAATCACGTTAACATACAGCCCCTGCATGATGCCAGCGATGGCAATAATTTCTTTTGCAACCTGGTCGATTGTTTTGATCGACTCCCGAATAGATTCTTTGCCCATCTCGCGCCAAAATTCGCGAGTCTCCTCCACAAAAGGCTCCGGCTCGGGTGGCTTGATGATATTCTGACTCATTGCTTGACCTCCCCGGTCAGCAGGCAGTACTGGTATTCTTTCCCGCAGCTTTTGCATTTTGGCATATCTATCCAATCCTGAGTGACCAGGTGGCTGGCGATCGCAGAGCCCTTGAGGGCTTTGATTTTTATATCGTCCACCACGATGCCAATGTTCCATCTGCGTATGGTATTCGTAGTTCCCAAGCTCTCATCCGGGTTGAGGGTATACGTTTCGGTATTCTGACAGTACGGACAGGTGATCTTACGACAAGAACGATTATTTTCCACCTCAAGGCGGATCCTTTCCCGCGCCGGTTGATACGGGGCTATGAGTGAAAGTAGTGCCGCGGCCATCCGTATGCGCCCGATCTGGTCGCCGCTCAGACGGAACAACTCCATCTTTTGCTGAAGAGGTTTCCAAATCTCCCCCCAGGCATTTTCCCCTACCAAGGAAGGCAATGCTTCCCACGCTCGCGAAAATGCGTAATATACAGTTTCAGGACTAGGTTTTGATTGTTCAGCCATGCCGGTCCCCATCATTCGATATTGATCAATTTCCCAAGTAGGTGAACGCAGCCCAGTAATAGGGGTGCGCGTACGGACGGTCTTCCGGCTGACCTTTCAGAACCATTTCCTCCAGACCGAAATAAGCTGCGTCCGTGCTCATACGCAATAAAGAGGAATAATACTCGCCCAGCTCTTTACGGGTCGCGCTGCGGAGCCAGGTCTGAGCCTGGCGCAGAGCGGCAGCGGGCTCCATGCCGCGTTCCAGATGATTACGGTAGAATGCTTCGATCAAGAGGCTGGTAGCCTGGTCGTTGACGGCCCACAACGTGCTGATCACCCCACTGGCCCCGGCATTCAGGAACCCTATTGGTAGGCCGATTAATTCGTCTGGCGACCGAGATAAATCCACCAGACCGGTTTCGCAGGCCGAAAGCACTACTAGTCGGGCATGCTGCACCATCCTTTGTTCGAGCAGCTCTAAAGTGGTGAGCACGCTCCCCTGCCCCAAGACGATCCCTGAGCGGAGCGGCTCGCACAAGTGATGGACCCCGTTGCACGCAAAATGCAGGTACCCGGCGCAGCCCCTTTCTGCGAGCCCCCGGTTCTTCACAGCTTCATCTCGAGATAGCTGCGCCACCGCGCCGCCCTCGAAAAACTGTGCGACGCTCTCCACTTCGGTTTCTGCAAATTTTAAATCTCCGGTGGGGTTGGCGACCATAAAAACTCTATGATGGATTTCTGGGTCTGCTGTACTGTTTGAGGATGGGCAGCCCGAGTAAGCACTTGGAAGGTAAGCTACCTGGTAATGTTCAAGGAAATAATCCCGACACTTCTCACTTAGCTGGTAGGAGGCGTGGATCCG
>CAYOHX010000308.1:0-3514 GCA_964403875.1 uncultured Anaerolinea sp. | reverse complement strand
TGGGCAGCGTGGTCCTGACTACCGATGCCGCCGGCGCGGCGGTGAGCCAGACGCGTTACCTGCCTTTCGGCGAGGAGCATTGGAGCAGCGGCGGGAGCCTGAGCGATTTCACGTATACAGGGCAGCGCAACAACGACTTCGGCTTGATGGACTACAATGCCAGATTCTATTCGAGTCGATTAGGGAGATTCGCGTCGGCAGACACATTGATCCCCGGCGCAGGAAATCCACTAGCGTGGGATCGGTATGCTGGGATGGTAAATAATCCGATCCGGTTTAAGGATCCGTCAGGTCATGCTCAAGCTTGTGCGGATGGGGATGTAGGTGGAAGGTGTGGACAAAACTCAACAGCGGAACAAATAGGCAGATCATTTGATTATAGTCATGCAGGACGATTTAACGGTTTATTCTCTGAATACTATGCTAAACTGTTCATCTTTAGAAGGGAAGCATCGAGGGGCAACACTAACCTAGCATCCTACCAGGGCGATGTAGAAGCAACATATCAGCGATCATTAAGTTTCGTTCCGCAAAGAGAATTCGACGCTTCGCAACTAATACCTGGAGTTACTCTTGGGATAGTGAATTTATCAACGAAAGACAATGGGCTTGGCAGTAGCGTTATTGTCTTCGGCCAGGCAGGTGATCCATCGATACCTCAAACTAGACCGGGGAGAGACGGAAAAGTTTCCTGCTCTTCTTGTTCTCCCGAAGAAGCTATCAAGAACTCGTTCGGACGTTTACCAACTGAAAAGGATTTATATTGGGAACTTGATGTCGACCAAGTTCTTTCTGCGGGAGGTCAAGTTGATTATGATGGAGGGCAGCTTGTTACAGATATCTATGGCAATGAACTTGGCGGAACCTACCCAGAAGGTCATGTTTCTGCATATTGGCATGGACAATCTAAAGGTTGGGTCGAGAGAAACCTCTTGCCGATGCTTGGGCCTGCTCAACCTGTAATTAAATGATGAGGCTTTATAGAGGCATATATGTGGTATCTAGCAAACCTATATTTTGACTACGAAGAATATCGTGCTGAACTAAAGGCTCTGTCTGACGCCTTAGATAAGGGAGATCCGCAACCCCTTCGCAAAGAAGTAAAAAGAGTGGTCACGTCTGGTGAGTTCGACCATATATTTTCCAGATATGGTTACGGGAAAATCCTGCCAATGCCAAGTATCCGGAGAATCGAAACTTCACCTTATCGAAACTCGATTCTTGGAAGTTGGCTTTTCATAATAACGGCAAAATACTTAGAACCCACGCAAGAATGTTTAGGTTATGATTGGAGGATTGTGGCAGAGAGCTTAGAGGGTCTATCTTGGTCAAAACAAGAAATAAACCTCCTCATCAATGGCTCTCCGATGGCAAAGTTACTTGGAAAAGATTCTGTAAATCATACGGTTGTTGAACACGGAGACCCTTATTGGGAGTGGATTCGACCTTCTTACTCATACAACCAGGGTGGTTGGATATCTATGGAAGAATGCGAAAAATTTTTCAAGCTACTTCAAAAAACTCTTGAGAAGGATTTAGGTGATGGTAGACATTTTAATTCTGGTTTTTTGGCGAATAAGAATGAAACATGGGTTTATTCGCTCACTCATGGAATTAAAAGCTTATTATCAATCTTAAATTTGGCTATCGATAAAGGTTGCGGAATATATTCTGCCATATATTGGGATTGGGCCGATAGCGATGAATAAACGAATATTATTCTAACCAACCTCCACATCTGGCCAACACCAAAATTCCCTAGTATAACTATACAGTTGGCTGTCCTCACCCCATCCCCGCCGGCGACCAGACACGGACAATGAGCAATTCGGCGTGCGGGCAGCGGCGGCATGTACGGCGACGCCGACAGCCTGTACTTCGCCCCGCTGATCCCCCAATGCCCCGACTGCGCTGCGCCGGCATCCGGAACCTTCGCTGTGACTGTTCAGGCCGAAGACGTGATCCGCGAGCTTCAAAATTCGGACTTCCCGGCCGAGGACTTGGGCTCTGGGATTCAAGATGTGACCTTCCCGGCCCTGTTCGGCATGTCGCAGGTCCTGGTGGACAACGCCGCGCCCTACGAGTACACCTACACGGTGGATCCTGCCTGGGCCGGCGTGGGCAGCTACGCCATTGTGGTGCGGGATCACCTGGGCCATACGACCGAGATCCCGGTGAACATCGTCAGCGATTTCACGCCCCCGACCATCGGGGCAGTGAACCTGCCCGACAACCCCTCCTTGCAGTTCGACGTGGCCTGGGATGCCGCGGACGGAGATTCGGGCGTTCAGTCCTACGAAGTGCAATACACATGCACCGGCTGCATGCAGCCCGGCACGCTGCCGGTGGTCAACGCGCCCAAACACAGCGTCTCCTTCACCGGACAGGATGGAATTTCCTACACCTTCTCGGTGCGCGCCAGGGATCGGGTGGGGAACGTCTCGCAGTGGGTATCGGCGGATCCCGTCACGGTGCAAACCGAGACGAAGTACTACCTGTTCGGCGGCAGGCGAGTGGCCATGCGCCAGGGGAGTGCGGTATACTACTTCCATACCAACCATCTGGGCAGCGTGGTCCTGACTACCGATGCCGCCGGCGCGGCGGTGAGCCAGACGCGTTACCTGCCTTTCGGCGAGGAGCATTGGAGCAGCGGCGGGAGCCTGAGCGATTTCACGTATACAGGGCAGCGCAACAACGACTTCGGCTTGATGGACTACAATGCCAGATTCTATTCGAGTCGATTAGGGAGATTCGCGTCGGCAGACACATTGATCCCCGGCGCAGGAAATCCGATTGCGTGGGACCGGTACGCTGGAATGGGTAATAATCCGATCCGGTTTAAAGATCCTTCAGGCCATGCTCAAGCTTGCGCGGATGGAGATTTGGGGGGCGGTTGTGGCAGTGCCGGGGTGTATATTCCTCCGACTCCCACTCCAACTCCGACTCACACCCCAACAGCGACGCCAACTCCGTCTCGCACCCCAACAGCGACGCCAACTCCGACCAGCACCCCAACAGCAACCCCTTCGAATACACCAACCGCTACCACAACTCCGGGACCTTTTTTTTATAACGCTGCTCCAACTTCAACGCCAACTCGCCCTGTAGAACAGTGGTATCCCGATTCTGAACTAGATGCTTTAGAAACTTTTTATCAAACCCTTACTGGGCCAATGTTCGAGTTCATGACCACGTATGAGGATGCAATTGTCTCAGTAAAACCCTGGTATAAACACCTAAGATTCGCAATTCCAACCGGAATTATCGAATCGTTTGCAGAAGCCGCGTTTCAGCTAAAGAGAGACTCGTGGTGGAAAACATCCTTTACAACAGAGCAAAGACTGGGGCGCGCAAGCATAATCTTTGGAGAAACTTTCGTAATTGACAGAGCCAGTTCATTGACTGGAAAGCTCGGGGCAACAGTTGGAGGGTCTACAGGTTATGTCGGTGCTTCGTATTTTGTTAGCGTCCGAGATAAATGGTGGTGGAAGGCCGGGAAAAATGGTGACGGGAT
>CAYOHX010000307.1:0-3555 GCA_964403875.1 uncultured Anaerolinea sp. | reverse complement strand
CGTGGGTGTGAGGGTGGCGGTGGGGAAAAACACGCGAGCCACAAAGGGGACTTCTCTTAGCTGGCTGGGAACATCGTATGCGAAGAACAGGTAGAGACCGGCCAGGAGAAGCACCAGCCCGAAAGGTGGCAGCAAGTACCGCCAAATTGGTATCCGGCGGCGGCCTTTCTTGCGCAGTTCCTGCAAATCCTTGAGTTCCACTGGCTCGATCGAGGCTGCTTCATCGACGACTTCATCTTTCTTTTGGGTCGGGCCCTTGTCGGTTGATTCTTTGGAGCCGCGTTGAGAGGGAGCATCTTCAAGAAAAACCCGTTCTTCCAGGGCGGGGAAATCTTTGCGAGAAGGCGGAGGGAGAGGTTCTTGGAAGGAGGATTTCGGCTCTGGTTCGGTTGACGCAATGAGGGCGGAGAAGAGATGATCTTCCAGTTCGGCGGGCGGACGCAGGCTGGCGAAGTAGTCGCCTTCGGGCTCGGGCTCCTGCTGCTGCTCGGTGGGTTGGCGCAGATTGGCAAAGAAATCTTCTTCAGACGCGGCAGGCTGGCGCAAACTGGCGAAGAGGTCTTCTTCGGGCTCGGGCGGCTTTTGCCCGGCAGGTGATTGGTTCGTTTCCGCGGGAGGTTTCATCCGGGAAAGGATGCCTGGGCTTTGGCTGGGTTGGGCGGACGATTCCGCTGGCGATGTTGGCGCTGGAGGTTGCGCGCTGGGCGTTTGGTGTTGTGTGGTCAGTTTGTCCAGTCCCAGGCGGGCCGGGCGGCTTTGTGGGTTGAAACGCAAACACTGTTGCAGCACCGAGATGCGCTGCTCTGCGGTCGGCATGGTTTCTACTAACCAGAACCAGGCGGCTTCATTGTGAGGATCTTTGTCCAGCAGTTGGGCCAACAAGCGGCGGGCATCCGCGGGGCGTCCGGCCCGGATGTGCGCTACAGCCTGTTCAAGTAGATCGGAGTCCATGGCGGGCCTTATTCGAGTGGGATGGTTTCCAGGTCGGCCAACAGCATTTGCCTGGCATGCGTATCCAGGATTTGCTCGCTCAAGGCGCGGGCCTGGGCAATGGCTTCGCGTGCCTGGGGGAATTTCTTGGCCAACGCTTCTGCGCGCGCCACGGCTTCATAAGCATAGCCGGCATAAAAGGGAGGCTCGCCCTGGCTATATTCCATGCAGCGGGTGGCGTACTGAAGCGCGGACGTGGCCTGCTTGAGTAAAACGTAGATGCGAGATATTTGCCAGTAGCTAACGGACAGGTTTTGCCGGGTACAGTCGGGGCGCTGTGTCCAATGCCACAATGAGGCAAAAGCGGTGGTCAGCATCTGCTGGTCTTCTTCGGGCGTACGGGATGATTTTTCGATGAAATCCCAAGAGCGGTTGAAACAATCGGCGGAGAAGAATCGGTGGGCAGAATTCAGATCAAAGCTAGGATGATCTGGCATAGTCTCTCCTTGCCAATCAAACCAGCCCCGCTGTGATGGCAGGGAGCGCCAGGGCCAGGTCCGATTGGAGCAAGATGGTAGCGCGAGAATCTAGATGGGTTGCGCTCAGGTTGACGATGATGAGCTTCGCGCCGTTATCGACAGCCATCTCTGGCAGATAGGCGGCGGGCCAGACTTCCAACGAAGACCCTACCACCATGATAACGTCGGCGCGGGCGCATTGTTTTTCGGAAGCTTCCCAGACGCCCGCAGGAAGGTTTTCCTGGAAAAGGACGATATCCGGCTTGAGAACCTGGCGGCAGTTCTTACACGTTGGCATTTCGCTGCCGGAGCGCAGCAGGCTTTCAAACATCCGGCTTGGAAACCGGCTGCGGCAACCCAGACAGACCATTTCGTCGATGGAGCCGTGAACTGGGAAGACCTGATGCGATCCGGCTCTTTGATGCAAACCATCGATGTTTTGGGTGATGACCGCGCGGACGTAACCGGCGCTTTCGAGCTGCGCCAGGGCCTTGTGGGCCGGGTTGGGGCGAGCATCCCACATCTTGAGCATCAAAGGGCGCTTCCAGTCCCAAAACTTCTGTGGGTTACTCAAAAAGGTACTGCGGGTGGCGACCTCCATTGGGTCGACAGATTCCCACATCCCCGAGCCTTTCGAGCGGAAATCGGGGATGCCCGATGGTGTTGAGATGCCCGCGCCAGAAAATACCACCGCATGACGGGCGTCACGGAGAAGCTGCCGAGCGCTCTCGATGTCGGTCGAAGCCAGGGCAGAGGTCATGGAGTGATGCGTTCGGCGATGGACTCTGCCAGTCGACTGTACTGTAAACTCAGCAATCCGCCGATTTGCACCTGAATCATGGGCAGGTTGCGAGTGGCGGCCTGGAAGGAAACTTCTGGGGCGGGCGGAATCACCTGGGCAACGGGGTGCCCCAGGGCTTCCTGCACTTGAATGACCGAGAGTTGCACATCGGCTCGAATGCGGTTGACCATCACCAGGGTGATCAGTTTGGTTTTGCCAAAACCGCGCAGTTTCAAGTCGTCCATGAGTTGGCGGGTACGGTTGACTGTTCCAGGGTAGGGTTCGGTTACGACAACCACTTCTTTGCAGTGATTGAGAACTTCATCGAGACCCAGGCAAAGCACGTTGCCGATATCCAGCATACAGACTTTGCTCATCAGTGAAAGCTGATCGACCACCGCTTCAAGCTGCTTGACGTTTTTCATCAACTGAACGTCGCGAGCATAAGGGGACGTCATCAACAAGCGAACCCCATAAGGAACGCGAACCAGTTCGTTTTCAATGGTGGTTACGTTGATGTCGGTTGTGTTGAGATGGAGCAAGTTGTTCAAGCCCTCTTGGGTTGGCATACCCAACTCAGTGCTCCAACTGCCTTGCCCGGGGCGTAACTCGGCGGCGATCACTTCTTGCTTGGTGTTCTGATAGTAATTAATCGCCAGGTTGAGCACCAGCGAGGAAACACCCAGGCCACCTTTTGCGCCAATGAAGCCAATCGTATATCCCCGTTCAACCGGCGTAGCGGGGCCGCGAGTTTTGCTTCGCGCAAGGATCGCCCGCATGTGGGCAGTCAGTTCCGCGGGGTGAATAGGCTTGGTCAGGTAATCGTCAGCGCCAGCTTCATAGCCAGCGATTTTATCTTCTACTTGTGCCTTGGCGGTGAACATTAAAATGGGAATGTCGGATGTTTCGGGTTCTTTGCGCAAGGTTCGTGCCACGCTGTACCCATCCACATCTGGCATCATGACATCCAACAAGATCAGGTCAGGGTGTTCGGCGCGAGCCATGCCAATGGCTTGGGTGCCGTTGGAGGCCGCCAGGATTTTATACCCTTGGCGTTCCAGCATTAAGCCAACTAAACGGAGGGTTTGAACATCATCGTCGACGATTAGAATTTTTTCGGCCATGGCACTCCCCTTTGGAAGGCAGCGGTCTCTGATATATAAGTCTAGCTTAAAAATTATACAACAACAAGTGGATTTTAGGGTTCAATGGGATTACACCCCGGCAATTCCTGAAGAACCTTTTTGGCTCTTGAGAAACCCTTTTTAATCATACACTTCTACTCTACCACTTACGGGGCTGCCTGGCGGATTTTGTTCGGATGTT
>CAYOHX010000306.1:2382-3579 GCA_964403875.1 uncultured Anaerolinea sp. | reverse complement strand
TTGCCCCCGCTTTTGGTGAAGGCGTTTCCACCCCTGGAAGCGCCTTCTTTTGTATAATGGGAGGGTGGAAAGGAGCAAGATTATGCGGGCAGTCGATATCATCATCAAGAAACGCGATGGCGGTGAACTGACCAAAGAAGAGATTGAATTCTTTGTGCAGGGTTTCACCCGCGGCGAAATTCCCGATTATCAGGTGGCAGCCTGGGCCATGGCCGTATTATTGAACGGCATGACCGACCAGGAGACCACCGACCTGACCCTGGCGATTGCCCATTCGGGCTCGGTGCAGGATTTGAGCGGCGTGGTGGAAATTGCCGTAGACAAGCACTCCACCGGCGGGGTGGGCGACAAGACCACGCTAGTTGTGGAGCCGGTGGTGGCGGCTTGCGGTTTGGCGGTAGGGAAAATGTCGGGGCGCGGGCTGGGCTTTAGCGGCGGCACGCTGGACAAGTTGGAGTCGATTCCTGGTTACCGTACCAACCTTTCGACAGATGAATTCATGGCCCAGCTCAAACGCATTGGGCTGGTGTTGACTGGGCAGAGCGGCGACCTGGCCCCCGCGGATGGCAAACTCTACGCGCTGCGAGACGTGACCGGCACGGTGCCTTCCACACCCTTGATCGCTTCGTCGGTGATGAGCAAGAAGATCGCCGGCGGGGCCCAGGCCATTGTGCTGGATGTGAAACTGGGGCTGGGGGCCTTCATGGAAAACGTGGCGGAAGCCCGCAAGTTGTCGGAGCTGATGGTTGCGATTGGCAAGTTGAGCGGGCGCAAGGTGGTGGCCTTACTTTCCGATATGAATCAACCGCTGGGGCAGGCCGTGGGCAACGCTTTGGAATTGCGTGAGGCCGTTGATACGCTTCACGGGGGTGGGCCGGCGGATTTCCGCGAGCACTGCTTGGTGGTGGCCAGCCACATGCTGCGCCTGGGCAACAAGGCTGACAGCCTGGACGATGCGCGCCGCATGGCTGAAGCCGCCCTTGTGGACGGGCGCGGCTGGGCAAAATTCCGCGAATTGGTGGCTGCCCAGGGCGGAGACGTGCGCGCGGTGGACGAGCCCGAGCGACTGCCTCGGGCGGCCTATGTGTTGGAAGCGCGCGCCGAAAAAGCGGGCTGGCTGGCCCAAGTAAACGCGCGGGTGGTGGGGGAGACCTCGGTCACGATGGGGGCTGGGCGAGCCAAAAAGAGCGACACCAT
>CAYOHX010000306.1:0-2372 GCA_964403875.1 uncultured Anaerolinea sp. | reverse complement strand
GTGTGGGGGGGGCGGGGCTTACTCGGGGGGGGCGGGCCACTTTTTATGGGGGGGGGGGGGGGGCCGCCGGGGGTCAGGTGGGGGGCTGGGCGAGCCAAAAAGAGCGACACCATTGACCACGGCGTGGGCATTCTGGTGCACCATAAGGTGGGTGAGCGGGTGGAGGCGGGCGAGGTGCTGTTCACTATCCACGCGCGCAGCCAGGCCGAGGCGGAGCAAGCCGCCGAGGCGTTGAGACAGGCGCTGGCCTGGAGCGAGCATCCTACTGCGGAACTCCCGTTGTTTTATGGAGTCGTGGAGTGAACATCGTGCCGATGCACGAACTTCTCAATATTTATAAGAAGGGTAGCAAGATGCGTAATTTAGGAATCTTATTCTTGATCGGCTTAATGCTTTCAGCCTGTGGACCGGCGCAAACCGCCGTTCCCACCGGCGCGTCTGTGGTTCAACCCAGCGAAACCGCGGTGGTTGAACCTTCACCGGAGCCCACTCAAGCGCCCACGGAGAAGGTGTATCCCACCGCCACACCGCGACCCACGGTCACGCCCATGCCGACGAACGAGCCTTTGCCTTTTGAAGAAACTTCGCTGGCCGAATTGGCCAGGGCTCGCGGCATTGATATTGGGGCGGCAGTTTCGGTGGACCCGATGCTCAAGGATTCTCAGTATGCCGAACTGCTGGCGCGAGAGTTCAGCCTGATGGTGGCCGAAAACGCGCTCAAGCCGGGGCCGCTCCAGCCGCAGCAGGGCACGTATGATTTCAAGGGCGGGGATGCGCTGGTGGCCTTTGCCGAAGAACACGGTATGCGGATGCGCGGGCATACTTTGCTGTGGCATCAGCAGTCGCCGGATTGGATGGCAAAGGGTAATTTCAGCCGCGAAGAGGCCATCCAGGTGCTGGAGGAACATATCACCACGGTGATGACTCACTACAAGGGCAAGGTGTATGCCTGGGACGTGGTCAACGAGGTGATCGAGCAGGGCGGCAATGGTCTGCGCCAGAGCTTCTGGTATGAGATGATCGGCCCAGATTACATTGAGATTGCCTTCCGCGCTGCTCGAGCGGCTGACCCGGATGCGCTGTTGTTCTTCAACGAGTACGGCGCCGAGGGCATGGGCGGCAAGTCGGAGACTCAGTATCAACTGCTCAAAGAACTACTGGACAAGGGTGTTCCGATTGACGGGGTGGGTTTGCAGGCGCACTTGCAATATCAAGGCGGCCCCAGCCAGGTGGATCTGGAGCGTAACATGCAGCGACTGGCGGATTTGGGTCTGATCATTCATATCACCGAGCTGGATATTCGCCTGCCCTCGCTCGCGCCACAACGCATATTGGAAGAGCAAGCCGAATTCTACGGGATGGTGGTGAGGGCTTGCGTGAATCAACCGGCCTGCAAGGCGGTGATCTTGTGGGGCGTTTCCGATAATTACTCCTGGATTCCGGGTCAGTATCGGGGCATGGGCGAGGGTTTGATCTTTGATCTGCTGTACAAGCCGAAGCCGGCCTATCATGCGGTGTATGAGGCCTTGAAGCAAGAGGATTGACCGGTTCTTCTGCGTAGCCTGGGCATTCTTACCCGGAGTCTGGCAACTTGAGAGGACGCCGGGTAAGAAACCCGGCCTACAGGGGTTTCAACCCCACCGTGCCCACCAAGGGTTTCCGCGAACCAAGGTGAGATTTCAACCCCGCCTACGCTGCCCGAAGCCGAAAAGCGGGTTAATTTCTGGAAAGGGTGGGCGTCTGGATTATAGAAGGCGCAGAGGGGACTGGAATTTGTGTTATAATCCAGCCTCGAAGAGCGATGATGGAAACGAGTACACCGCTGAAAGCCGTCAGCGAGCCTGGGAATGGTGCAAGCCGGGCCGGCCAAAAGGGTGGAAAATCCTTCCGGAGCTGCAATCTGAACGCGGGGTAACCCGCCAGTAGGGGCGCCGGTTTCGCCAACCGTTATCCAGGGCGCGGATATTCTTGCTGAGACAAACGTATCCGGCAGAGCGCTCACCGCGAGGTGAGAAACAGGGTGGTACCGCGAGACAACCTCGTCCCTGATGGGCGAGGTTGTTTTTTTAATTCCAATAGATAACCGCATTCATTCGCGATGCTCAGGAGGCACAAGTGTTTAAACCGGTTTCACCAAAGCTGAATGTCACGATCATGGAAGAGGGCGTGCTGCGCTTCTGGAAATCGCACGACGTTTTCCATAAATCGATGGACGCGCGAAAGGGCGGCCCGGAGTACGTTTTCTATGAAGGCCCCCCGACGGCCAACGGGCGTCCGGGCGTGCATCACGTGCTGGCGCGCGTTTTCAAGGATATCTTCCCCCGCTATAAGACCATGCGCGGATACCACATCTCACGGCGCGGCGGTTGGGA
>CAYOHX010000305.1:0-3608 GCA_964403875.1 uncultured Anaerolinea sp. | reverse complement strand
GACGGCCACCCCGCCCGCTCAACGCCCCAGCCCCACTCCGTTCATAGAGGAGCGTTTAATCGAGCTGGAATGGCCCGAAACGTTACGTCTGGGCGAATCGGACCTGGTGCGGCTGGCCCTGCTGCCCGCCGAAGAAGGCTATGTGGCCCAGGCGGAATTTCCTGAGCACCCCGTAGAGACCCAATCCGTCCCGGTGCAGCGTCCCGATGGCTATGACCTCTACGCCGTGGCCCGCCTGGACGGGGTCGGCTTCGATATTTCTCCCACCGGAGACCAGCCCCGCTTGCTGCCGCCCGGTGAAGGGGTTAGTTGGCGTTGGAGTCTGGCAGCCCGCCAGCCCGGCCAGCAGCGCCTGACCGTTAACCTGCTTCTTCGGTGGGAGCCCCAGGCTGCGTCCAGGGCCCGGCCACAAGAACTGGCCGCCTTTGGGCGTGGTCTGGACGTGCGCGTGACCTCTTTCTTGGGTCTGACGCGCGCTCAGGCCCTGGCTCTGGGATTGGTCAGCCTGATGGGCAGCCTGGGATTGGGCATGGTCAGTATCTTCGGCGCGCGATCCAGACCTATCCGTTTGAACCAAATTGCGCCGAACACCAGCTTGACCATCGAAGCAAGCGTGGGCATGACGCTGGTCGGAGAGGAGCGCCGTTTGCTGCAAGCCCTCTTTCGGCGCTATGCCCGCCTGGTGTTGGAGGGCGAGTTCCTCTCCGGTTATTCCGGCGCGCGCACCTTTCTGGCCCGACCCGTGCAGAGCGGCGGCGCGTCCGACGCGCTTACCATCGTTAAGATCGGTCCGCGCAGGGGCATTCAAGATGAATTCGACAACTATGAGCGCTTCGTCAAGGACCGGCTCCCACCGGTTACCGCCCGCATCCAGCACCCGCCGCTGGCTGTGCCCGGCAGCGAGCGGGCCGCGCTGCAATACACCTGCATCAACGAGCCGGGCCGCCGCCCGCTCAGTCTGCGCCAGGCCCTGCTGGATGACCCCAATCCCGGCCTGCTGTTGCGCCTGTTCGAGACGTTTGGGGCGCACTGGTGGATGCAGCGCCAGCCATACGCTTTCCGCTGGGGACAGGAGTATGACCGTTTGTTCCCGCCGCATCTGACCCTGGAGCCCTGGCCGGGCGGCACGCGCGGTCTGACTCCGACAGTGGTGGACCAACGCCTGAAGGTGAGTGATATGGCTCCCTTCATGGTGGTGCGCATCGGGGGTGGGTTTAACGCCGAAAAACGGGCCGACGGCGGCTGGACGCTAACATGGCCCGCCGCGCCTGGGTTGGCTCCACTGCGCGTTCGCTGGTTGGACAAGCAGCCCCCCAGCGGCCCCATTCTGGCTCGCGTGGCGGATACTCGTTGGACGCTGCTGGCCAAATGGGTGGAAGGCTGCGATCTGGGCGACCTGCCCGACCCGCTAACGGTTCTGCCGGGTTGGCTCGATGAGGCCGTGAACGGCACGCGTGCCACCATTCATGGCGACCTCAACCTGGAAAATGTGTTGGTGGGTCCTGGCAACCTGGTCTGGCTAATCGACTTTGCGCAAACGCGGGAAGGGCATCCCTTGTTTGACTTTGCGCACCTGGCCGCCGAGTTGGTGGCTCACGTGCTGGCCTCACAGGTCGCTTCGCTGGAGGCCTTCCGTGAAGTGCTGCTGGCCGGGGATGAGCCCCTGCTCAGCGCGGTCGAATCGATTGCAGCGCGCTGTCTGTTCGACCCAGCCCGCCCGGTCGAATTTTATCGGGCCGCTGCCCTGGCCTGCCTGGGTACGATTAAATATCCCAACCGCTCGCCGCTGGCCCGACAGTGCCTGTACCTGGCGGCGGCGTGGTATGTGGCGCGGGCTTGTGTAGGGGATAATTCATGAATTGCTCCCTACACAAGCCTTTGTCAACGCATTGTCAACGGACGGTCAGCGCGTAGTCAAGACTTCTGACATGCCAGGGCGTATCCTGAGGGTAGAGAAGTTTAACCCAATCAGGAGGAAGCCCAAATGAATACCCGTCTGTTTTCCGTCTTTGCTCTGATCTGTGTTTTGATGCTGGCTGCTTGCTCGCCCGCCGCAACCACCACGCCCATTGCTATGGAACCGCCAGCCACCGCGCCGCGCCAGCGCGAGTACGCGCCCGAGCCCACGCGGGCTCCCTACTATAATCCGCCCACCGCCTCTCCAGCCGCAACGATGGCAGCCCCGGCCCCCGGTGGCTTGCCCGGTGAGAACTACCACCAGGATTATGGGGTGAACCCCATCGAAGATACCTGGTACGATCACCTTTCTACCTTCGCATTGGATGTGGACACGGCCTCTTATACGATGACCAGGCGCTACGTGTCCGAAGGCAGCTTGCCGCCCATCGACGCGGTGCGTGCCGAAGAATTCATCAACGCCTTCGATTCCGGGTACGCCTCGCTTGAAGAAGCGGCTTTCAGTCTGTTTGCCGACGGCGCGCCTAATCCCTTTGCCGAGAACGGCAGCTATTTGGTGCGCTTTGGCGTGCAAGGCTATAGCGTTTCAAACCGGGATCGCCTCCCGCTCAATCTGACCTTTGTGATCGATGTGTCTGGGTCAATGTCCATGGAAAACCGCCTGGAAATGGTCAAAGACTCTCTGCGCCTGCTGGTAGACCAGCTCGACGAGCGTGACACCGTAGCTGTGGTGGTTTATGGAGAGAATGCCCGGGCCGTGTTGGAACCAACCAATGGAGCCTTTCCCTATGAGATTATGCGCTCCATCGACCGCTTGCGCACGGAGGGCTCCACCAACGCCGAGGCCGGGCTGCGCCTGGGCTACCGCTATGCAATGGAAATGTACAATCCTTCCGCTAACAACCGCGTCATTCTGTGCTCTGACGGCGTGGCTAACACCGGAACGACCAGCGTGGATGGCCTGCTCGAATTCATTGGTGGTTACGTCGAAGAGGGTGTCAGCCTGGTGACCTATGGTTTTGGCATGGGCAACTACAATGACGTTTTATTGGAGCAACTGGCTGACCGCGGAGATGGCTCCTATGCCTATATCGACGACATGGACGAAGCCCGCCGCCTGTTTGTTGAAGAGTTGACTTCCAGCCTGCAGGTCATTGCCTATGATGCGAAGGTGCAGGTGGACTTCAATACCGATGTGGTTTCCAATTACCGTTTGATCGGATATGAGAACCGGGAAGTTGCTGACCAGGATTTCCGCGATGACAGCGTGGATGCTGGTGAGATCGGAGCGGGCATGTCAGCAATGGCGCTGTACGAAGTGGAACTGGTTCCGGGAGCGGAGGGACGCATTGCCACCGTGCAACTGCGCTGGCAAGATGCCGACACCCGTGAGACTCGTGAGATGAACGGCAATTTTAACTCCTGGGACCTGGCGGCCTCGTTTGAAGATGCTGACCCACACTATCAGTTGGCGGTGGTGGTGGGCGCCTTTGCCGAGGTACTGCGCGCCAGCCCATACGTGGGGGTTAGCTTGAACGAGTTGAGCCGCTATGCTGACCGGCTGGCCCGCCAAATCCCCGACGACCAGGTGAGCGAGTTTGCCGACCTGGTGCGCCAGTCGGCGCGCCTGATGCGCAGTGGATGGTAAAAATTATCTTCTAACAGGACAGCGGCAGACGCGATGCGTCTGC
>CAYOHX010000304.1:0-3662 GCA_964403875.1 uncultured Anaerolinea sp. | reverse complement strand
ACCCCACCCCGTTGTGGAAAATGGTCAAGCAGTGCGGCATCGACTACGTCGTAGGCGGCATGGATATGCGCCGTGGATTCAACGTCCCCAAGGATGATTTGCCCTGGAGCTATATGTCCCTGTTGCGGGTCAAAACGGCTTACGAGGATGCTGGTTTCAAATTCGCCGTGCTCGAATCGCGCCCGCCCATGAACAAGATCAAGCTTGGCTTGCCGGGAAAAGACGAGGAAATCGAATGGGTCATCACCCTCATCCGCAATTTGGGCAAGCTGGGTGTGCCAGTGTGGTGCTATGAGTGGATGCCGGTGATGAATTGGATGCGCACCTCCACCACCGCGCCCGCCCGCGGCGGCGCGTTAGCCACTGCCTATGATCATGCGTTGATGAAAAACGCCCCACTCACTGAGTACGGCGAGGTGGGCGAAGACGTATTGTGGGAAAACCTGGAAGCCTTCCTCAAAATCGTGGTTCCCGAAGCCGAACAGGCCGGCGTTCAACTGGCTATGCACCCCGACGACCCGCCTCTTTCCCCCATTCGAGGGCTGGCGCGCATTATGTGTAGCATTGAAAATTACCAGCGCTTGCTGGACCTCTACCCCAGCCCGGTCAACGGAATTGCGTTCTGCCAGGGCAACTTTACCCTGATGACCGACGACCTGCCCGGAGCCATTCGCCACTTTGGCAAGCAGGGCAAGCTCTTTTTCGCCCACTTCCGCGATGTGCGCGGCACGCCCGAGAAGTTCGTTGAGACCTTCCACGATGAGGGTAAGACCAACATGCTGGCTGCCATGCAGGCCTACAAGGATATTGCCTTTGAAGGGGTTCTCCGCCCCGATCACGTTCCTACCATGGAAGGCGACAGCAACGACAACCCTTCCTACTCCTCGGTGGGCCGTCTGTTCGCAATCGGTTATATCAAGGGTCTGCGCGAAGCCGTCTACGGGCAAAAGGGAGAAAACTAGGCCAACAGCCCTTTTTGCGCCGCCACGGCAATGGCCGCCGCCCGCGAGTCGACCCCCAGCTTATTATAGATACCCGCCAGGTGGGCTTTCACCGTGCGCTCGGTAATGCCCAGGCGAAAGGCTATCTCTTTACTACGCTCGCCTTGCGCCACGGCCTGCAGCACTTCCAGCTCTCGCTCGGTCAGTTCTACCCCTCCAGGGGCCGTCTGAGCCGGGACTGCCAGCAAACGCGCCAGCACTTCGGGCTTGAGCAGGGTTTCACCGCGTCCCGCCGCCCGAATGGTGTCAAACAGGGTGCGCCGGTCTGTGTCTTTCAGCAAATAGCCCCGCGCCCCAGCTTTCAACCCGCGGCGCATCAAGTCGTCTTCGTTGAATGTGGTCAGGATAACCACCGCAATCTCAGGCTGCTCGCGGCTCAAGCGTTCGATGGCCGTCAACCCGTCCATGTTGGGCATGCGCAGGTCCATCAACACCACGTCGGGGTTGAGTTCGGCGCACAGGCGCAGCGCCTCGGCCCCATCGATGGCTTCACCCACCAGCAAAAAATCGTCGGCGGTTTCCAGAATCATGCGCAATCCTTCGCGCACAATCAAATGGTCGTCGGCAATCAAAATGCGCAGCGGAGCGTTCACGCCAACTCCTTTGTTCCCGATGTGAGCGGCAGTCGCGCCAGCACTTGCGCGCCCGCGCCCGGGCGGCTGGAAATTTCAAGCGTGCCCCCCGCCAGACGGCAGCGCTCGCGCAGACCCAACAAGCCGTAGTGCCCGCTGGCTCCCACAGCGCTGCCAGGGTCAAAGCCGATGCCGTCATCGCGCAATGTCAGGAACAGCTCTTTTTCTGCGCATTTCAACGCAACAGACACCTGGCTGGCCTGGGCATGCATGGCGATATTGAATAGCCCTTCCGCTGCCACCCGCACAACCGTCTCGCGCAGCGCTTCGGGAACCGAACAGCGCACATCCAGTTCGGCCTGACAGGATATGCCGGTCAGCTCGTGAAAACGATCGATTTCTTCCCGGATCGCGGAGGCCAGGTCCGGGTCGGCTCCGGGTATCTCGCGCAGGTCGCCAATGGCGCGCCGGGCATCAGCCAACGTTTCGCGGGCACGGGAGAGCGCTTGCCGTAACACGGCCTGGGCTTTGTCGATATTTTGACCATCCAGGTGCGCCCCAGCCGCCTCGATTTGCAAGATGAGCCCAGCCAACCCCTGGGAGAGGGTATCATGCAGCTCGCGAGCCATGCGCCGCCGTTCAGCCGCCAGGGTCAAGTCTTCCACCTGCACGGCATACTCACTCAACTGGCGGTGAGCGGTTTCCAACTCGGCCAGCAGGGCTTGCGCTTTCTCGCGCGCATCCATCTGCCGCCGCAGCATCCACACATAGATCACCACCACCGGCAGGATTCCAAGAGCCGTGGCGGCCCATATCCAGAATTGATCCATTTCACTGGTCAACAAGAACCCAACCCCCGAGAGCGCCATGAAATAGACCGCCGAAGCCAGGCCAAAGGGCGTCAATCCCAGCAAGCCCAAAACCTCGCCGATGAGACTCATAAAGATTCCGTAGGTCAAGCCGATATTATTGCCGATGACAATAATCGCCATGCCTAAGGCGCCCTGCACGACGAGGTAAACAATGGTTCCAGGGCGGGTCATCGCGAAACGCAGCATGTTCCAGTGCACCACCCCATGCACCAGGATCAACACGGTGAACGGAATGAGCCGAATGGGCTCACGCAGTTGAGGATCACCGCGCAATGAGAAGATGTATACAAACGTCAATCCAATGGCTACCAACCAAAAGAAAGGCCGCACCTGGCGAACCGATTCATTATCCGCCGGTGTTGGGGGCGGGAACCAGCTTCGAATAGTGTTAAGAAGAGCTTTCATATTTCCATTTTACCTAGAATTAGCAGATTCACTATTGTCCGAACGAACACTGTCCACTTGGCCAACCCGCCCTAACCGTAAGGCCGATGTAACCCTTCTCTGTTGATGCTATGCTCTGAATGCAATTCTCTGATTCCGGTAACAACGCAGCCAGAGGTGGAAGGGAGCTTCCGCACCCTGTGAACAGTTACAAACTCTGGATATTTATGCAAATGACAGCCATTTTTGGAGGAGCAATATGTCAACCAACACATCTATCGAAGTCCGCGACTTGAAGAAGTATTTTGGCCCGGTCAAAGCCGTGGACGGAATCAACTTCAAGGTTCAACAGGGCGAAATTTTCAGTCTGCTGGGTCCCAACGGGGCCGGGAAGACCACCACCATCTCGATGATTAGCTGCCTCTTGCAACCCGACGCGGGCGAGGTGCTGGTGATGGGCCATTCAACTCGCAGCGCGGCCCAACAGGTAAAAGCCGCCATTGGCGTGGTTCCCCAGGAAATTGCCCTGTACGAAGACCTTTCGGCGCGTGAAAACCTGAACTTTTGGGGCAAGATGTACGGCTTACGCGGTGGCGCGCTCCAACAGCGCGTGAACGAAGTTCTCGAGCTGGTTGGCCTGACCGAACACGCCTCTCGCCGCTCCGGTAAGTTCTCGGGGGGCATGAAACGCCGCCTGAACATCGGGATTGCCCTGCTGCACCACCCCAAGGTCATCATCATGGACGAGCCCACTGTGGGTATCGACCCCCAATCTCGCCGCAGCATTCTGGATGGCGTCCGCGCTCTCAACCGCGAAGGCGCCACCGTGCTCT
>CAYOHX010000303.1:0-3694 GCA_964403875.1 uncultured Anaerolinea sp. | reverse complement strand
GGAAGCCCCATGAACGAATGACCGGGGCGTCTTCCGCCCCGGTCATCGGCCCACCGGTAAATCTACCAATAAAACAATAAGAACATCAGACTTCTTCGTTCAAGAGCTTCAACTCAGCCAGTATCTTATAAAGCTGGTCAAGTTCGCTCTGGATCTCATCCCGATCGACCACCGCCTGCTTGAGGAGGGTTTCGAAAGCTGGTTTTTGCTCATCCGGCAAGGTTTGCAGCAAGCGCTCGGTGCGCGCGATCTGTGTGCTTTTGTGGCGCAGTTTATGTTCCAATCGCTCGCGATACCCCTGGTAAAAATCGCGCTCGTTCATCGGAGCAGAAACGGCCGGCCCGCCTTGCGTAAGGATTTCGGCGATGGTCAGCAAAAAGTCTTCGGTATCAATAGGCTTTTCAATGAAACGCACCGCGCCCAGGCTGAGAGCGAATTTCTTATCCTCAGGCGTGATGTACGTCGCCGAGAGAAAAATCACCGGAATTTGCCGGGTCAGGGGGTTCTTGCGCAAATTATGAGCCAGGGCAAAACCGTCCATCTTGGGCATCAAGATGTCGGTGATGATCAACGCCGGACGCTGCTTGGCGATCATCTCCAACGCTTCCTGACCATCTTGAGCGGTCACCACGGGGTAACCCTTAAATCGCAGCGTGACCTCCAACAACTCCAGCACGTTGGGGATATCTTCGACAACCAAAATCGGCCCGTAAGGAATACTCATAAACCGATTCTATAAGATTCAATAACCCTTGGCAAGATGCGCACCCAACGATTCTGCAAAGCGCGACCTTTCAGAATCGTTAAGAAGGGGGCCGCCATTCTACGTGTTCTATCAATGCAACTCGGGACTGGCTTGGCTAACGGACTTGAAGAAAGCCCTTCATAACGAAACTGTAACGTTTCGGTGATTTCTTTTCTTTATAATGTTTTCAAGTTCAACAAGCCGTTCATTCCACAAAATCCAGTATCGAATCACCAAGCTGAGAATGTTATCAATTTTGGTGTGAGTAGTTACAAGCCCAGGGGGCACGATCAAAATGCGCTTTCGTTCACTCTTTATATTCTTGATTACAACATCGCTGCTTGTGCAAAACAGCATGGTGGTCATCGCAGCTACCACACCTCCCTACGCAATCGCCGAGGTGGTGAACGCGGACAATCACGCGCCTGTGTGCTTCGCAATCACGCTTGAGATGGACGAAGACACCGATGCGTCTGAGCCTGCTTTCTGCGAAGACGTGGATGAAGACGATCTGTCCTATTTCATTGTTACCCCACCCGGTAATGGAACCGCTTCCGTCGAAGCAGGAGATGTACGTTACGACCCAAAACCTGACTTTTTTGGCTCAGACAGCTTTACGTACCGCTCCTATGACGGCCAGACGTACAGCGAACCTGCGACCGCGAATGTAATTGTCAAATCGGTTAACGACGCGCCGGTAGGAGAAACAGACAGCTATACGATCACGCCACAGACCACCCTGACGGTGAGTGCCGCGGAAGGCGTCCTGGCAAATGACAGCGACGTGGAAAATGATCCGCTCACCGCTGCACTGGTCAACGGTCCGACACACGGCACGTTGACCCTCAACGTCGATGGTTCCTTCACATACACCCCCGCGTCCGAGTACACCGGCCCCGACAGTTTCACCTATCGCTGTTCAGATGGCTCCGATGTATCCGAAATCATCACGGTAAACATCACTGTCCGAGCTTTCCAGGTATTCTTACCCCTTTTGAGACGGTAGAGTTTCTGTTTTTCCCGGCGCCCCAACCTGAGCGTATATTCTGATACGGGTTCGTTGGGGCGTTTCCACAAATGGGCGAGAAAAGTCCGCGACTTTGCCTCTTTGAAGCTCATGGAATTGCCGTATAATAACTTAATGGACGAAATCACTTTCTCCTTGATGTCTAACACAGAGCAAACCGGCCCCACCTTGCGAAAAGTGCTGGATGAGTTTGAACGCCGGAACAACATTCGTGTTAATCTCAAGGTGCTGGGCTGGGAAACTGCCCGCCAAGAGATCAAAAGTTATGCCCTCCAGCAGCGTGGGCCGGATGTGTCGGTGATGGCCACAACCTGGGTGAGAGATTTGATCTCGATGAACGCCCTTCAACCGCTCAAGAACCGCTCGACAGGGCTGCTGGTTGGAAGGCCCGAAGAGTTCATCCCCGCCACATGGGAAACCACGCACGGCGATAGCGAAGATGTTGCCTTCTCTGTGCCCTGGCTGGTTGACACTTATATAATTCACTACCGGCGTGATTTGTTAGAAAAAGCCGGCCTCGACCCTCAATCCGCGTTCACAAGCCTGGCTCAGTTGGAGGATACCGTTCGCCGCCTGAACCAGGCGGGCGAGATCTTCCCCATCCAACTTCCTTATTCCTACGACCGTTTTTGCACCCTGCACACTCTGGCTGCCTGGATATGGTCAAAAGGCGGGGACTTCTGCACGGCAGATGGCAAGCGGGTGCTGTATGACCAACCCGAAGCGCTGCAAAGCATCCTGGAATATTTTCGCCTTGCCAGCCACATTAAACCTGACGCCCGCCAGCTACTCATGAGGCCCGACAGCGTTAACCTCTTCCGCCAGGGGCAGGCTGCAATTGCCTTTGCGGTCCTGACGTTGACGCGCGACCGGGCTACGATCTCTCCGTCTGTTCTGGAGAACTGGGCCGCTGCGCCCATTCCCGGACCGCATTTCGTCGGCGGGGTGAACCTGGTGCTGTGGAAATACTGCCGCCGCGAGCAGGCCGCCCAGGAACTCATCCGATACCTCAACAAGCCAGAAGTGGTTCTCGAGTGCGCGAAAGCCATGCTCACTTCACCCGCTCGGCTGGATGCCCTGTTCAGTGATGAGTACTTGAGCGACCCTATCTTGCGTGTGGTAGGCGAATCGGCGCGCACCGGGCGCGGACACCTGCCCGTGCCCATGTGGGGCCTGATCGAAGATCGCCTGTGCGATGTGCTCACCACCATCGGCGCCAACGTTCTCGATTCCCCCGACGGCGCCGCGGACGCCATGATCTCTCAGACGTGCGTATTTTAATCACAACGAATTGTTGATTGTGAGAGTGTGGTCGCCGGCAGAGGTGGCGGAGACAGCCAGGTGGTCTCCAACCAAGGCCGCTGTCCGCTGACGGCTTGGGAGCCGATCCACCCCAGAGTCTTGCTGCCCGAGTTCGGCTCGCGCGTGCTGGAGGTGCTGCGCCATCAGCCGCGCCCATGGCTCGCTGACCTTCCCGGCCAACTTCCAACTGGTGGCTGCCAAGAATCAATGCCCGTGAGGGTTTTAATCACAACGAGTTTTAATTGTCCGAGGCTGGTCGCCGGCGGGGGAGAGGTGAGGCGAATTGCATTATCGCTGTCCCCCTAGAGCTGTTCCTGGAGGTGTGGATCAGGGAACTGATCATCTCTCCCACCTGCCTACAGCGCTCCGGAAGAACACTTATTATTCATCAAAATGGCATGGTTGAAATGGTAAAACCTTGTGTTTCTATTTTGCGGGAAAAGCTCGCAACAAATTGTATGTGAGGAGGCCAAATGATGAACCCCATCCAAGAACTAAGTGAACAATACCTAAAACGACAGCCCAGCCATTTGTTTCAAAAAATGGTTGAGCCTCCTTCCGAATAATCATCGGTATTCCTGCAGTTCCCCAGAAAAAAGGAATAAGGGAAAACACAATTA
>CAYOHX010000302.1:0-3705 GCA_964403875.1 uncultured Anaerolinea sp. | reverse complement strand
ATGAAGATCGGTTCAAAATTTCGATAGCAGGGAGAACTTGCAAGTTAGGAACGGTGACGAGGTGAGCCAGGAGTTCTTCGAGGAAGGAACTGCGCACAGGCCCCCAACCTTCCCCGTCCAGCGCGTGGACGCAGAGCACCAGCCAACCCTCGTTCCGTGACAGCAGGTCGGTGATCTTCTCTTGTAGCCAGGGCTCGCAATCTTTCGCGCCGCCGGTGTTGACGCGCACGGTATCTGGGCCAGGCAGCGGGTTGATGGGGTCGCCCGCGGGACGGAAGGCGCGCACCACGCTGGGAAACCAGGCGTCCAACTCGGGGGTGGTAGCCAGGTAAGGCATGGCGAAGATGGCCTGACGTGGATCGAAACTGGGCATTTTTTGGTCGAAAGTGTCCAGGCAATGCAAAATCAACTTTTGTGCTTCGGCCAGGGGCACTTCGGCTTTGTTGGTGTGGTTGGTTCCGTGCGGGTGAATGATGTGTCCGCGTTGTTTCATCTCCCGAAACACCCCCCAATCGGCAAAAGGAGTATCCTGGGGGCGCAGCGTTGCGTTATCCGTCCAATCGGTGATGATGTTGAATTCGGTTCGAAGGCCGAACTTCTCAAAAATTTCGGCAGTGCGCAGGGTGGAATGGCGGAACCCATCGTCCCAACTAAAAGAGATGTAGCGCATGTGATCCTCCGGCAACAGGGGGAAAGAAATCGAGGGTGTCGGTGGGTTGCAGAAGCGTTTCAACACCGAGTGGAAGGGTGAGCACTTCGTGCCCGTTAATGAACATGTGCACGTGCGCGTGCAGTTCGCCGGCTTCGTTCAACCAGTGCGGCCCCAACACGGGGAACATCTCAACGATGCACCGGACGGCTTGCAGCGCCGTGGTCCCAGCGGGCAGGTCAAGCGAGAAAGATTTGACCTTGGCCAGCAGCCGAAAGGTGGCGTACAGGTTGGCGTTCACACCCTCATTATAATACGGTGGGGAGGATAATCGACCGCCCGCCCTGGCCAACCGGCACGGATTGGAGCGGAACGTGGTACACGCGGCTGAGTAGCTCGGGATTGAGGACTTCATCCGGGCTGCCCAGGGCTTGCAATTCGCCATCCACGATCAGACCAATGCGGTCCGCGTAACGGCCAATCATGTTGAGATCGTGCAGGGCCATGACCACGGTGAGGCCGTCCTGTTCGGCCAGGTCCTTGACGGCTTGCAGCAGACCGATCTGGTATTGCAGGTCCAGGTGGGTGGTGGGCTCGTCCAGGAGCAGCACGGGAGCTTCTTGGGCCAGGGCGCGGGCCAACATGAGTCGCTGCTGTTCGCCGCCGGAAAGCTCACCCAGGCGGCGGTCGGCAAGGTCGAGGGCCTGGGCGCGTTCCAACGCCCGGCGCACAGGTTGGTCATCCAGCGGGCCGAGCCGCCCGAGGAAATTCAGGTAGGGGGTGCGGCCCAATTGGACCATTTCCAGGCCGGTGAACGCGGGAGGCAGTTGACGCGCCTGAGGTACCACAGCCACCCGCCGGGCGCGATCACCGGCGCTAAGCCGGTCCAGGGGGTGTCCGTCGATTTCCACCTGCCCGGCGGCCAAGGGGAGCACGCCGCTGAGGGCGCGGATGAGGGTGGTTTTGCCGGCGCCGTTGGGTCCGATGATGCCCAGCACGGATCCACGGGGGACCTTGAAGGAGACGGAGCGCAGCACCGGGCGTTCGCCAAATTTTACGAGCAAATTCCGGGCGGTTAGCATGGAAGGCTCCAAAGAGAGACGATAGGCGCGAGAAATGGTGGGATGAGCATGTTCAATTACCAGTAGATTTGCCGTTGGGCGCGGCGCAGCACCCAAAGGAAGAAAGGCGCGCCTGCCAGGGAGGTGATGATTCCAACGGGGATTTCCTGGGGAGCCAGGACGATGCGCGCCAGGGTATCGGCCAATAGCAATAAAGCGGCCCCAGCGATGACCGAGAGCGGGAGCAGGCGCTTGTAATCGCCACCCCACAGGGTGCGCAGCAGGTGGGGGACGATGAGACCGATGAAGCCGATGATGCCGGTGAAGGCGACCGCGGCAGCGGTGGTGAGCGATGCAGCCAGGATGATCAATAGGCGGATGCGGTTGACGGGCAGCCCCAACTGCTGGGCTTGTTCTTCGCCAAATTGGAAAACGTTGAGCGCGTGGCCGGTGGTGAGCAATAAGGCCAGGCCAGAGAGAATGAAAGGCAGCACCGCCAGCACGGGTTTCCAGCCGCCGATGATATTTCCCCCCACCAGAAAGGCCAGGGCGCGGTACAGTTCGCCGGTGGAGGTGAGCATGAGATAAGAGGTGATCGAAGAAGCAAACGCGCTGACCGCGACTCCAGCCAGGATCAGGTTGGTAGTGGGCACGCTGCGTCCAACTTTGGCCAATTGGTAAACGATGAAGACGGTGAGGGTGGCTCCCAGGAAGGCGGCGGTGGGGATGAGCACCAGACCGGGCACATCCTGCCGCGAAGACAGGCTCATGGCCAGCACCGCGCCCAATCCTGCCCCCGAAGCCACCCCCATCAAGTAAGGGTCGGCCAGCGGGTTGCGAAACAGGCCTTGATAAGCCGCGCCGCTTCCAGCCAGGCCCGCGCCGGTAATGGCGATGAGCACGGTGCGCGGCAGGCGCAGGCTGAAGAGAATGACCGCGAAAGGCTGTAGGGCGGTGGGAACTTCGAGACCCTGAATGCGGGCGGAGAGGATTTGTAGGAGGGTTGCGGGCGAAATGAAAACGCTGCCAACCGCCACGCTGAGAATTAGAGCCAGCGCAAGCAGAAGGGTTGTCATCCAAAACGGGCGGTTAGCAGCGCGCATGGAAATTCTTAGGGTAGTTGATCAGCTAATTCGGGATGCAACATGCGGACGATTTCTTCCAATCCATCCAGCATGCGCGGGCCAGGGCGGCTGACCAGGTCGTCGTTGAAGGGCAGCACGCGATTGTTTTTGACCGCGCTCAAGTCCTGCCAGCCAGCGCGGGCAGCCACCGCGTCGGGGGTGATGCCGTAGTTGGAATCGCCGAGGAGGATGAAATCGGGGTCTTGCACAATGATCTCTTCCAGGCTGATTTGAGCCCATTCCCCGGTGAGCGCGGCGCCGATATTTTTGCCACCGGCGAGGTGGATGAGAAGATCGATAAATGTGCCGGGTCCGCTGGTCCAGGGTTTGGCTGGGTCGGTGCCATCCAGCTCATAGAACACGGTGGGGTGTTCGGTGGCCGCGCCGACTAACTCCAGTACCTTATGCTCACGGGCCTGCAGGGAGAGCACCAGGTCTTCGGCTTCGGCGCGGTGGCCGGTGGCGCTGCCCACCAGAAGCAGGTTGGCATACATGCCATCCAACGCTTGGGGGTTGGGTAAAACCATGACCCGCAAGCCCAGGTCTTTCATCGATTGGATCTGTTCCGCGCTGGTGAGCGGCGAAGCCAGAACCAGGTCGGGGGTAAAACCGACAATGGCTTCGTAGTCATACGCGCCGCTAAATCCGCCAACGCTGGGAAGATCGACCGCTTCGGCGGGGAAGTTGGTGAAGTCTTCACGGGCCACCACCTGCGCCCCGGCGCCAATGGCGAAGAGAATTTCGGTGTTGGAGGGAGCCAGTGAGACGATGCGTTGGGCGGGAGCGGCCAGGGTGAATTCACCTCCCAGCCCGTCGGGTAGAATGATCCCTTCGGGGGTGTTGGTGGCCGCGGGGGTACTGGTGGAGGCCG
>CAYOHX010000301.1:0-3737 GCA_964403875.1 uncultured Anaerolinea sp. | reverse complement strand
GGTGTAGATCTCGGGGACGCCGAAGCGCTCGGAGACCGTTCTCGCCTCCCCGGCATTGGTATCAGCGATAGCAACTACCTCGGCGGCAGAAATTTTTTGGTAGTTGGTCAGGTGCGCTTTGCCGATCTGCCCAACGCCGATGACGCCCAGGCGGACCTTGCGATTTTGTTCGGACATGGTTGGCTCCTGTGGTGCGGGTTATTTGCGCTCGAAAGCGGCGTCGAAAGCCACAGCGGAGGGCGGGAAGTCGAGGCGTTTGACGAAAGCAGCGGCTTCGGTGGCGCCAAACTCGCGGTCCATGCCACCATCCTCCCACTCGACCGAGAGTGGGCCAGTGTAGTTGATGAAATTCAAGGCGCGGATGATCTCTTCAAAGTCGATCTTCCCGCGGCCCAGGGATCGGAAGTCCCAATAGCGGCGGCGGTCCCCAAAGTTGAGATGGCCGCCAAACACACCCGCCTCGGTAGGCTTATCGGACCAATACACATCCTTCATGTGAACGTGGTAGATGCGCGAGGCGAACTTGGTGATGAAGGCGACATAATCCACGCCCTGGTAGCCGAAGTGGCTGGGGTCGTAGTTGAAGCCAAAGGCCTCACGCCCATCCAGGGCAGCCAAGGTCATCTCGGCGCTGGCGATGTCGAAGGCGATCTCGGTGGGATGCACCTCCAGGGCGAACTTGACGCCCACCTCGTCGAACACGTCCAGAATGGGGTTCCACATATCGGCGAAGAAGCGGAAACCCTTGTCTACCAGGTCGGGAGCGTTGGGCGGGAAGGAATAAAGATAGGGCCAGATGGGCGAGCCAGTGAAACCGGGCACTACCTTGACGCCCAATTTGGCGGCGGCGCGAGCGGTCATCTTGATCTCTTCGGCAGCGCGGGCGCGGACGCCATCTTCCTTGCCATCGCCCCATACGCGTGGCGGGACGATGCTCTTGTGGCGCTCGTCGATGCGGTCGCAGACGGCTTGCCCCACCAGGTGGTTGCTGATGGCAAAGCATTTCAGGCCGTGTTTGGCCAAAATATCCAGGCGCGCGGGAATGTAGGCGTCGTTGCTGAGGGCTTGCTCCACATCAAAGTGATCGCCCCAACAGGCAATCTCGATGCCGTCATACCCAAACGATTTTGCCTTGGCGCAGACGGTTTCAAAGGGCAGATCGGCCCATTGGCCGGTAAAAAGTGTTACAGGTCGGGACATATCGACTCCTTTCGGGTGACAGGTCTGAACGGATCAGTCCAACTTCTCCAGAGGTTCGGGTTTGTGCCAGTAGGTGACCTCGGGGAGCTTGCCGGGAGCGGCCCAGCGCACGGCGTTGACGATGACCTGCTGGATGGTGGGATCGTAATAGGTGGGGAAGGTCTCGTGGCCTGGGCGGAAGTAGAAGATCTTACCTGCGCCGCGATGCCAGCAACAGCCCGAGCGGAACACCTCGCCCCCCTGGAACCAGCTCATCAGGACCAGGTCGTCGGGCACGGGTACGTCGAAGTGCTCGCCGTACATTTCCTCGTGGGGCAGCTCGAAATGCTCGGGCAGGCCTTCGGCAATGGGGTGGCTGGGGTGAATGACCCACAGGCGCTCTTTCTCGTTGGCCTCGCGCCACTTGAGGGCCCCGGAGGTGCCCATGAGCTTGAGGAAGGGCTTGGACATGTGCCCGGAGTGCAGGACGATGAGGCCCATGCCTTCCAAAACGCGCTTCTGCACGCGCGCGGCGATCTCGTCTTGCACGTCGTGGTGGGCCATGTGCCCCCACCAGGTGAGCACATCGGTCTCGGCCAGAACGGCTTCGGTCAGGCCGTGTTCGGGCTCGTCGAGGGTGGCCGTGCGCACCGGGAAACCGGCCTTGCCAAGGAAGGCGGCGATGGCGGTGTGGATGCCGTCAGGATAGACGGCTTTCACAGCAGGGTGGATCTTTTCGTGCCTTGCTTCGTTCCAGACAGTTACGCGGGGAAGTGACATTTGGATCTCCTTTTGAAATTTGTCCACGAATTACACGAATGATCAGAAATTCAGAAAATTCGTGCCATTCGTGAAATTCGTGGTGAGTTCTTTAAAATAAGCCGCCGAGACAGCAAGCTGCTCGGCGGACAATTCAAACAGAACCGGTAAACGGGTCAATTCCACGTGCTGGTGCATCGCTCGGAATGGGTTGGGGGCCATCCCGCCGCAGCCAAACCTGGCTACTTTGACGCGTGACATAGGAACTACTCCTGTTCGCTAACTTGATTCTTCTCGATAACCTGTTTATACCAGAAAGCGCTTTGCTTGGGTGTGCGCTGGAGGGTTTCGTAATCCACGTGTACCAGGCCAAAGCGCGGACGATAGCCGGAAGCCCACTCAAAGTTGTCCATGAGGCTCCACACAAAGTATCCCTTGATGTTAGACCCGGCCTGCATGGCATCATGGAGGGCCAGGAGGTGCTCGTGAAGATAACGAGTGCGGAAGTCGTCGTGGACTTTGCCATCAGGCCCCACTCCATCGGCGGTAGCGGTGCCGTTCTCGGAGATGTAGAGGGGCGGGTTGCCATATTCTTCCCGGATACGCGCCAACACAGCGGTCAGGCCGGCGGGATTCACACCCCAGCCAGTCTGCGAACTGGTCCACCCGTTGGCCATTTTGAAGGTCTGTTGAAAATTGGTGGGCCCGTCTTTGCTATAGCTGACCAGGAAGGTGAAGTAGTGATTCATGCCCAGGAAATCGATGGGTTGAGAGATCACGTCCATATCGCCTGGTTCGATGGGCGGGGCCACCGGCTTGATCCATTCGAACAACGCCGAGGGATAGCGGCCTTTGAAAATGGGGTCAATGAAGACATGTTGGGCCGCCTCCACCGCGCGTTGGCAGGCTGCCACGTCGGCGGGATTGTGCGTAGCGGGCTCGTAGTTGTGCAGGTCGAGGACGATGCCGATGCGGCCTTCATAGCCACCCGAGCGGAAAGCCTGGACGGCGCGCCCGTGCGCCAGGTTGAGGTGATGGACGGCGCGGTAAGCCTGAGTGAGATCGGCGATGCCGGGGGCAAAACGACCCGTGCCATAACCCATCATAGAGACCACATAGGGTTCGTTGTGGGTGGCCCACATGGTGACCCGATCCCCCAGACGATCGAACATCACTTTGGCATAATCGGCAAACCAACCCGCGACATCGCGGTTGGCCCAGCCACCTTCGTCTTGCAGGGCCTGGGGCAGATCCCAATGGTTTAGGGTGACGTTGGGGAAGATTCCCGCGGCCAGAAGTTCATCAACCAGGCGGTCATAGAAGTCGAGACCTTTGGGGTTGGTCGTGCCACGCCCGGCGGGGATGACTCGCGGCCAGGAGATGGAAAACCGATAGCCCTTGAGACCCAGCGATTTCATCATGGCCACATCTTCTGAGACGCGGTGATAATGGTCACAAGCAACATCGCCGGTGTGTCCGGCTTCGATCTTGCCGGGGGTGTGGGAGAAGCGATCCCATACGGATTCGCCTTTACCATCTTCATTCCATGCGCCTTCAATCTGGTAGGCGGCAGTGGCGGCTCCCCACAAAAAACCGGGCGGAAATTGTCTAACAGGCATAAAACCAAAACTCCTCAAACAACATAGCCATAAGAATGAGTTTGCGAGGACCCAACACATTTAAGTTAACGGTCACATCGCGACAAAACCTATTATAACGCGGCGGAAGAAAAAATAAAGTTAAGAATCTTATCAGGATTGGTAAGTCGCGCGACGGGGTGAGGGAGAGAGTCTGGTCAC
>CAYOHX010000300.1:0-3750 GCA_964403875.1 uncultured Anaerolinea sp. | reverse complement strand
AAAGGTGAATGCAGGTGCTTCGCGCCTGCATTCACCTTTAATTCGGTTTCTTCTCCATTTGGTTAAAGTGTTACTATATAATCAAATTATGCTCATCCACTCTGCCTCCCAACTCCTCACCCTTTCCGGCGGGCCGCAGCGCGGCGCGGACTTGGGCCGCCTGGGGCTCATCCCCGATGGGGCTGTGCTGCTACGCGAGGGGCGCGTAGCGGCGGTCGGCTCCAGCGCGGAGCTGCGCGCCGCTTACCCCGCCGAACCGACCTTGGACGCCGCCGGGCGCGTGGTGATGCCCGGTTTGGTGGACCCCCACACGCACCTGGTGTGGGCCGGGGATCGCGCCGCCGAGTTTGAGCTGCGCTTGCAGGGCAAGACTTACATGGAGATCATGGCGGCGGGCGGCGGGATTGTTTCCACCGTGCACGCCACGCGCGAGGCTACTGTCGAAGAACTGGTGGATCAGGCCCGCCTGCGAGCGCGCTCCATGTTGCGTCACGGCACCACCACCGCCGAGGCCAAAACCGGCTACGGCCTGGAGACCCAAGCGGAGCTGCGCCAGATGGAAGCCCTCCTCCGCCTGGATGAAGAAGGCCCGCTGGAGATTGTGCCCACCTTCCTGGGGGCGCACGCCGTCCCGGCGGAGTATGCCGGGGACCCGCAGGGCTACACCGGGCTGGTTTGCGCCGAGATGCTGCCCGCGCTGCGCGTCTGGTGGGAGCGCCATGCCCCCCAGCGCCCGCTGCCCTTTGTGGATGTGTTCTGCGAGCGCGGCGCGTTTGACCTGGCCCAATCGCGGGCTATTTTGCAAACCGCCAAAGACCTGGGCTTTCCCCTCAAAATTCACGCCGACGAGTTTGATAATTTGGGCGGCGCCAGGTTGGCTGCCGAACTGGACGCAGCTTCCGCCGATCATCTGGTCAAGACCTCGGCGCAGGATATCGCCGCGCTGGGAGGCAGCCAGACCGTGGCAGTCGCCTTGCCTTGCACCCCGTTTGGCTTAGCCGATCCGCACTATACCCCCGCCAAGGCCATTCTGGAAGCAGGCGGGTTGTTGGCGTTGGCTTCCGACCTCAACCCCGGCACAGCCTGGTGCGAGTCGATGCAGTTCGTCATCGCCCTGGCCTGTCGCTATCTGCGCCTGACCCCCGCCCAGGCCATCGCCGCCGCCACCATCAACGCCGCCGCCGCCATTGGGCGCGCCGGGCAGGTTGGCTCGCTGGAGCCTGGCAAACAGGCCGATGTGCTTATCCTGGCCGTATCGGATTACCGCCACCTGGGTTACCGTTTTGGGACGAACCTGGTGGAAACGGTGATCAAAAAAGGTGAGGTGACGACATGATCGGACCGGCATGGTTGATTGGTTTGGGCAGCACCGGCGTGCAGGTATTGGCGCGCGTCCGGCAGCTACTGGGCAGCGCCGTGCCCGAAAGTGTGCGCTTGCTGGCGTTTGACATGCGCCGCCCGCGACCCGATACGACCGGGCGTTTGGGTCCGGCGCATTATTTTTTGACCCCGTTGACGCCGGTTGACGATGCGAGTCTGTCTCCGCGCCGGGCCGTGCGGGCTGCCCTGCTCAAGGATCTGCGTCGCGGCCCCTCTGATTCGCAAGTGCTGCGCAATCTCAATCTCAACCTGGATGCGCTGCGGGCCGCCCTGCTGCCCGCTGAGATTGTGGATGTGTTCCTGATCTCTTCTTCGTTTGGCAGTTCGGGATCGGGGATGCTGCTGGATATTGCCTACCTTTGCCGACACATGGCTCAAGGCCGCCCGCAGGTTAGGGTGCATGCGGTTCTGGTGGCTCCCGAGGCTTACCAGCATGGCCAGCCAGTGACTCAGGAACATTACTTGCAAAATTTCACTCTGCTCAAAGAGATTGAGTTCATGCAGGCCGGTCGGAACTGGTCCGCGCCCTATGCTCTGTACGGGCGTGAGGGTATCGATGGCATTCCCGGCCAGATGACCGCGCCCCCCTTTGACACGGTTCAGGTGGTGGATGGGTACCAGCTCAATACTGGACCGGAGGCGGGCGTGGTGGCGGCAGTGGCCGAGGGCTTGCTGTGCCAGATTGACAATCTGGCTCGCCAGTCGCTGGACGAAATCCGCGCAGCTCATCCAAACCAGGGTCGGGCTGTTTTCAGTACATTTGGGGTGTTCAGTTATTACCATCCCACCCAGGCGCTGAATGCGCGCAGCGCCCAACGCATGATCGCTTCTACCGTTGAAGGGCTGTTTCCCCTGGAGAAAAACGAGCTGACTGGCCGCCCAGAGAAGCTGGCTGAGCGAACCCCGCTGCGCGAGGATGATCCTTATGGTAATTTGAACTTTTGGCTGGCCTCTGCTTCCCTTTCGGGTGTACTGGAAGACGTCTTGCAGGTTTCCCAGTTGCCTCCAAAGGCCAACCATCCTGACCGTTTGAATTTTCTGAATCGTTTGGTGCGCCGGTCGCGCGCCGATTGGGAAAGGGTGTACCGCGAGGCCGGAGACAGGTTGAAGGTGGATCAAGGCTTTGATATGGCGCGCCTGCCTGAAGAGCATGTACGGGTTCTGTTCAATGCGGCTCTCCAGCGCGTCATGCAGTCCGATGATCGCCTGGGGCCGTTATCAGTCTACCTGGGCAAGCTCAACAATGCTTTGGCTGATTACCTGGATGTTTTGGAACAGGTCCAATCGATTTGGAAGGGGATGGGAGAGCACTCCGAGAGTGATGTGGTGCGCAAAGAATTGGAAGACGCCCGGCGAGAATTGGAAGAAAAGCGCAACTCCAACTGGTCGAAACTTTTCTCCCAAGGCGTTGAAGCCGCCGAGCAGCGCCTGGAAAAAATTGCCCGCAGCCGCGCCCAATTCGAGGAGCGCGAAGCAATTCTGCGCGCCGTCCGCAAGACGGTGGAGGTCATGCGCATGATGAGCGCACGCTTCCTGGAGATTTATGATTATTATGCTCAGGCAGCCGCCCTGGCAGAAGGCAGCCTCTTCAATTTAGCGATGGATCGAGGATTGTTGGTGGAGCGCGACCTGCGCTTTGAAAGCAGTGCCCGCACCCAACAGGTGATTGTTGACCAGAGTTTTGAAAACCGTCGTATGCGAACGGTTTCGGATGATTTCAATCAGCGCTTCTTTTCACAGCTCCAAAAATACCTGAATGAGGTCATTACGAGCCTGAATTGGGAGCAAGGCAGCGCTTTGTTCTCTTACGACTTGAATTTGGCCCCCGAAGCGGGCGGATCGATGGACCTGGCCGATATCAACGCCCCGGTTGAGGAGCGTGCTCGCCAACTATGGGAGGTTTTGAACCGTTGGTTTGAGCAATCCCTGGTGGCAGGACAGGCCGAAACCAGTATTATCAGCTTCCTCAGCTATCACGACCAACGCGGCGACCGCCTGGCAACCAAGATGTCCGAACACAGCGTTTTGCTGGCGAAATTGTTGGCCGAGCCGCCTGCCCAGGATGCGGTTTTGTTTGCCCCCGAGCCTGATGATCTGGGCGCCACGCCCCATACCCAGGCGTTTATTGCGGAAATTCAACATCATTTTGCCAGCATCTACCTGGCGGAGAGCCGCGACGCCGACCGCATGGCGTTGCTGCGCTGGTGCGGGAACCTGACGGTGGACAGCTTCTTTACCTACCATCAAAGCGCGCCCAAGAAGATCGACCCGGACGAGCTGCGCGATTACGTGTTGTGGTGACCCCTCAATAGAATATTTAGTACCTGTCCGAAAATTCGGAAGGGAAGCGATTTTGAGGTTGTTGCGCGT
>CAYOHX010000299.1:0-3895 GCA_964403875.1 uncultured Anaerolinea sp. | reverse complement strand
TGGTGTGGGCGCTGGTTCGCGGGCAGGTGGACACCCCGCTGATGCGCATCGATCCGCTCTCGCTGCAAGCCGGGAGCATTGACCTGAAAGGGACGCATGACTGGCTGTTAGCCGACGCGCTGGCGGTGGACGCGCAAAGCCTGTGGTTGTATTCGCAATCCTTTGGCAAGTTGTACCACGCCGACGCCAACGGGCAGCTCTATGCTGAAGTCAAGTTGCCGTTGGACCGGCCCGAGGGATTGGCGGACATTCTGATCGCGTCCGACGGCGTATGGTTGGCGGCCCCCTGGGGAGCTGTGCTGCACATCGAACCGACCGGCGAGGTAGCTGCCGAGATCGAAACCGGCGTGCCCCTGGCGGAATTGCAGGAGCGGCCAGGGGTGGTGTGGGCGATCAGCCCGCAGACGGGTACGGCCCTGCGCATCGACCGCGCGGCGCAGTACCTGGTTGCGCGCGTGGAATTGGGCAGCCCGATCCAGCCCACCCCGCGCATCACTGCCACACCCATTCAGCGCGCCGAGCAGGTCTGCGAGGAAGGCCCCTTCACCCGTCTAGCCCTGGGCATGCGCGCCTATACAGCGAAAGAGCCGCCTGTGCCCAACCGCCTGCGCGAGGAGCCAGGGATGGAGTACGAGATTGTTGGGTATATACAGCCGGGTGAAATCGTGCGTATTGAAGAGGGTCCGGCCTGTTCGGATGGCTGGGTATGGTGGAAAGTGTCCACGGAAGGCGGTTACACGGGGTGGGCTGCCGAGGGCGACGCCAACGAATATTGGTTAATCCCGTTGAAATATTAGCAGGGGCAGTCGATCGACTGCCCCTGCTAATGATCAGGCCAGTATCCGGTTTGGTTTCTAGAACCCTTCCAGAGCGGAAAAATCGGCGACGCCAGCGGCCAGGGCCGAGATCTGCTGGAGCAGGCCCAGGCGGTTGGCGCGCACGGCGGGCTCTTCGGCCATCACCAGGACCGAGTCGAAGAAGCGATTGATGACCGGGATGAGCGGCTCGAAGGCAGCGAAGAAATCTTCCGCCGAACCGGGCTTGCGGGGAGCAGCCTGGGCTGCTTGCAGAGCCGCGTACAGGTCACCTTCGGCAGGGTCGGCAAATGCGGCGGGCTGAATGGCAAACGCCTCTTTCTGATCGCGGGTGATGCGCACGCAGCGGGCATAGGCCTGCAGGAAGGGGGTCCAATCGGGGCTCGCCATGCGCTCGGTCAACGCCCGGCAGGCTCGCCAGGCGCCCAAGGGGTTGGATGACTGAACCGCCAAAACGGCGTCCACCACATCGTACCGGAAACCACCCTCTTCCAGCAGATAGCTGCGCAGGCGACCAGCGACAAAGTCCACGCAAGCCGCCAGAGTCTCGTTGGAAGCAGGCAAGGGCAACCCGGAGGCCGCCAGGGCCAAGCCTTCGCGGATGTCGAAGGGCACTTCCGCGCCGATGAGAGCCTGCACCAGTCCCAAGGCCGCGCGGCGCTGGGCGAAGGGGTCCTTCGTGCCGGTGGGGGCCAGGCCAGCCGCAAACAACCCAGCCAGCGAATCCAGTCGGTCGGCCAGACCCACCAGCAGCCCGGCCTTGGAGGCGGGCAGCTCGTCGCCGGTAGAACGAGGCAGGTAATGCTCGTAAATTGCGTTGGCCACGGCTTCTTGTTCGCCAGAATGGCGGGCGTAATAGCGGCCCAGGATGCCCTGCAACGAAGTCATCTCGATGACCATGTGCGAAACCAGGTCGGCCTTGCACAGGTGCGCGGCACGGCGGGCAGCCATCATCTCGGCTTCGTCCAGGTTCACGTATGGGCGCAGTTTTTCCACCAGCGCGGTGATGCGTTTGGATTTATCCAGCATCGACCCCAGTTTGAACTGGAAAGTAAGCGTGCCCAGGCGGGGCAGGAAATCTTCCAGCTTGTGGCGCAAATCTTCGCGGATGAAGAAGTTAGCGTCAGCGAAACGCGCGCGAATAACCTGCGCGTTGCCATCGGCCACGGTTTCCAGGTGTTGGTCATCCCCGTTGCGCACCACCACGAAGTAAGGCAGCAGCTTATCCCCTTCCCCATAGATCGGGAAGTAGCGTTGGTGCTTCTTCATCACCGAAATCAAAACTTCGGCGGGCAGGCGCAGATATTCGGGTTCAAAGCTGCCGCGCAGCGCGGTGGGGGCCTCGACCAGGTTGTTGACCTCGTCCAAAATGGATTCGTCCACCTTGCCAACCCCGCCGCTTTCAGCCAAGATGCGTTTGACTTGCGCGGCGATGGTTTCGCGGCGTTCCCGCGGGTCGATGAGGATGCCCTGGGATTTCAACGCGGCGAAGTAGGCCTGGGCGCTGTGCAGTTCAAAGGTTTCAGGATCGTAGAAGCGCAGGCCACGGGTCACGTTGCCCGAGGCCAGGCCGGCGTACTCAAAGGGCACCACCTGCCCGTCCAGCAAAGCCACCAGCCAGCGGATGGGGCGGGAGAAGGCCACACCGGAGGCGTTCCAGCGCATCGATTTTTCGAAGCGCAGGGCGGCAACCCAGCCAGGCAGCGCCTCGGCCAGCACCGCGCCGGCGGGCTTTCCAGATTCGTGCACCACGGCGCAGGCGTACTGTCCGCCGTCGATTTCGCGCACTTCCAACTGGCTCACTTCCAGGCCGCGGCTGCGGGCAAAACCTTCGCCAGCTTTGGTGGGCTGCCCCAGCGCGTCAAAGGCGCGCGAAGCAGGCGGACCTTTGACCACCACGGTGCGGTCCGGCTGAGCCGGAGCCAGGTCTTTGATGTACACCGTCAGGCGGCGGGGTGTTCCGAAGACTTTCCACTCTCCGTGATCCAGGCGCAGCTCGTCCAGCCAGGCCGGGACGCGCTCATTGAGCTGGGCCAAGGCGGATTGCAGATCGCCCGCGGCCAGTTCTTCGGTGCCGATTTCAAACAAGAATTCGCCAGGAGACTGGAGGGTGGGTACGGAGACGGCGGAAACGGCAGATGATTTGCCCGAGGCGGCTTCTTTGAGCCAGGGGTATTCCATGCGCTGGCGCTGTTCCAGGTAGGCTTCGGCCACGCGGCGAGTCAGATCGCGCATCTTGCCAAACATGGCCTGACGCTCGGTGACGCCGACTGCGCCGCGCGCGTCGAGAATATTGAAAGTGTGCGAGCAGCGCAGGACGTAATCGAGGGCGGGGAGCACGAGGCCTTTTTCCAATGCCAGGGAGGCTTCGCTCTCATAAAGCGCATAAATCTGCCGGGCATTTTCCACGCTGGCGTCTTCAAAATAGTACTTACTGTGTTCGTATTCGCCTTGCAGATGCACGTCGCCGTAGGTGCGGTCGGGGCTCCACTGTAAGTCTTTGAAGTGGCGCGCCTTTTGCAGCGTCATCGCAATGCGCTCGAGACCATAGGTAATTTCTACCGAGACGGGATCCAATACCAGTCCACCCGCCTGCTGGAAGTAAGTGAACTGGGTGATTTCTTGACCATCCAACCACACTTCCCAGCCCAAACCCCAGGCGCCCAGAGCCGGAGACTCCCAGTTGTCTTCGACGAAGCGGATGTCGTGTTTGCGCGGGTCAATGCCCAACGCTTCCAGGGACTGCAGGTAGAGCTCTTGGGGGTTACCCGGATCGGGTTTAAGAATAACCTGGTACTGGTAGAACTGCTGCAGGCGATTGGGATTTTCGCCGTAGCGACCATCGTCCGGGCGGATGGACGGCTCGACGTAAGCCACGTTCCAAGGCTCGGGGCCCAGCACGCGCAGAATGGTGGCGGGGTTGTTGGTGCCCGCGCCCACCTGCGTGTAATAAGGCTGCCAGATCAAACAGCCCTGTTTGGCCCAAAAGTCCTGTAGGGTGAGGATAATATCTTGAAAAGAAGTCGATCGGTCCATACGGTCTCCATGAGTGGTCTTTTCGCTCAACATGTGACTTTGTT
>CAYOHX010000298.1:0-3961 GCA_964403875.1 uncultured Anaerolinea sp. | reverse complement strand
CGGCTTCGCCGCTCTCACACCCCAAAATGCGGCAACTACCACGGCAACTCCCAGAGAACCACCCTTTGCGCAGAGACGAAATCTCTGACGTATAATGAAATGGGCAGGGGCAGTATCCGCCCTGTCTGAAGGAACTTCCATGAACGGAAAGCGTCTATCGGCTCAGGAATGGGCCCAACGGATCGGCGTTGCGCTGGTCTTTTTGGGCATTGGGTCGTTAATCATCCTTGTGTTCAGCCCGTGGCGGCCCATGCTGGAGGACAGAAGGCTGGATTACCTCGGGCGGCTTGGGCTGACGGGCGCTTTGCTGGCAGCGGTGGTGCTGAGTGGTAGGAGCGCGCGCCTGCAAAAGTTCTTCCCGGTGTTGGCGGGCCTGTTCATCCTGTCCGCGGCGGTGCTGGTGGAATGGGTGTTTGGGGTGTATCTACTTGAATACTTGAATATCTCCACCGCGGCTCCCGCGGGCTGGGTGACGATGAAAGTCAATGAGGCCTTGGTGGTCATTGCCACCATCCTGCTCTTGACTCGTTCGGCAGGGGGCAGCCTGGGCTCGATCTACATCCAGAAGGGCAATTTGAAGCTGGGGCTCCTCATCGGCGGGATTGCTTTCCTGCTGGCAGCGGCGGGGTCCTTTCCCATGGCGACCTTGTTCAAGGCGCAGGATTTGAGCCTGGCGCGGGTGATGCCGTGGATCCCCTGGCTGCTGGCTTACGTTCTGGCGAACGCGGCGATGGAAGAGGCCATGTTCCGTGGTTTATTCTTGCGCAAGCTGGAGCCGTTCTTTGGTAAGTTCCTATCCAATTTGCTGGTGGCTTTTGTGTTCACCGGGCTGCACGGAACCGTCACCTATTCTGCCGATAATCTCATTTTCCTGGCGGTAACCTTCCCGCTGGCGCTGGTGTGGGGATGGATTATGCAGAAGACCGACAGCGTGTGGGGCTCCATTTTGTTCCACGCGGGGATGGATATCCCGATCATGCTGGGCATCTTCTCGCAGTTGCCCTGAGAGTTACGGCACCCAGGAAGAGATCCAACCGGCTTTGTGATTTGGCAGGAGCACTGCCTGGCAGGATTGCGGCTGGATGAGGGCCAGGCCGGGGATCTCGGTGTCTGGCGATTCCCAATAGCTGAGCACAATCCAGCGCCCGTCGGGGCTCCAGGAAGGGTGGATCTGGTTGGTGAAGCGCGGCGTGGCAGCCACGATCAGCAGTGGGTTGCTGCCGTCCAGCGCGGCGATGTAGGTGCCTTGTTCCATGAAGTACAGCATCTGCGTGCCATCGGGAGAAAGGGCCGTGGTTTGGGCGCCCTGGGGCAGGCGGCCAATCTCTTGAACAGCGCCGGTGTTCACGTCCAGGGCGCGGACGAGATACCCGTCGGAAACGGTGACCCGGTAGTAAAGGAGGCGGGAATCGGGCGACCAACCCAGCAGGCGCTCATCCTCCGCGCTGCTCACCGCCGGGCGCAGGTTGGAGCCGTCGGGGTCGATAAGATACACATCGGCGATGTGTTACACCACCCGATCGAAGGCGATCTGGCTGCCATCCGGCGACCAGGCGGGCCAGATGTCGAAGATGCCGTCAGGGTTGGTGGTGAGAGAAACTTCCGGGCCTTCGGGCAGGTTGCGCAGCAAGAGACTGCCGCCGGTGGTGGTGTAGACCACCCGCGAACCGTCCGAGGACAGGTTGGGGAAGATGCCGTCGCCCAGGAGGACGTGTTAGGATCCGTCCAGGTTGGAGACGACGGTGGTTTCGTTGTATCCGTTCCATTCCATATAGGCTACGCGGCCCGTTAACTCGGCGGGAGGCGCCGTCAGGGCTGGTTGCAAGAGAGTCTCCTCGGGGCAGAAACCTTGTTCCAACCGCAGAGCGGGCGCAACGGGGGTGGGGTTTGGGTCGACCGGCGCGGGTGTTGTCGCCGGAGGCGTCCATTCCACCGACCAGGGGCCGCTTCTGCGCAGCGCGAGGGTGGTAATTTCGATCGGGATGGGCTCCTTAGGGAAACCATCGGGATAGCGAATGGCAGCGCGGAAGGGACCGTAATCTGTGTTGGGCGAGCCGCCGGCTCCCAGGGTCTCGTGCTCGGGGTCCAAAGCCGTGACCAGGAACACCTCGGGACCGGCTTCCAGGCTCAGCATGAGCAGGGCGGGCTCGCCTGGCGCGGGTTGGAGGTACTCTGCCGAGCGCACGGTCAGCGCATAGCCGTTCACGTCCAGGGCCTGATCCAAGTGCCAGGTTTGGCCAGGCTGCGGGTCGGCGCCGGGATCCAAGGTGAAGCGGGCCGAGGCAGGCTGGCGGACGATAACGTAATCGACGAACAGGCGGGCGGGGCCGGGCGCGGTGACGGGGCCGGTTTGCAGGTTCAAGGCCAGCGAGCGCTCTTCGGCCAGGGTGGGCGGCGGGAATTGATCGGCGAACTGGACGGAGACTTCTTGCCCGGCGGCGTCAACCAGGCGCAGGGCGTCGGGCGAGATTTCGACTTCGATGATCGAGGGGTCCTCTTGCCAGCGCAGCGCCGCCTGGAGGTAGGCGCCGTCTTCGAGAACCGCCGCGCCCCGCAATTCGAGCTGCATCCAGCCTTGTCCAGCCACCATCTCGGGGGTGTTCGTGGGCAGGTCGATGACCGGGTAAACGGTCAGATCGGGCGGGGCGGGGGCGAAGGCCAGCGGCAACTCCCAGTTTTGGGGGCCTTCGCCGGTGGGCAACTCGGGTAGGCACGGGAAGACCAGGACGGCGCTGTCAACGGCGGGAGCCAGGGCGGGGTAGATGACTTGCAGTTGGAGGCCGGTTGGTCCGGGGCCAAATTCTTGACTGAGCCATCTCAACTCGCTGTTGTCTGGCAGGCGCAAGAGAGGCGTGAGGGAGCAAACCTCGGGTTTGAGGGCGGGGTCGTCCCAGGTGGGGAATGCTCCGGTGATGGTGTAGTCGATGACCGTGCGGTTGGAGTCCAGTACGGCGCTTTCCACGCGGAGGGTGTAGTCGCCGCTGGTGGAGGTGGCGGGGTAAGCCAGCACGCGCAGGGGCGCGGATTGGTCGACGCGGCCCACGCCAGGGATGAAACCGAACATCTCTTTGAGGGCCGAGACCACGGCAGGACGAGTGAAGAGGACAGACAGCAGGATGACCGTCAGGAGCAGCGCGGCGGCGCGGATGGCGGTTTTGCGGGCAACCCGATGATTGGCCTCGATCTGCGCGTGGATGCGGGGCAGGAGGTTGAGGTCTTGCGGGACGCGCTCGTCGGAGAGTTCATGCAGCAGGCGGGAGGCGGCCTGGCGGCCGCCGCCCGGCGGAGCGTCCACCCACCCGGGGGGAGGCGGGGGGGGGGTTCACTCTACGCTCCTTTCCAGGCGCAGCAATCCGCGCAGTCGGCGGCGAGCATTGTTGAGCAGCCATTTGACTGTGCCGGGGGCGGCCTCCAGGGATTCAGCCATTTCGCTTTCCGTCATGCCCAGGTAGTAGCGCTGGACGACGACCAGGCGCTGGCGCGGTGGCAAGGCTGCCAGCGCCGCGGCGACGGTTTGCCGCAGCCGGGTGCGTTCGGTCTGGGTTTCGACCGACTCGGCGGTGGTCAGGAGATCGGTCAGAGCCTGGAAGTCCGTGTCGGGGCCAAGCTGCACCCAGCGACTGGTCTTTTCGACGCTGTTGAGGGCGGCGTTGGCCACGCTGCGCATGAAGTAGGGGCCGAAGGGGCGGCTCTCGTCGAAGTAGCGGATGCGCTGGTAGAAGCGCACGAAGGTGTCCTGTACGACGTCTTCGGCCAGAGGCTCATCGTGAGTGATCAGGTAAGCGGTCTGCACAGCCCGACGCTGGTAGCGGCTGACGAGCGTTTCCAGGCCGCCGATGTCGCCCTGTTTCAGGCGGCGAATGGCGGCGAGGTCGTCGGGGGAGATGTCTGAGGTGGTGTGCATATATGAATCATACAAGAGATGGGGCGAAAAGGTTGGAAATTGGGTGTTTCGTAGGGG
>CAYOHX010000297.1:0-4047 GCA_964403875.1 uncultured Anaerolinea sp. | reverse complement strand
GATGGCAGACCATCCGCAGACATCATCTGCCAGGCCAACTCCAGTTCGCTGGCGGCCAGGATTGGGAATTCTGGCAGGTGCCCGGCGGCTTGATCCAGGTAAGTCAGCCAATCTTCTGTTCCTTCCAGTTCTCCAGCGCGCAGTACCCGGCGAGCCAGGTCTACTTGTTCGAGGGCCAACCCGAAATTATTTTGCGCCAGGTAGACCTGGGCGCGGGTGATCAGGCCCATTGCCCGCAGCAGGACGGTTTCGCGTTGCAGTGTTTCCACCGGCGCTCCATAGGCGGCCAGGGTTTCTTCCAGTCGCCCCAGGCGTTCAGCCTGGGCCATGTTTTGCTCGGCCAAATCTTCCAAATTGAGTTGTAGTTTGCCAATTTGGGTAGCCTCGTACGAAATGACATCGAGGTAAGGCGTAATGGTGGCTTCCAGGTAATTCACCCGCGCCGATTGGACCTGCAGGGTAGCCTGGAGAGCGTCCAGGCGCGCCTGGGCTTCATTGACCTGTTCTTCCAGGCGGGTTTGCTCATCCTGGACTCGCTCTTCGAGCCCACTCAGACGGGTAGAGGTATCCTGAACGGGTGTCATCAACTCGCGGTACAAGTACGGCAGAGCAAAATACGCTCCGACTACGATCAGCGCCAGCAGGATCATGACAAACACAAAACGCAGCAAAAAGCGCCAGATGGAGAATTTGCGGCTGGGAGGGATGTCGTTCATGGGGTGGGCTCCTGGGTGGTTTGCAAGCCTGAAAGCAGCTCAGAGAGACCTTGCAGGAAGGTCTGAAAGTCACGGCTGCTCTGGGACATTGTTTCCAGCGCTGATTGGACTGCCTGGACATCTTGGCTGGTTTTCTGAAGTTCGGTGCTGAGCGTCTCAAGGTCTTGATTCAAAGCCGCGCTTTCCTGCTCCAACGAACCGATGCGGGGATCCAGTTCCTGCAACTGGTTCAAACGGGATTGCAGATCCGCGACCGTTTTTTCATGTGCCTGCATCCGTTGGCTCAATCCGTCTACCTGGCTTTGCAGCAGCATCAACCCATCGCGAGAGCCGTACCGCAGGCCGCCATTGGCTGCGCCTAAAATGGCCAACGACAAACACACCGAGAGAAACAGCGCGATGGCCGCCATGATTGCGGCGGGAAGCCACGGATTGATGGGCTTGCGTGGCGCGGCGAGTTGTTCGTTGGCGGGCGGGGCGGGCGGCTCGCCGCCGGGCAGCCCAAAGGCCTCTTCGGCAGCCGGCTCCACGACGGCAGACAGGTCCATCCTCTCCACGGGCTCGGGGGCCGGTGTTTCGCTGGGCGTGGGTTCGACAGGAGCGGATTCTTCGGCGGCAAGCGCGCCGGATGGGTTGTGCTCCCCGAGTTTTTCGGGTTCGGGTTGGGGTGCTTCGGCTATCGTTGAAAGCGGAGTTTCAGCTTCAGCAGCCATATTTTCGTGTTTCTTTTTCTTCATGTGTTTCACCATATTCTCGTTTCCACGGCGAAGCTGCCTTCAAATCCCAAAACGCGGGATCGATTACGGCAAATCCTGGAGAACCATTGTATCTATAGATTATACACGTTCATTGGGTGGTAGAATCATTTTCTCAATATGAGCGACATTCCAACCCCTTCCACCGCGAACCGCCAGATCGTCCGGGCAGCCGGCACGGTCATGGCCGCTTTTGTCATCAGCAAGCTGGTCAGCCTGCTGTATAACCTGTTGGCTGCCGACGCATTTGGAGCCTCGGCTCAGATGGATTCTTTTTTGGCAGCCAACCGGGTCAGTGATACCATCTTCAACCTGGTGGCGGGCGGGGCGTTGGCGTCTGCCTTTGTGCCCATGTTTGTCACCCTGCTCACCCAGGAGAAACGCGAAGATGCCTGGCGGCTCGCCTCGGGAGTTACCAATCTGGTCCTGTTGGCGCTCATCTTTATCAGCCTGGCAGTGGCTGTGTTTGCGCCGTGGGTGGTCACCAGTTTGCTGGCTCGTGGTTTCAAAGACCCCCAACAGATCGAGCTCACGGCGCGCCTCTTGCGCATTCAAATGCCCGCCGCGGTGATTTTTGGCCTCAGCGGGTTGATCATGGGCGTTCTCAATGCCCACCAGTCTTTCCTCTTCCCGGCGCTGGCCCCTTCGATGTATCCCATTGGCCTGATCTTTGGAGGACTCTTCCTGGTGCCGCGCTTGGGCATCGACGGACTGGCCTGGGGTGTATTGATTGGCGCGCTGCTACATTTGGTGATTCAGATTCCGGCCTTGCTGCGTCTGCCGGGCCGCCGCTATACCCCCACCCTGGGATTGCATATTCCCGATGTGCGCCAGGTGTTCTTGCTGATGGGGCCACGGCTGTTGGGTGTGGGTGTGGTCAATCTGAACTTCTGGATCAACACCCTCATTGCCTCGTATTTGCAGCCGGGAAGCCTTTCGGCGATAAACTGGGGGTTCATCCTCATGCTCATGCCTCAGGCAGCCCTGGCCCAATCGGTGGCTACCGCGGCCATGCCCACGTTCTCGGCCCAGGTGGCGCGCGGTAAGCCCGAAGAGATGCGCGCCTCGTTGGCTGCTTCACTGCGCGGTATCCTTTTGTTAGCCTTGCCTGCTTCCCTCGGCTTGATTCTGTTGCGCATCCCTCTGGTCACCTTCCTGCTCGAGCGGGGGGCCTTCACGCATGAATCGACGCTGATGACGGCCTGGGCCTTGCTGTGGTATTCTGCCGGGTTGGTGGGACACTGCCTGGTTGAAATACTCAGCCGGGCTTTCTTTGCTTTGCATGATACGCGCACCCCGGTGGCGGTGACCAGCGTGGCGATGCTGCTCAATATTCTTATGAGCATCGCCTTCACGGTTCTTTTTCAACAAGCTGGTTGGATGCCGTTGGGCGGGGTTGCGCTGGCAAACTCGCTGGCCACGGCTCTGGAAAGCCTGGCCCTGCTTTTCTTTCTGCGCCGGCGGCTGGGCGGATTGGAAGGACGCCGGATCGGATCGGCTGTGTGGCGGGGCGGGCTGGCCACGCTGGTCATGGGGGCGGCTTTGTGGACCTGGATCCAGTTGTCGCAAGGCCTGGCGCCCTGGCTGGTCACGCTCGTTGGGGTGGTCGTGGGTGGCTCAGTCTATGGCGGCCTGATGCTCTTGTTGAAAGTCGATGAAGTTGGGCGCGTCTTGCGACTGGCGCGCGCCCGTTTGCGCATCTGAACCTGTTCTTTGGGAGGTAAACGATGAAACCGATCTTTGCGGAAGCGCTGCTTCAGACGCGGTATGGTCAGGTAACGACGCCCACGCCCCAGGAAAATGGCGAACCGCAGCCGCCTGTTGAACTGCCCGTGCCTGAAGGCGCCGTGTTGATTACGCTGCCCGCTCCGGCGGAACTGCCCTTTCCTGCTGCCGATTTGCGCCAGGTCATGGAGCAACGCCGAACGTCTCGGCATTACAGCGACCAGCCTTTGACACTGGAGGAATTGACTGCCTTGCTGTGGCTCACCCAGGGCGTACAGCGCATCACGCGCCGCCCCGTCACCCTGCGCCCGGTGCCTTCGGCGGGGGCGCGCCATGCCTTCGAAACCTATTTGTTGGTGAACAAGGTGGACGGGTTGGCCCCGGGCCTGTACCGCTATGTTGCCACGCAAAACGCGCTGCTGGATTTGCACGCGCCGGAAGACATTGCCGAGCAGATTCGCGGCGCTTGCTTGCAGCAAGAGCAAATCACCAACAGCGCGGTGACCTTCATCTGGGTGGCGGTCACCGAACGGATGGCCTGGCGGTATGTGGAGCGAGGTCTGCGCTATCTGCACCTGGATGCGGGGCACGTCTGCCAGAACCTGTATTTGGCGGGCGAGGCCATTGGGTGCGGCACGTGTGCCATCGCGGCTTTCACCGACGAATTCATCAACGAGGTGTTGGGTTTGGATGGTGTCGAACAATTCGTGATCTACCTGGCAACTCTGGGGAAGCGACTCCAGGAATAGATTTGACCTGGGTCACAGGGCTTGCCCCAGCAGCGCCCAGAGAGCCCCCTATGGCTTTTCCAAAGTCACTTGACTTTTGCAAAAGCCTCGCTCTTTCGTATG
>CAYOHX010000296.1:0-4051 GCA_964403875.1 uncultured Anaerolinea sp. | reverse complement strand
TGAAGAATACAAGGATGAAAAATGAAACTAATCGGGCTTCTTTTTGGAATGATTAACAAGGCCATTTCCCTGGTCATTATTTTGGTCATTATACTTACCTGCCTGTATATTGGGTACAAAGGCAACCAGCCGATGTCGGTCCCTCAAGTTCCTCAAGACATGACTTATTTTGAGTTTGTGCAGGATCGCGTTGACGCAGCAAAGGAACTAAAGCTAACCTGTGGTGTCGGTATGTTTGCATCCCTGGCAATTCTGGGGCCTTTTTATTCGGTGCTCTATACCTACGTAGCCCTTGCGCCGGATAGCTTTGTGGCGAAGGTCACGGCTCCTGACCCTGACATTGCCAGCAACGTGGTTGGCGCAAGCTGGACGGAAATTCCAGGCGTGTGGTGGGAGACCGTGGAAAGGCTTTCGTGGACAATGTTGAAGCCTTCGAGTATTGGGTGCAAATTCCGGCCAGTGGAGGCAGTGGATTAGAAATTCCCCTTTACCTTCACAAATTGCCGGCGCGCCTGGCACAACAACCACCCTATTTCTTTCACCGATTGTCCCATAACATCAGCGACCTCGGAATAACTTAATCCCAAAACATCAATAAGCACCAAAACCATGCGCTCTTGTTCTGAAACAAAACGCAGATTGTGCCAAACTTCCGATTTTGCTGCACTCCAAGGAGTCGGATTCTGCCTTCGACATTGTTCCACGACCAGCTTCAAGATCAGCAGCCGGCAGTCTACCTGATCGGACGAAAAGCACCTGAAAGCTATCTGGATTGCTTCCTCCATCGCAGCTTCCGCTTGGGCGTCACTGGTTAAGAAATAACAAGCTAGGGTATACGCCTCGTCCTGACAGGCCAGGACGAGGCGATTGAATTCAGAAAGATTGCGCGCTACCTTTTGATCCATTCCGGTTGTGCTTCAGAACAGCAGATGAAATGGGAGCGAGAGAATCATAGATCCTTTCATTTCACCCATGCCACGTAGAATGCACCGAACGCAACAGGTAATACCAGTTTGCTCTCATGAGTTTCCAAATTGAGCACGATCAGCCCACCCAGGTCGGTGATGATTGTTGCTACCCAAGAGCCGTCGGGCGAAACGGACGTCTCTACCCAGTATTTGCCCATCGCTGGCCATTCCAGAAGCGTATCAGTTTTGCCGCTCTCCACATCATAAGTGCGTAGACTATAAACCCCATTGATCATGACCGGAGCGCGATCAACCAGCCAGCGATCGGCAGCCAGATGAAAGGAGTACATATTCCACGGCAGCAGCGGGACGATCACTTCGTCACTGTCGGGTATTAAATCGTTGCGGCACAGGGAATATTCGTTCACTTTGGTTGCCTCTGTCCCACAGGCGTATAGTAACGTATTGCCCTCGGAAGTCCATTGGGCGGGGGCCCAATCGTCGATCGTCGACGATTGGGTCAGGTTCGTCAACGTAGTCTGGCTGGTTTCTGCCTCCAGGCTGAGCAAGAAGATATCGCCAGCGCCGAATTGCTGATCTTGTGGTGAACCGACCAAAGACATGCGGTAATCGACCGGCGACCATTCAAGGAAATACAAGTCTTGTTGCCCGGTTTCGGCTGTGAAGGGACTGCATTCGCCGGAGGTTCGGCAGCTCAGGTCGATCAGGCGTACGAAGCGCTGATAATCCTGTCCGGATTGGTCTCTCGTTGCCAGGTAAGCCAGGTAGCGGCTATCATAAGACCAATCAAAGCCGAAGGCGCTGCGCTCGAACTGTCCGATTAACAGGCGAGGCGAAGGGTCGCCAAAACGGAAGGTATAAAGCTGCCTGTAGATGGTGTTTCCCGACTCTTTATCGTGTTCGCCGGTGATGTAGTCAATGCCCTGGTGGTCGGGATGCGGGTACACATCCAACACCTGCCCAGGCAATACCGCCACTTTCTCTGGGGTAAAGCCAGAAGCAGGAGAAGCAGCGTAGAGTATGCTCTGCGAGTCATCCAAAGTAATCGCCAGTAGATCACCTGTTTGAAGCGCACGGCCCGTGTATTGGAAAGTATCCATAGGCAGCGGCTCACCTATGGGCAACGGCTCGAAGGAGCTTCCATCAATCACATGTGGCGCGGGCGTGGACTCTGGCTGGCCAGTCGGAGCTTCGAAGGTCAGGGTGAATGGTTCAAGAACTTTGAGGGTTGCACCCACGATGGGAATACGCAAGATACCTGTTCTCAATCCGTCCGGCTGGAGCAATTCGACGGATAGTGAGAGGTTGTTCTGTCCACTCCCTGCCCCATACCGATCATGGATACCATCGGGCCTCCCCGACTCAAGGTTGTAGGGACGCAAGATGGCGCGATTGTCGAGCGGATCGGAAATGACCTTCAAGCGCAATGTGGTGCTCCCATCGCCTTCCAGGGTTGCCCGGCTGAAATGCACGAATAAACCGCCCGCATTAACGAACTGATCGAGAGCTAGTACCTGCCCTGGCTGCGGGTTTTCACCAAGATCGATGCTGATTGCATCGGAAAGTGGAATGGAAACCAGCAGGGCAGGTATGTGCAGGCTCAGAGTACCCTGCACGTCTTGCGCTCCAGGGAAGTGCAGCGTGGACGTACGCCCAACCGGATCGCCGCCAGCCTGAATGAAGTTAACATCAACCGGGTAATTCTGACCGCTTGCATCGGATAAATACAGTTGCCCGATCTCGCCTGGCACATCGAACATAGACAGGCTGAAACTGCTGCCAGGGGTGTATTGCCCGTTGGGAACTGCTTCGACCAATACTTGCATCTCTGCTTCCGCCCGGACAGCAGCCTGTATACAAAACTGGATTTGCAGGGTTTCAGCACAATGCGCTGGTGTAGCGGGAGGAACTGCAGGAGTATTTGTAGCATTCTCTTCCGCTGGCAATGTTGGCGCAGGGACGATATTCACCGGCGTCAGGTTGCTCTCACTGCCCGGGATCCAATGGAGCGGGATGCGCCAGCCTTCGGGTAGCGCCAGCGTAACCTGGTTCATATCACGCGGCAGAGGTGGGAAGGTGGCGGCTACACCGCGCGTACCTGGTTCATCCGGAGAATAGCTCCAGTTGACCAGCTCGAAGCGTTGCCCATCCTCGGTTTCCAGCCAGGCATCGTCTACCGGCCGGGCTTCATCGCTGAACTCCAGCCACACCTCTGTCCTGTATTCATTCACCAGCCCACGTACGACAGTCAGCTCACGATCCCCGTGCCGTTGGGTGGCACTGTTTTCCAATACACGTACCTGCTCCAGGTTGACGAACCCTGCCCCTGGTAGATATCCAAAGAGCTTCCTGAATTCTGCATAAACCCGCTGAGGCCCAATAACTAGCGTGCTGTTGACGATGAGCGAGATAATGATGAGGGCGACCGTCCATACCGGTCGTAACCCAGCGAACGATGATGTTTTCGCTTTCATGATCGACCTGTTCCCTTTCTCGACCTTTGACAGGATGCCAGGCATCAGGTTGATGTCTGCCGGGACGTGTTCCCGGGCTACGGCTTGTAATACGCGGGCGGTATCTTTCGGGTTCATTCCGCGCTCCTTTCTGAGCCGAGCAGGGTTTGTAGGCGGGTGCGGGCGGCGTTCAACAGCCACTTGATTGTGCCGGGTGCGGTTTCCAGCGCTTCAGCCATTTCCTTCTCGCTCATCTGCAAGAAATACCTTTGGACAATGGTAGCGCGCTAACGGGCAGGTAAAGCAGCTATCGCTGTATCGATTTCACCACGCAGCTGGGCAAACTCAACTTGATCTTCGACCGAGGTCGCCTTCACGATCAACTCTTCCAGGTTGCAGGTATCATCGTCCATCACCGAATGCACCCACTTTGCTTCTTTTTCCACGGCATCCAGGGCGGCATTGACCACACTTTTCATTAGGTAAGGCTTGAATTGACGGTTCACATCGAAGCGCCGGATGCGTCGAAAGAGGTTCACAAACACATCCTGCACGACATCCTCCGCCAGTGCCAGGTCTTGGGTGACCAGAAAAGCAGTCTGGACTGCCGTAGATTGATAGCGAGCAACGAGTACTTCCAGCCCGCCGATATCACCGCGTTTTAGGCGG
>CAYOHX010000295.1:229-4132 GCA_964403875.1 uncultured Anaerolinea sp. | reverse complement strand
TTCTCTTTCGCTAGACGTCGGTTTTACGTTGTGTTGCCGCTGGGGTTTCCGCAGCTGTGTTCTGGCGTAACGCGGCCGTCCCGGCGGCGGGTTCAAGGGGCGTCCTCGCCCCGGTTCCCAACTGGTCACACGCGGTTTCCCAATCGGCAGCGAGACGCTGCCAGAACTCGCCGGCAAGGACGCCTGCGCTACGTGGGGGCCTGCTGTCTTCCGAATCCTAACAGGATTCTATCACTCAGCCCACTTACGCCTCACAACCAGACCCAAGGCCTATTGGGGACGACATGGAAGTCGTGCCCTACTGTCAGTGGCGAAGTGAAATGGATGCAAAACTGGTGATTTGAAACGGGATCTTCTTCCGGTGGTTTTTCTTCGAGGGATTTGCTGAGATTTATTCTTCCTTCTTCTCGGGACTGAGTTTTCTTCCTGCGGGATTTTCTTCCGGCAACTCCCGGCATTTCCAAATACTGGTTCCTTTTGGGTTTGGAACCGATGAAGCTGCCGCGAAGCCGACGTAAATGCCTGCACTGTAAGGAACTTTTTCTTCCCGATTTCCGCAGTCCTCAGCGCCAGCGGTACTGTTCAAAACCCGAGTGCCGCAAGGCCAGGAAGCGGCAGCTCATGCAAGCCTGGCTCGCCAAACCTGAAAATCAGGACTACTTCCGCGACGCCAAGAATGCTGAGCGCGTCCGCAACTGGCAGAAAGCGCATCCAGGCTACTGGAAGAACACCACCCGCTACCTCCGTCGTACCTTACAAGACGGCTTCTCCAAACAAATGCCTGTGCCACAGGAGATTGCATCAGACTCTCCAAGTCGTACCTTGCAAGACCTCTGCGCGATGCAAGCTCCTCTGTTGGTGGGGCTTATCTCGATGTTCGTAGGCAGTACCTTACCAGACGACATCGCGGCCAGCACCCGGCGCCTGTTAATCAAAGGACACGACATTCTGGGCATGGTGCCCGCAATGAACTTCGAAAGGTTAGTGCATGAAAAAACGTGTCCTCAATCCGGAGCGGCTCCGCAAAGTGCCGCCGCAGTTCAGTTGGATCGATCACCGTCTGGTGCGGGAGGATTATTTCCTGCGGTGTGACCATCCAGCCTGGGCTCTCTACCTGTTCCTGACCAGCGTGGCCGACGCCCAAGGTCTCAGTTACTACTCGGACGCCTCTCTGATGCGACGGTTAAAAATGGATTCGCTACTGCTTCACGCCAGTCGGCAGCAGTTGATTGGAGTCGGGCTGATTGCTTACGAAAAGCCTCTCTACCAGGTATTGAGCCTGGAGCCAGGCTCGTCGGCACGTTCCGGTCTTCTCAGTGTTGGGGAACTGTTGCGCCGGGCCGTGGGAGGTCAGCCGTGATTGATTACCAGACCTATTGCCAGATCCGGCACTTGTTCACAGAAAAACGGCTGGGCTTGCGGCAGATTGCCCGCCAACTCAAGGTGGGCTTGAACACGGTACGCAAATGGGCCCGGCGGCAGAGCTACCAGCGAGCGCCGCTGCCCAAACGCGCCAGTAAGCTCGACCCGTTCAAGGGCCAGATCGTTGCGTTATTGGAACAGCACGATTACTCGGCGCAGCAGATCTGGCAGCGGCTCCAAGAACAGGGCTACCAGGGCCGTTACTCCATTCTCAGAGCCTTTGTAAAACAGGTGCGCCCCAAACCCCGGCCCGCTTTCCTCACCCTCCACTTCGAGCCCGGAGAATGCGCGCAAGTCGATTGGGGGTGCGCCGGCTCGGTTCCGGTGGGCAACACCCGGCGGCGGCTCTCTTTCTTCATCATGGTGCTGGCTTTCAGCCGCAAGATGTATCTGGAGTTCACGCTCGCCGAAACCCTCGAACATTTCCTGTTTTGCCACCAGCGCGCTTTCGAATACTTCGGCGGGGTGGCTCGCCAGATCTGGGTCGACAACTGCAAGGTCGCGGTCTTAAGCCGGGCGGGTGGTTCCATCGTGTTCAACCCGCGCTACCTGGATTTTGCCAATCACCACGGATTCCAAATCCGCGCTTGCGGCGTCGGCCAACCACAGGAAAAGGGACGCGTCGAAAATGGTGTGGGCTATGTCAAAAAGAACTTCCTTCGTGGCTTGGAACTGCCGGACTTTGCCCTCGTTAATCCGGCGGCGCGCTACTGGCTCGACACGGTTGCCAACGTGCGCGTCCATGCTCAAACCCGCCAAATACCCCAGGAACTCTTCGTGCAGGAAAAACTCCTGCCGCTGCATCCACTGCCTTACGAAGCGGCAGTTGTGCAAACGGTCCGGGTCACCAGCCAGTTCCGCATCAAGGTCGATGGTAACCGTTACTCCGTGCCCTGCCATTACGCCTCCAGCCAACTCACCCTCAAACGCTTTGCTGACCGGCTTTTGGTCTATGACCAGGAGAAACTGGTCGCTGAGCATGTGCGCCGCTATGACCGCAACCAGGATTACGAGTTGCCCGACCATGTGGCACCTCTGCTCGTGCACCGCCACAAAGCACGCGAGCAAAAGCTCTTTCTGCGCTTCCTGGCCCTTTGCCCCAAGGCACACGACTATTACCGGCAACTCGAGCAACGGCGGCTCAATCCCAAACATCACGTCCAGAAGATCGTTGCCTTAAGCGAACTCTACGGCACCGAAGCGGTCGCCCGGGCTTTGGAGGATGCCTTCACTTATCAGGCTTTCTCCTGCGAATACATCACCAACCTGCTTCAGCAGCGTCAACATCCGCCCTCAGAACCCGGTGCCTTGCATCTGACCCGCCAAGCCGACCTGCTGGAGCTGGAATTACCCGCTCCCGATCTATCCCTATACGACCCCAAACACTATCCCGACTCCTCAACTCCTGTATGAAAGACGAGCAACTCCTGACCCATCTCCGGTACCTGAAACTGCCCTACTTTGAAGAACACCACCAATCTCTGGCCAAGGAGGCGGTGGAGAAAAACTGGACACCCCTGGACTTCCTAAGCCGTCTGACCGAAGGCGAAGCGCTCCAGCGAAAAGACCGGGCCACCCAGCGCCGACTCCAAGCGGCGCGCTTCCCGGTGGTCAAAACGCTCGAACAGTTCAACTGGGCCTGGCCAAAGAAGATCAACCGCGCTCATGTCCAGAACCTCTTCCGCCTCTCCTTCCTGAAGGACCAAGCGAACGTCATCTTCATGGGGGGCGCCGGCCTCGGCAAGACCCACTTGGCGACCGCCTTGGCTTACGAGGCCTGTTTGGCGGGACACACCGTGCTCTTCACCACGGCCATCGATATCGTGAACACTCTGTCGGCGGCGCAAGCCGCTCAGCGCCTTAAAGCCGAACTCAAGAAATACACCAGCCCCAGCCTGGTGCTAGTGGATGAACTCGGCTACCTGCCCATCGACAAAACCGGGGCTGACTTGCTCTTCCAGGTCTTCAGCCAGCGGTACGAAACCGGATCCACCATCGTCACCACCAATCAGGCCTACAAGCATTGGGCCAAGGTTTTCAACAACGATGCAACACTCACCTCTGCAGTGCTGGACCGACTCCTGCATCACGCGGAAACCGTCACCATTGAGGGCAAGAGTTTCCGGATGAAAGACCAAATCCAGGAACCCTGATCCAACACCCGTTCCGATCCCCGGCCGGTGGAAAACTCCACCGGCCTTTTTGCTGTCGGCCAACGCAAGCCCCCCCCGATCAGTTCGTTTTCACCAGTTTTGCATCCCGTCCGCGTCGGCAGCGACACCCATGAATGTCGCCAATGCTTCCCGATGCGTCAAAGCGGTTGCCGAGGTTGCTTAGGAACATCTCAGCGTTGGCTCCCAGGTGAGATGCCATCAGCCATACCAGGGCGGCGACAACCCGCAGCCTTCCACGGAAGCGGAATTCAGATCTCATATCCTTGGTTTTCAGCGTAGTAGTTCTGACTCAATCAACAACGTTCCT
>CAYOHX010000295.1:0-219 GCA_964403875.1 uncultured Anaerolinea sp. | reverse complement strand
GCGAGAGATGGTGGTCGATCCCAAGCTGGTGGTGCGCGATGAGCCGCTTCGACGTGGGGCTGGAAAGCCCCACATGGTCGAGGAACTCGTCCGCCTGGGTGGAGAGACTGTCTACGTCTCAACCCGCGGAAAGGGTTCACTCACCGAAGCGCAATACAAAAGGCTGACCCAACGCGATGCCTCGGCTGCTGGCCAAGGCTGGCGGGCAATGCGGCGCAA
>CAYOHX010000294.1:0-4148 GCA_964403875.1 uncultured Anaerolinea sp. | reverse complement strand
GCTTGGCCCCACCCCCGAAACGCCCGTGGTCACCGAAGGACCCACGCCCGAGCCACCTACGGCCGAACCGCCCACAGCCGAGCCGCCCACAGCCGAGCCAACGCCTTAATCCGCACTCCGCATGAGCGAGACGCCTCCCATCGCCTTAGCTTTCGCGTACTGGCTGCACATGCTGGCCACCGTGGCCTGGTTGGGCGGACTGTTCACCCTGGCCCTGCTGGTCATTCCGGCGGCACGGCGCGTGCTCGAAGCCCCAGCCTATTCAGCCCTGTTGGGCAGGCTTCAGCAGCAGCTCCAAACCCTGGGTTGGCTCAGTCTGGCCGTTCTAACCGGCACCGGCATGTTCCAAATGAGCGCTCATCCCAGCTATGAAGGCTTCCTTTCGATCGACTCACCCTGGGCAGTCGCGATTTTCGCCAAACATGCGGTCATTGGCATCATGATTGCCGCAGCCGCCTACAGCACCTGGGGACTCCTGCCCGCCCTGCGTCGGGCGGCTTTGCTGCGGTCGGCAGGCAAGCCGATGGACGAGCGCCGCGCGGCCTCCCTCGAGCGCCGCGAACGAGCCTTGTTGGTCACCAACGTTCTCCTCTCCATCATTGTCCTGGCCCTCACCGCCCTGGCCCGCGCGGCTTAATGAGACCTTTCTCACAGCGTAAAATAAAACGTGGCGCCCTTTCCGGGTTCTGATTCGGCCCAAATTTCTCCGCCGTGCCGTTGAACAATGCGTTTGACGATCGCCAGCCCCACACCCGTGCCCTCAAAGTCTTCATTCCGGTGCAGGCGTTGGAAAACCCCAAACAGCTTATCCGCATAAGTCATATTGAATCCCACACCGTTATCACGGACGTAATAAACCTCGCGGCCATTTTCATTAAACAAAACCCCGGCTTCGACCACCGCTGGGCTGCCTCCGCGAGTAAACTTGATCGCATTCGAAAGCAAGTTCACCCACACTTGCTGCAGAAGCAGCTCATCCCCCCGACATTTACCCAATTCACCCACCCTCAAGTCAAGTTCTCGCCCGGCGCGGTCATCCGCCAGCATTGCCAGAGCCCGATCGACAATCTCTCGTACGTCCAACCACTGCTTGTTCAATGGTTTTCGTCCCAGCCGCGACAAAGCCAACAGATCATCGATCAGTCGCCCCATGTGCTGAGCGTTCCGCCGGATCGATTTCAGGTAATTCACTGCCTCTTCAGGCGCTTCGGTTCCATAATCTTCCAGCAGAATCCTGGAGAACCCATCCATAGCGCGCAGCGGGGCGCGCAAATCGTGCGAAACGGAATAGGTGAAAGCCTCCAACTCCTGATTCGCGGCCAGCAGCTCCGCTGTGCGTTCCTGAACGCGCCGTTCCAACTGCGCATTCATCTCTTGGATCTTCTGCTCAGCTTCCTTGCGCTCTGTCACATCCCGCGCCACAACCAGAATCCGGTCATCTTCACCTACCCGCACGCGGGTTAAGTTGATCTCCACCCAAAACAGGCTTCCATCTTTGCGGCGACCCTGCCAGCCATGACTCTGTGGGCCCTCGGTAGCCGCCTTGTGGATCCAGTTCCATCCCGCTTCGCTCGTATACGGCCCCTCGCCAGAACTGAGGTCGCCAATTTTCGATTGGGCAAGCTCCTCGCGCGTATACCCGTACATCTCGCACATCCGGTCATTCGCTTCAATAATCCGCCCGGTATCGATCTCTCGCAGCGAAATCGCGTCGTTCACCGAGTTAAAGATCATTCTGAAGCGCCGCTCACTCACCTCCAGGGCGGTCGTCGTTTGAACAAGCTCAGCCACATTGGTTTCCAAACCCGAAACCAGGCTGCGCATGGTGACCGTCATCTGATTGAAGGTGCTGCCCAACATCGCCAACTCGTCTTCCATGTCTTCGGGTTCCACTTGCGCGTTCAAGTTACCCTTGGCGAATTGCTCCGCGGCTCGGGTCAGTTTGCGCAAAGGCTGCCCCACCGTAATCCAAATTGCCGCCCCGCCCCCAAGGGCAATGAGCAGCAGGCTGGCAGCCAGTTGGATAAACGATCCTCGTTGCAAGTTTTCCAACTCGCGGCGCATAATGGTCGCCTCCATCGCAACGACCACCGCGCCACCGTTTTGAAGAGCGTGATACCCAAACATGGCGCTTGTCCGCGCATCTTCCAATTCACCCGCTTCCGAAGACAAAACCATCTGTATGGTCTCCGCGGAGAAATCCACCGCGGCTTGCTGCCCCACCTTGCTTGGGTCAGGGTGATAAAGATACCTGCCCTGTTCATCCAAAACAAAGGCATACGTGTCACCCGTATACTCAAAAAGTTCCAAATACTCTCTCAAGCCCTCAACACCTTGCTTGTCGGCTTCCATCAGCGCCAACGCGGTCGCATGGGCTCGCTCTTGCGCAGTCATCAATTTATTAAACATGAGCGGCACGTTTCGCTCAATAAAAATCACCATCACAAAGAATGGCAGCAATGACAACAAAAGCAGCCATACAGTTAACCGCAAGGCAATCGTACTGCGAATTTTGTTCATATCATCCCAAATCGCGCTCAATAAGGTTGCGTTAATTTACAGTTTGGGATTCTTACAAGCAAAGCCCCATCCCCAAACCCAATATACTTAAGTGTAACTGGATTCGTGAAAAACCGGCAGAAAAAAAGCAGGGACTTTTTCAGGCAACCAGGCGGCCACTCAAATCGTGGGTCATCGCCCCAGTAATCTGCACCGGTACGATCTCGCCCAGCGCGGCCTCGCCTTCAATGAACACCATCCCATCGATCTCCGGCGCGTCGTGAAACGCCCGTCCCACCGAAATTCCGTCCGCGTAACCTTCGATGAGCACCATTTGCGTCTGGCCCACCTGCTTTTGGTTGCGAGCCAGCGAAATCCGCTCTTGAACCTCCGCCAACCGCTGAACCCGCTCTTCTTTCACTTCTTGGGGAATGGGGTCGCCCAACGGCTCGCTGGCGGTGCCAGGTTCAAATGAGAACGGAAAGATTCCCACGTGGTCAAAGCCTGTCTCGTTCACAAAATCGAGCAGCGCCTGGAACTCTTCTTCGGTTTCGCCCGGATAACCAACAATGAAAGTCGTTCTCAATGCCAGGTCAGGCATGGCTCCGCGCATTTTCGCCAACGTGCCCCGCACCCAGTCCATGTTGGCCGGACGCCGCATCCGTTTGAGCGTCTCTGGGTGAGCATGTTGTAGCGGCATATCCAGATATCGCAGCACCTGCGAGTTGGTTGCCATCACCTCGATCATCCGATCGGTCACATAGCCCGGATAGGCGTACATCACCCGAATCCACGGTATCTGAGGCGCGGAACGGCTCAACCCATCCAGCAGTTGCGACAACCCATCCTTCATGCCTAAATCATGCCCGTAATCGGTGGTGTCCTGGGCAATTAAAATCAGCTCTTGCACGCCCGCGTCCTGCAGCGTTCGCGCTTCGGCCCATATTGCCTCGGGCGGGCGGCTCACCGCCGTGCCCTTGATGAGCGGAATGGCGCAAAAAGCGCAAGGCCGGCGACACCCGTCGGCAATTTTCAGGTAAGCGCTGCTACCCTGAACGGCTGCCCGCAGCACCCCGCGTTCATCCGTTCCCACGGTCTTGGCCTCTTCTGGCAGGTGGTAGAGTGGCTGTGGATACCGCTGATCGGGGCGCAAATCCTGCACCAGCCCGACAATATCCATCCAGCGCCGCGTGCCCAAAATCGCATCGATGCCGGGAACTTCTTCGGCAACTTTTTCACGGTAGCGCTCGGTCAAACAGCCAGCCGCCACCAGCATCTGCCCTTTTTTCTTTCGCCTGGCCAAATCGCGCAAGGTGTCCAGTGACTCCTGCTTGGCTGGGCCAATGAACCCGCACGTATTCACAATCAGCAAATCCGCGTCACCGCGCCGGTCCGTCGATGCATACCCGGCTTCGTCCAGCAATGAAGCCATCGAATGCGAATCGACCGTATTCTTGGCGCAGCCCAGCGAGACCAGATAGAATTTTTTCTTTTTCAAGCCATCAACCCTTATCGATAATTTCGGCGTCCCGTGCGCCGGAGGTTCACTTTACCATAAGGATTGGCCTTTATCAAGTCCCAGCACTGAACCCCTTATGGCTTTTCCAAAGTCACTTGACTTTTGCAAAAGCCTCGCTCTTTCGTATGGG
>CAYOHX010000293.1:0-4233 GCA_964403875.1 uncultured Anaerolinea sp. | reverse complement strand
TGGGGCTGTGGTGTTCCTCCACGGGGGGCTTGCGGGCGAAGAGAATGATGGCCGTGGAAACCACGAATAGGATGGCGCTGATCATGTAAATGCGGCGAATGCCCAAGCTTTCGCCGATGAGACCGCCCAGGATGGGGCCAATGACCATGCCTGCGTTGAAAATGGAACTGGGCACGGTCAGGGCGCGTTCCACCGACCATGTGCCGCGCACGCTGGTGATGTAGGAATTCATCGGCGCGATGACAAAGGAAGTCAGTCCGTAAAGGAGAATGCCGACGATGAAAACCGGCAGCGAGCCGGCCAGGGCCATGACGATGGCAGCAGAAGTGCCAAGCAGCCAGGATGCCCACATGACCGGGCGCGAGCCGACTTTATCCGAAAGGTACCCGGCAGGGGCCTGGGCCACGGCCATGGAGATGCCTAACGCGCCAAAGATGATCCCAATTTGCAGGGGGTCAGCGCCCCACTCTTGCAGGTAAATGGCCTGGAAGTACGTGAACATGCCTTCGCCCACTCCCCAGGCGAAAAGGGAGATCACCATTAAGAGCAGATCTCGGGTCATGCCTACAACTCGATCAGTTCACGAGGCAGATCGGACAGCGTTATACAACCGGCATCGGTGACCACGATATTGTCTTCGATGCGCACCCCGCCGCGGCCAGGCAGGTAGATGCCGGGCTCGACGGTGTAAGTCATTCCAGGTTGAAGGATGAGGGTATTTTCCGCGTACATGTAGGGGGGCTCGTGGCCTTCGCGTCCCAGGCCGTGCCCGGTGCGGTGGGTGAAGAACTCGCCGTAACCGGCTGAGGTAATCACCGCGCGGGCGGCGCGATCTACATCACCGGCAGGGATGCCTGGCTTTCCAGCGGCACGCCCAGCCGCATTGGCTTGCAGTACCAGGGCGGCGATATGGCGATATTCATCTTCCACCGGGCCGATGGAAAAAGTTCGGGTGAGGTCGGAAAAGTAACTCTCATAGGCGGCGCCCCAATCGATGACCAACAAATCGCCGGGGGCCAGCTCGCGTTCCCCAGGAACGGCATGAGGGTTGGCGCTGTTGGGCCCACCGGATACGATGGGGAAAAAGGGCAAAGCGGGTTCGCTGCCCAGGCGCAGCAGGTTGGAAACCAATTCGGCTGCAACGGCTTTTTCGGTGCGACCAGGCTGGATGAATGGCAGAGTCGCCAGGAGGGCATCCTGGGCGATTTTTACCGCGCGGCGCATGGCATCCACTTCAGTCGAGTCTTTTTGCATTCGCAGCCCGGCTAAAATGGGCTCGGCTGAAACGAATTGCACGTCGGGCATGGCGTTTTGCAGGAATTGCAGCTCGAGGACTCGCAGGTGGTTGGGTTCTACGCCGAGGTTTGGGCCAGCCAGCTCGAGGGCTGAAGCAGCCTGGTCAAAAGCGCTTTGCCAGGTGGAGGGATTGTCCGAGTAAGTGAATGCCTGGAGGGGCAGGCTGCTGAATTCTAGCTTGGCTTTCTCCAACAGCGGCAGCACCAACACGGCTTTCCCAGCGGTGTTAACCAACAAGACCACGGGGCGTTCCATGAGGTGAAAAGGTAGGCCGGTCAGATACTCTAGCGTAGGGCCAGGGTTGAGAGCCACGCCGGAACATTTCGCGGCGCGGAGCGCGTCCAACAAACGGAGAAAACGGGGCACCGACATATCAACCTCCAGGGGGGATGGGCGGTCAGGTGATCCTGGGCCGCGCCGGGGTTGATTATATCAGAGATGAAAAGCGGCACTTAACGAAAAGGGCTGCCTGCGGTTTATTCGTGCCGCAAGCAACCCTGATTGTCGCGCTCTCCCTTTGCTTGTTGGTCGAGAAAAGGGGAATGCTTTGGGGGGATTCTGCTGGCTAAATACGCCAGTAGACACCATTTTCACGGGCCATGAACTTGTACTCGATGAAGTGCCGCCGGATGGATGCCGAGTCCTCGTTGAAACGCTGCTTGATGATCTCGTTCATCTCTTTCTCCGGATAACGCCGGTCCGGCTCGAAAGCCTGGAGCGCGTACCGCAAAACGACCAGCAGCTTCTTTTCCTGGGCCGGGAAGGCTTTTATCCGGCCCTCGGGGGTTAAGAACTCGCGCAGCACCTTGCGGTCAAAGGCGTCGATATCGGCGTCTTCGGCCAATTTGGTAATGTTCTCGCGTTTGAGCAGGCGCCGGGACATCTCTTCCAGTTTGTCGGTTTGCAGGCTGTAGACGCTGTAGTAACCATCGGCGCGGGCCGAGACCAACCCGGCGTCGCTGAGGCGAGACAGGTGGTGGGACACGGTCGACGTGCCCAGGTTGAGCGCGGCGGCCAGTTGTTCAACGGTGGCGGGCTGGGCGGCCAGCACCCCCACGATCTTCAAACGGTTGGCATCCGACAGTGCCTTGAAGAATGTCAACAGCTCCTCTGTGGGGGCTGTGTCGGATATGGCTTGATCGTTCATGTTTCACCTCCATAAAATTAATTCGATGAACGTAGAACTAATTTTATGAATATATTTACTTCTTGTCAAGGGTGAAACGGCTCTTATTCTGGCGCGGCATTGTTTGAGAGCGCGCCCGCTATTTCCTGGCACACGGTGGAATCTTTCTCGGAAATCAGGGCTTGTCGCAATGCCTGGCGGGCGGTGGCGGACGCGATTTGGCCCAGCGCCCAGGCGGCATGACCGCGCGCCAGCGGTTCAGGCTCATGGATCAGGACTCGAGCCAGGGCAGGCACATCGGCGGGGTCGGCACGGTTGCCCAGGGCCACGCAAACATTGCGTAGATAGCCGCGGCGGCGGGCCCGGCTGAGGGGCGTGCCGCGATATTTGCGGTTGAACGCCTGGGGCGAGAGATCGAGCTCATCAACTAACCGGATATCCGGCGCAGAAGCACCCAATCCGGTGGCAGGAGCGCTGGGCGGGCGGCGGTTCCAGGGGCAGACGGTTTGGCAAATATCGCAGCCAAAGATCCAATCTCCCAGTTGAGGACGCAATTCGGCGGGGATGGGGCCTTTGTTTTCAATGGTGAGGTAAGAGATGCAGCGGCTGGAGTCGAGGGTGCGGTCAGGCAAAATGCAGCCGGTAGGGCAGGCTTCAATGCAGCGGCGGCAACTTCCACAGTGGTCGGCGCTGAAGGGGGCGTCGGGTTCCAGGTCGGCTTCCAGGAATGCCGCGCCGAGCAAGAAGAAAGACCCCAGGCGAGGGTGGATCAGGCAGGTGTTTTTTCCAATCCAGCCCAGCCCGGCTTGCATGGCATGATCCCGCTCCAGAATGGGACCCGTATCGGTGTAAACACGGAATTGATCTTCGGTGAAGAAAGCAGACAGAACTTTTTTGAGCAGGGCGGGGATAACGTCGTGGTAATCGGAACCCCAAGCATAGGCGGCTACGCGGCTTTGGCCAGAAGCCAGGGTTTGGGTGGGGTTTGCATAAGGCAGGCCAACCAGCAGCAAGCTGCGAGCGGAGGGGAACACCAGCCGTGGGTCGGCGCGTTTGGCGCGGGCGGCATCGGAGGCCAGGTAGCCCATGTCGGCGTGTCGCCCGGCAGCCAACCAGTTTTCGTAGGTGGCAAGATGCGCGGGCGAGAGGGGACGCGCCAGCCCGGAAAGGAGGAACCCGGCCTGGAACAGTGCTTCTTTGAGATCGTCCTTCAGGGACATGGGGTTAAATAGGGGCGAGGATGCCCGGATCGAAAGAGATCAAGTATCTCTCCATTCGCGCGCAGGCATCCCCGCCTGGGGTGAACCACTTAGTTCGTAATCTCGAGTTCGAGGGTCACGTCGCCAAAGTTTTTACCTTCGGCATTGGTGATCTTCCACCAGGTGAAGGTCGATTTGGCTTCTTGGGGAGCCTGGAGCAGACCCAACGGGAGCTTGACCGTGTCGCCGGGTTTCACTTCCAGTACCGGGAAATTGATGACCGAGCGTGAGCCCAAAGTGTCGCCAGCAAAGTACCGGATGGTGTATTCGCCGGTCCAGGTGGTGGTGCCGGTATTCTTAATCGTGAAGTATACGTCGATGAATTCGCCCTTCTTGAAAGTCGATTTGTCGGCGGGGGTGTTGGCGATCCATTCCATCTTATCCCCTGATGACGGCGCGGCGGTGATGGCCACAGCCGGGGTGAAGGACGCAACTGGCGTCAGGGCGCTATTCGCCGTTGCCGCTTGGGTGGCGGCCGCGGTTGCATCGGCGGTAGAATCGGGGCCGGGTTGAGTCACCTCAACGTTGATGAAGGTGGGGGTGGCCGTGGCG
>CAYOHX010000292.1:0-4235 GCA_964403875.1 uncultured Anaerolinea sp. | reverse complement strand
ATGACCTTCAGGTTATGAGCCTGACGAGCTGCCTCTGCTCTACCCCGCATCAATGTTCCCGTATTATACCACCTACCCCTTCCCCGTCAAGCCGACCTTTCATTTATCTTAACTTTCTAATCTTTATTTAACCTTGTATTCTACAAATATCACCGCTATAATCTAATAATAGGCTCGTGTAATCTATTACCCCAGGAGGTGGTTACAGAATATTCTTCCGGTCCACAATTTTCTTTCCACTCAAACGTCCGAAATTTCCACGAGGAGAATGTATCTATGTCCAAACGGACACCCATGTATTTGATCCTAGCAGGGTTGCTCGTCCTGACGGCTGTAGTCCTTTCTAGCTGCCAGGCCACGGCAACCCAAACGGCCGCGCCGGAGCCGGTTGTCATTCCTACCTGCCCCGCGCCCGAACCGTGCCCGGTGGTCGAAATGCCCCCGCCTGGCCCCACCGTTCCTTACGAGGAAATGTGGGCCGCCTCGCCGCACAATGACGCTGCCTCTGAAGCCTTCGTCCACTGGGATGAAACCGAGGACAAAGCCGTCCCGGCCAACTGTGCTACTTGCCACAGCAGCACTGGCTACCAGGACTTCCTCGGCGCCGATGGCAGCGAGGCCGGTAAGGTTGACGCCGCTGCTCCTATTGGTACCACGGTTGACTGCGTAGCCTGCCACAATCCAGCCACCGCCGCCCTCACCGCCGTCACCTTCCCCTCCGGGTTGGTCATCGACGATGCCGGCGACTCCGCCCGCTGCCTCATCTGCCACCAGGGTCGCGCTTCCAAGACCCAGGTCGATGCCCAAATTGAAAAATTTGCCGCCACCGATCTGGATGCTGTCGTCGCCCCCATCAAAGAAGGCGACGCGGACGTGCGCTTCGGCTTCATTAATATTCACTACTACGCCGCGGCTGCCACGCTCTACGGCACCGAAGTTAAGGGCGGGTATGAATACGAAGGCAAGACCTACGATGCCAAATTCGATCATATCGAAGGTTACGCCACCTGCGCCGAATGCCACAATTCCCACACCCTCGAGGTCAAGCTCGATCAGTGCGCCTTCTGCCACGAAGACGTCGCTTCAAACGAGGACCTCAAGGAAATCCGCATGGTCTCCTCCGCCGCCGACTATGACGGCGATGGCGACACCGCCGAAGGAATGGCCGCCGAAATTGCCGGCGTGCAGGAAGCCCTTTACCAGGGCATTCTCGCCTACGCCAAGGAAGTGGTTGGCACCGGTATTATCTACGACTCAGCCACCTACCCCTACTTCCTCACCGACGCTGATGGCGACGGCGCGATTGACAAGAACGCCGACGGCGGGAACGTAGCCTACACTACCTGGACTCCTCGCCTGCTCAAAGCCGCCTACAACTATCAGGTCTCCCTGAAAGATCCAGGCAACTACGCGCACGGCAACAAGTACACCATCCAGTTGATGTACGACTCGTTGGAAGATCTCAACAGCCAGCTTTCCACGCCCATCGACATGTCTGCCATGCGCCGCGATGACGCGGGCCACTTCGCCGGCAACACAGAGGCCTTCCGCCACTGGGACGCCGAAGGTGAAGTTCCCGCCAGTTGCGCTCGCTGCCACTCCGCCACCGGTCTGCCGCAGTTTGTGAAGGAAGGCGTCAACATCGCCAACGAGCCCGCCAACGGCTTCTCCTGCTACACCTGCCATGACCACAACAACTGGCCTGCCTTGCTCTCGGTTGCCTCGGTGCCCTTCCCCAGCGGAGCCAAACTGACCTTCGGTGAAGGTGACCCCAACAACCTGTGCCTCGAATGTCACCAGGGCCGCGCCTTCTCTGGCACCATTGACCGGGCTGTCACCGACCTGGATGTCGATACCCCCAGCGAAACGCTGCGCTTCTCCAACATTCACTACTTCGCCGCGGGCGCCACGCTCTTCGGGGCCGACGCCAAGGGTATTTACCAATATGAAGGCCAGGAATATGCCGGGCCGTTCGCCCACGCCCCCAACTTCAATACCTGCTCCTCCTGCCACGACCCGCACGCTTTGGCCCCCATGGCCGCTGCTTGCGCTGGCTGCCACCAAACCGACGATCCCGCCTCCATTCGCATGACCTCGGTGGCCGATTACGACGGTGACGGTGACGTGACTGAGGGTCTCAAGGGTGAGTTGGACGGCATAGCCGAAAAACTGTACGCTGCCATCCAGGCCAAGGCCGTAGAAACCAGCGTTGGCACAGTCTATGACTCGCACGCCTACCCGTACTTCTTCGTGGATGCGGATGGCGACGGTCAGGCTGACAAGAACGCCGACGGCGCCGCCATTGGCTACAACGCCTGGACGCCCCGCTTACTCAAGGCCGCCTACAACTACCAGTACTTCCAGAAAGATCCTGGCGCTTATGTCCACAACTTCAAGTATGTGGCCCAGGCGCTCTACGACTCGATCGTGGATCTGGGTGGAGATGTCACTGGGATGACCCGGCCGTAAGTCAAATCATTTCGTAAACCGCAAGACTCCTGGCGCTCCGGATGTGTATCCGGAGCGCCTTTCTTAAACCCAGTGTTTCAAAATCACATCGATACCATCACCACCCCGGTTCACAAGAAACCAAACAAAAAAAACAAAACAACCTGGTTGTTGGATTTACTTGTAATTCGAGTTACAATATCTCTTAACCCCATTTTTAACTACTCACTGTAGAGACAAAAAACACGAGGGAGTGCCATGAAGAAATTCTTCCGAGCCATTCGCGATTTCTTTCTGCCCCCAGCCGATGCGAAAATGTTCGCGCGCATCTTGCCCCTGTTCTCCATCGTCTTACTGATGCTGGTGCTCTTCGCTGGCGCAAACTACGCCTGGGAAGAAACCAACACCCCCTCCTTCTGCGGCCTCACCTGCCACACCATGCCCCCCGAGCACATCACCTACCTCAACTCCGCTCACACCAACGTCTCTTGCGAGGACTGCCACATGGGCCGCGACCGCCTGCACGTGCTCATCCCCCGCAAGATTGAATACTCCTGGCAGACCGGCTCCGCCATGCTCCTCAATAACTACGAGTACCCCATCATCGCCCGCAACATGGCCCCCGCCCGCGAAGCCTGCGAAAACTGCCACAAACCCGAAGTCTTCTCCGGTGACAAGCTGGTCGAAATCCGCCGCTTCGCCGCGGACGAGAACAACTCGCCTACCTCCACCTTCCTGGTCGTCAAGACCGGCGGCGGCACCCAACGTGAAGGGTTGGGCTTCGGCATCCATTGGCACGTCGAAAACGTTGTGGAATACTACGCCACCGACGAGCGCGACCAGAACATTCCCTACGTCAAAGTCACCAACACCGATGGAACCGTCAACGAATATGTGGATGTCGAATCGGGTTTCAACCCCCAATCCATCGCGCAGGAAGATCTCAAGCGCATGGACTGCATCACTTGTCACAACCGCACCGCTCACCTGGTCCAGAACCCCGAAGATCTGATGGACGACCTGCTCACCCGTCGTCTGGTGTCGCCCGATATCCCCAACATCAAAAAGAAAGGCGTCCAGGTGCTGAGCGCCAAGTACGATTCAGAGCAAGCCGCCCTGGATGGCATTGCCTCCATCACCAACTATTACAGCAAAGAGCAGTTCGAATTCTATGAAGTGAACGCTGCCCTGGTCGATAAAGCCATCCTGGCCATGCAAGATGCCTGGAAACGCACCAACTTCCCCGAGCAGAAAATGGATTGGGAAACCCACCCCAACAACCTCGCCCACAAAGACTCGCCCGGCTGCCTCCGCTGTCACGATGGCAAGCACCTATCTCCAAATGATGAAGCAATCCGCCTGGAATGCAACCTCTGCCACTCCATCCCGGTCGTTTCTGCCCCCAATCAAATCACGGCCAACCTCGAGCTAAGTAAAGGTTTTGAACCCGAATCGCACAAAAACCCCAACTGGATCACGCTGCACCGGGACGTCTTCGATTATTCGTGCGCCGGCTGCCATTCGGTCGAAGATGCCGGAGGTTCGAGCAACACTTCCTTCTGCTCCAACAGCGCCTGCCACGGAGCCAGTTGGGAGTTTGCCGGTTTCGATGCTCCCCGCCTGCGTGAAATTCTCAATATCCAGGCCGAGCAGTACATTCTGCCCCCGCTCGAACAAGAGGAGCAGCCCACCCCCCCCCCCCACCCCCCCCCCCCCAAAGCCAAACACGAAAAAAACATACAGACACCCAGCCGCGCCAGCCACAGCACAAACGGCCATCAAAGCCA
>CAYOHX010000291.1:0-4237 GCA_964403875.1 uncultured Anaerolinea sp. | reverse complement strand
CCGCAATCACCTTAAATTCGGCTCCCTTCCACTACTGGCTGAGTAGTTACGTTTTTTTAACGCTTACGCCGAGCCTTACGCCCCGCCTGATATTCGGAGCCGATTCGGATGCCGAAGCGCGGCAGAACGCCACGGTGGAGAAGCAAGATGAGCAAAGCTACCGCAAAGGCAGCGCCAAAGATGATCAACGAGCTGCTCAACTGGCTCATTAAGGAAGGCTTGACCAGCATCACCACCGCCAGGGTGAGCATTAAAGTGCCACCGATAAGCTTAAGAATGCGGCCTTGTTTCTCTTCCAACTTGCTGGCCCGCAAAGTGATTACGGCAGTGCCGAAGATGGCTAACTCATCAAGCTGATAAATGAGCATATAGACCAACAGCAAACCGATAAAGGTTGCCGTAGTCACATTTTGCGCGCTGACCAGGTTGCTCCACAACACCGGAAAACCCGCTGTACAGGAAAACTCGACCAACGATACGCCCGCGGCCAGCACAACCGTAGCGCCCATCATGCCCCAAAATGACTGGCTCGCGTCCATGACCTTACGCATCCGTTGAAAGATACCGGGCTTCTTATCATCGGCAATCGTAAAGGAGAGGCCTTCTTTGTACCAGAAATAGTCTTTGATGTTGACCAGGCCAAAGAAGAACGACACCAGCGCCACCACCACCTGGATCCAGCCGATAAAACTGACAATCGAGAGCACGGTAAACAAGCCGGCGATAAACATAGCATAGATAAAAGCTGTGACGGTCAGGAAAACTAAACCAATGATCAAAACCTTCTTGCGCGAGCCGGTGTGCAAGGTCAAAGCCAGCAGCATGGACAACACCCACACCGAGCAGGGATTGAAACCATCGACAAACGAAATGAGGAGGGTGCTGACAAGCAGAGATTGACTCTTCAGGTCCACTTCTCCAAATATGGGAAGTTTTATAATATCTGAACTTTCGGCTGGGGTTTCTTCTGGCCCCACTGGCAAAGGTTCAGCCGCAACGCCTGGAACGATTCCAGCGCCAGCATCCCGGCAGCCATCAACCCGGCAAGTTTTGACCGCGGATTCAATTTGTTTAGCAATCTCCTCGCTATACCCTACCCAATGTTGGCCACCAATGAAAATGGTTGGCACGTATTGGGCTTCAAAACCATAGGCATCCGCCATCGCAAACATGAGGTCGCGGTTTTCCTCATTGTTCCACACTTCATAATCGCGGATCTCTACCTCGGGATAACGGTCAGCAAGTTTGGCCAGGAAGGGTTCGGCTTCAGCGCAGTGGGGGCAGCCATCTCCCCAAAAGAAGTAAATAACCACCGGGTTGGCAGCCAGCACGGGGCGCGGCTGGCTCACCAGCAGCCAGGCAGCGGCGATGAGCAATGCTGTGATCAACCCCAGGCTAATCTGCTTGAGCCAGGTTCGCTTCGAAGAATTCATACCTGTCAACCTCTCCGTCAGGGATAAAATCGGTTATCGCGATCAGTCGGTCAATGGACCAACGGATTGAACCGCCGGATATTATATTACTATGAGAACCTTAGATTTGAATTAAAGGGTTCCCCGGAAATCGCCGCGGCAGGCGGCGAAATTCTTAAGGGCCTTTGCGCGCTTACATTGCCTCGGTTGCGTTATTGCGTTACATTTTCCAGGCGTGGGCATAGTCGATCGCCGCGCGGATGTTTTCCCAAGGAATGGTCGCCGGCAGAGTGCAATCGGCGCCCAGAATGAACCGTTCTGGGGCAATACGCAGCAGCCCTTCTACGGCAGCCCGCACAACCGACTTGTTGCCATTCACAATCAAGCCCTGGCGCTCCATGCCGCCCATATACGGGCGGTTGAACAGTTCGGCCACTTTGCGCGGAGTGAGTTGTTTTTCGCCCAGGTTCAAACTGCAATTGACTACCTGACCGGGATAATCGACAAAGGGGGTCAAATCCGTATAGCCGCTGTGATAATCACAGACATGAAGAATATTGAACGGGCAGGCCCGGTTGATTTCTTCCATCACCGCAAGGTCATAGGGCTTGATATACTGGCTAAAAATCGGAGAGCCTTCAAAGCGATCCGTTTCGCCGCCCTGCGTCGAAGCATAGAAGCCGTCGACCCCTACGCGAATGCACTCGCGCGCAAAGGTGAGGACGCTTTCCGTAACCGCTTCCATACCCTTCTTAACGGCCTCGGGATCTTCTTTCAAGTGTTCCACCAACACATCACTGCCACCAATATGCCCGGCGCACATGAACGGGGAATAGAGCGTGACGATTACGGGCGCTTCGGCTTTCGCGGCCCGAACCAGGCCTTCGACCACGCGCACCGGTTCCTCAAAGAACTCCTTGGAAAAACTGGTCACCCTGGCCCAATCGGCAGGCCGGCGAATATCCTCTCGATAGGGATACTTGTGCTCGTATTGAATTTTCACAAAATCCATGCCCGTGAAGCGGAAATATTCCATGTGCTTGTCAATGGCCGCCTGTCCACGGTGAAATTCAGGGGGGAAATGCAGGAAAAACCCCGCGGGAACGCTGACGGGATTCTTCCCGGTATCCAGCAAGTTAAAGATCAAATCACGTTTGTTCACTAAAGCCTCCTTTTTCACACCGACCAGGAGTGGAGCGGTGCCGGTGGGAGCCAGGCTAACCCGGTTGCGTCCGGCAGCCTTGGCAGCGTAAAGCGCATCATCGGCGCGCTTGATGAGAGCATCCAGATCGGCGTCAATTTGCTCATCAAAAGTCGCCACACCCATGCTGATGGTCACTTTCACAGGTTCGCCATCCACATCAATTTCCAACTGCTGAATAGCCTTGTGCAGGCGTTCCGCGGCTTCTTTGGCCCAGAAATATCCCGTTTGGGGCATGATGATCAGAAATTCTTCGCCACCATATCGGCCTAAAATATCCACCTTGCGGATGGCGGCCTCGCAAGCTCGCACCACCTGACACAATACTTTATCCCCCACGGGGTGGCCGTGCCGGTCATTGACCTGCTTGAAATGATCCAGGTCAAACATGAGTAACGAGAAAGGCTCCTGATAACGAATGGACCGTTGGAATTGGCGCTCGGCCAGGGTGAGCAAGTGGCGGCGGTTGAAAATGTTGGTCAACCCATCGGTAATCGCCAGGCGCTGCGTTTCTTCAAACAAACGCGCCTTTTCAATGGCGACCGCGGCCTGATCGGCGAATGTCTGCAATCGCCCGGCTTGATCGGGATGAAAGAAGCCAGGAGTAGCGCTTTCCAGGTTGAGCAGCCCAATGACCTTGTCCTGGTTTACAATGGGCGCGCAAGCATACGAACGCTCCCAGAACATTTCAGAGGAAGGAATCCAATGCTCGTTGTGTTCCACATCCGGCACGATGAGCGGGCGGCGGCTTTCCACCACCTCTCGCCAGAAGCTGAACACCTCGTAATGCTGGCGAAAGGACAGGATGTATTCTTGCAAACCGCGTGACTGATATCCACGCGCGCGCTTGATCTGCACAAAACCCTCTTCATCCAACAGGGCGATATTGGCAGTATCGTGGGGCATTACGCGCGAGAGGTTTTCCAGAATCAAATCGAGGACTTCGTCATAATCTAGTGTACTGTTGATGGCGGCAATCGTATCGCGAAAGGTCTCGGCCAACATGCGCTGGCCACGTTCGGCGGCTTGCAGGCGGGTGAGTTCCTCGAGGCGCAGTGAAAGCTCTTGATTTGTGTGTTCCAATTGGGTTTGCAGACGATGAATGGCCAGGTGGGTTTCGACCCGCGCCACTACCTCTTCGGCATGGAAGGGCTTCGTCATGTAATCTACTCCGCCCACCGAAAAAGCGCGCACCTTGTCTTCTACCTCACCAAGCGCACTCAGAAAGATAATCGGGATGGCGCGCGTTTGCGCATCGGCTTTCAACCGGCGGCAGGTTTCATATCCGTCCATGCCCGGCATATTGATATCCATCAGAATGAGGTCTGGCGCGTTTTTTCGCGCTGTTTCAATGGCCAACTCACCGTCGGTCACAGCGCGGGCTTTATACCCGGCCTGAGAAAGCATTTGCGACAACACATGCAGGTTGGCAGGCACGTCATCCACGATGAGAATATTTGCGCGAATCAACGGGTTGGTATTCGAAGCAGGAGTCATTCCTCATCCTCATCAACAGCCAGCGCGGCGGGGGGCAGAATGGAAAGCAATCCACGTACATCAAAATTATTGACAGTAGTTTTGCACTTTTAACAATTCTATAGCAAAAGGCCACAGTTGTCTGATA
>CAYOHX010000290.1:0-4261 GCA_964403875.1 uncultured Anaerolinea sp. | reverse complement strand
TTTCCCATTATGTAGATGGACCAGTTCGCAAGCAAGCGGCGCTTCCAATGGCGTCCATTTGGATCTTGTATCGCTACCTGAACATGCACCAGAACCAGGCGCTGCTGCAGGCCGTGCTGCGCGGGCGGGAAGAGGTGCGAAAAAGCCTGAACCGGGGGATCAACCTCTTTCGAGATTCTTATTCACGGCTGTGCTGGACGTTCTTACGCTACCACGGCTTTGGGCGCGGCGGACCATTGGAAGTGAGCGTGCGGGTGCCGGCGCTGAACGGGGATCAATCGGAGATCATGGTCGATGTGCGAATTCTCGATCCTGAACTGATCATCGGGTGTGATGGCGTACTGGCTCCTGGGGATCTAGAGCTGACGGAAAAGGCGCTCTCCTGGATGTTGAGCGCAGTCTGGTTATATGGCGAGGAACTAGGGCTCGTTTCTCGACAGGTTAAGAAGGGAAAGGAATAAGAGTATGGATTTGCCGAATTGGGATCATCAATTCCTGGTGATCGACCGGATGCGTTATCCAGAACTGCCGGATATCAATTGCAATGGAATGATCTATGCGCCCGGCCTGGTTTGTTCTTACTGCGGTTTGACCTTGAAACTAGGATTCGTCGTCCAGAATCCATATACTTGTGGGGTCTATGGGCGTGAATGTATTCGCGAAGCAACTGTTTCTCCCTGGCGGTCGCTGATGCAGCGCGCCCGGTACTACCTCGATCCCTGGTACTTCGACCATGAAGAAGATCTCAAGCCCGCTCAAAGAAAGTATTTGCGTGGTCTCTCTCTGCTTACCCAGGTGCAGCCGTGGGGTTCGTTTGCGAAAGCCATGTTCGAACGAATGCTGGATAACTACATCCTGACGGATCGACAGCGTGAAGCGGTCGAGAAGATGATCACCGAACAAGGTGGGATAGAAGCGCTGCTGGATCGCAGGGATGACATCCGTCGGCTGTCGATGCTGGCAAAGATGCCGGTGTGCGACCGGGAAGATACGGAGCATCGGCAAAAGGTGGAGAGCCTGATCCAGCAGGCCTGGCGAAAACCGTTAAGCGAAGCCCAGCGGCGGCTGATCAAAGCTATCGAAGAGCACCATTATGGGGCTCGCAACCGGTTGACAAACAAGATCCTTGATCAATGGCCGTTGGAAGACGGAAAGGTGGATTGGAAGAAATGAACGGAACGTTGAACACAGCCCTGGATCAGTATCAAGTATATCTGCGTGAGCAGAACCGGTCAAAGGCGACCATCAATGGATATGCGTCCGATATGCGCGCTTTCATCGTCTGGCTGGAGTTAGAAAGAAGCAAGATCCGGTGGGAGCAGCTTGAAACCGATGATCTTCACGCCTTTATTAAGGCGATGCAGGCGGAGGGCGACCGGAAAACCAATACGGTCAACCGCCGGGTCGCCGCGCTGTCATCCTTCTTCCGCTGGGCGTTTCTCTCGGGCAACCTAAAAACGAATCTGGCTGAAGGTATTCACGCTCTGCCATCGGATAAGGTTGCTGTCCGTTTTCTGAGCAAAGATCAACAAGAAATGCTGCTGAGAGAGATCGAAAAGGACGTCCGCCTGGCGCGCCTGCGCTTTCCGAAACGCTGGCTGGCCAGGCAGCGTGACGCTTCGATGGTGAAACTGCTCCTGCATACTGGTTTGCGTTTGGCTGAAGAAATGAATTTGCTGATGAGCGATTTTCAGATGTTTGACCGCAAGGGCGCGGTGATTGTTCGCAGCGCCAACCAATCAAGAGAAAGGGTGGTTCCACTTAACTCGGAAGCTCGAAAGGCAGTGCTCGAATGGCTTGCAGTCCGGCCAGAGGCGGATACCGATTATGTCTGGATCGCGGTAGAAAATGAAAATCCGGCAGCGGCGCTCAGCGGCCGCTCGGTCCAGCGGGTGGTACGACGCTTTGGACAGGAAGCAGGCATAGAAAACCTGACTCCGCAGATGCTTCGCCACACCTTTGCAATGAACCTGGCGGAAAGCGGTGTTAGCCTCGAAAAAATCGCGGCCCTGTTGGGGTATGTTAGCCTGAACGCCGCTCGTATCTACACAGAACCATCTCTACAGGATTTGCAGAAAGCCGTAGAGCAGCTTGACACTGAAAGGAAATAGCAGCCCATGACCCAAAACACAACCGCCGCCGGGTCGCAGCCGGCGGCAGTCTCTCACGCTGAGACAGCGTTCGCAAGTATGAATGATTATAGCACGGGTTCGAATCCCTATGCAGGTCCGTATTTTCTGGCTCGTTTGCTGGCGAACCTACCGGTGGATGAAGCATCACTCAATGGAATTGGATCTCCGTGGGAAGGATTAGGCAAACAGTTGGTTCCCATGCCGCCCGAGAACCGCTTGAACCAATTTGAAGCAGTTATGGCGAAAGAACCCTATCATGAAGCCATCCGCCAGGCGATCTTTTCAATCGATCCACTGGGCAGCCTTCCGGTTCCTCCCGAAATGCCCGCGGTGGATTTTCCATCGCTGCCTGGTGGTGTGCATCCCGCAGGATCATGGCGTGACTATGAAACCGGGAAGTGGCTCAAGGATTACTGCCGCTTCTCCTGTCAGGCAGCGCCGATGTCAGACCCGGCCTTCCACCTGAGCACTGGTCTTTTCCTGTTGTCAACCGTGGTGGCGCGCAGGGTATACCTGCAGGCCGGCATTCACCGCATTTACCCAAACCTCTACCAGCTGATCGTCGCGGAATCCACGCTCTATCATAAGACAACGGCGATCCGGATTGGAGAGACGCTCTTAAAACAGGCTGGTTTGGATACATTCCTTCTGGCCAGCCGACAGACGCCCGAATCGCTGGTGGCTGAGCTTGGAACAATTCGCCCATCTACCTTTGAGTCTTGGGACGCGGCTGAAAAGAAGCGCTGGCTGGATGAACGCGCTTTCGCCGCACAGCGCGGCTGGCTGATGGACGAGGCCAGTCACCTGCTCGATTCATTCAACCGGGATTACACGGCCGGTCTGCTGCCGTTAGTGCTCTCCCTGTTTGACTGCCCGGATCGCGAAGTCTCCCAGACCGTTGGTCGGGGCCGCCAGACGGTAAAGGATGCCTACCTCTCTTATTTGGGCGCCACTACACCCAGCGCCGTTTCGAGCCATATCGAGCGCAGCGCCCATTGGAGCAATGGCTTGTGGGCTCGCTTTGCCATGATCACACCCCAAAAGCAAATACCCGACTGGCGCTTTTTCCCCAATGACATTCAAATCCCTCAAGACTTGATTACCCGGCTGGTCAACCTGGCGAAGAGGGCGTTGCCCGTTCCGAAAGTCAAAGAAACGGCCGGCGATGTGCAGGTAGAAACGCCGCAAGCAGTTCCCGTAACGCTGCAGCCTGAGGTGTATGCTGCCTGGGAAGCCTATGCTAAAGCGCTCGGGTATGACATGCTCTTGCAGGGCGACATCGACCGCCGTTTATATCCATCGTATGGGCGGTTGTACATTTCGGCGATGAAGGTGGCAATGCTGCTCGCAGTATCGGATTGGGCGAATCGCCCGGATCGCGAGGAGGCGCCCTGTGTCAGCCTGGATCACTGGTATCAGGGACAATCGATCGCTGAGACCTGGCGGGAAAGCGTCCATCGGCTGCTAAACGAGTTTTCCGCCGGCGATGAGCGCGGTCAGGAAGATGGTCTTATGCGTGTGCTCAAGCGAGCCGGACCGAATGGGATGACTGCCCGTGAAATTGGCTTGATGATCCACCAGAAAAGGGAAGGGGTGGAAACGCTGCTGCTTGGCCTGGAGCAAGATGGGCTGGTCGAGCGGGTTCCGAATAACGGCCGGCGGGCGATCACCTATCGCCTGGCGATGAAAGTGTAGCAGGGAGAAACCCTTGCTACACAGCTACACTTGCTACACTATGCTTTTCTGAATCAGGAAAGTGTAGCGTAGCAAGTGTAGCAGCCCTATTATTCGTGCTACACCTTACGAGGTAACAGTGAAATTTGATTTGATCCAGCTTATCGAAGATGATTTAGGGCAGCCGGTGAAAAAGTCGACCGAGTGGCTCTTCTGGCACTGCCCATTTCATGATGATCGCACACCATCCTTTGGGGTAAATCGTGACGGGAAACGCTATTTTTGCTTTGGCTGCCGAAAAAGCGGCAATGTAAACACCTGGCTGAAAGAATACCGAAAGATGAATGTCCGTGAATGTAGCCCGGTCAGAGCCGTTCAACCTCCTCCTCCAGCTGAACAAAACCCTCCCAATGAATCTTGGCAAGCCAGAACCAGATTGTATATAGAGCATTGGG
>CAYOHX010000289.1:0-4280 GCA_964403875.1 uncultured Anaerolinea sp. | reverse complement strand
GCAGCTGGCCAGATAGTTCCCGCCAGGCCTGCTGCGCTTCCAGATCGAAGAACATACCGGCATTAACGATGGAAAGTTCATAAAAAGGCACTTTCTTTGGCTGGCTACCCAGTGGGCCTGGGTCGGCTTTGGAGATCCTGGAGTCCGGGCGCTGAAGCGCTTCCAGGAACAGGTTGCGCTGTAGCGGGGTAAAGACCAGCCGGGTGCCATCCTGGCAGATGGCGACCAGTGCGGTATTGCCGCCCTTGTTCCAGCTTTCAACGGATAGAACTGGCAACTGCTTGCCAAGAACTCTGGCTGCGTTCTCCTGCAGCCAATTCTTCGCATCCGGCACCGAGACTTCGCGGGCCAGTTTTTCCCGCTTCAGGCGGATATCTTGCTCGGTCCAGTCCTGCAGCTGCTCGCGAACAGTCTGGATGGCCTGGCGCTGGCGTTCATTGCCCAGGGAAATGGTGACGCCCAAAGCGACCAGGGCGATCAAAACGGATAGGGTGAGAATAATTTCCATACGGTATTGCTCCTTGTTCAAAATAGTGAGTCTGAAAACGGATGGCTCAATCACTGGCAGGCCTCAGAAACGCTGGGGATCCTGACCAGAACAATACGGACCAGGGAACTGGCGGTTCACGCACGCGCGCCTACCCCGGCTTCAAACGAATGCAATGAATCGGCGAGCTCGTTGCTTACTGCTCCTGCTCATGCGACAGTTTTTCGATGATCGCGCCCAACCGCTTCAGCTCCCGCGGCCGGGGATCGCGCGAAGCGCTCCAGGCGAAGGCCGCCAATGTGCCAAAACCGGCCAGGAAGACCAGCCAAAACAGGAACGCCCAGGGTGAGGTGGCCGGCTTGGTAACCTCCGGCGTTTGAGTTGCGATCACCAGCGTGGGCGCGGCGGTAGCCGTGGCACTTGCCGTAGGGATTAGTGTCGCTTTGCGTGTAGCTGTCGGGGTGACCGATGGCTGGCGAGTGGTAGTTGCTGCCAGAGTCTGCACCGCAGTCGGCGTGGCCCCCGGCGGTATGATAATCACCGCGTGCTTCTCCACCTGCTGGGCCAGTGAATCGATAACCTTCACCGTCACGTGGTATTCCCCGATGGGCGCCAGGATCTGGCCGAACTTGCGGTCCCAGACGATTTCATTTGGTATTTGCCGGGGCGAGTAATCCAGATGGACATCCGGCCAGCGGCCTTTGGGATCGGAGATAACGATGGTGACATCCATTAGCGGCAGGTCGCCAGGGCGGATCTCCAGCAAGCCTTTTTCCCAGATGTACCAGCGCTCGGTCAGATCGATCTCCGGCAAGGCGTTGGCCACGATGTAATAAGCTTTAGCGCTGGAGGTATTGCCGGCCTGGTCGGTGAAGGTCGCCTGAAGCGCGTGCATCCCGCCCGAAAAGGGCAGCGTATCCCAGGGGGCGGACCAGCTGCCGTCGGAGCGAATCGGCACCGGCTGCCAGGTTTTGCCATCATCCAGAGAAAGCGTCATCTTGCTCGTCCCGGACAGGTTGTCATGGACCGTGCCGCTGACATCTACCGTACCCTGCACTTTCGTCCCACCCACCGGCTCGACAAACTGGCCGATCGGGTCGTGCTGGTCGATCTTGACTTCTTTCTCCAATTCAGTCCGGTTGCCGGCCTTATCGACGGCCCGGAAACCCAGCTGGTGAATGCCGTCTTCTTCGACCTTGACCGCATTGACCGGCTGCCAGTCGCCCGCATCTACCCGGATATCCATCCGCGCTATGCCGGAGGTTTCATCCACCGCTTTCGCCGACACATTCGCCGCTGAACGGAACCAGGCCAGCAGCCCTTCAATTGCGTCGATCGTGATATCAACCTGCGGCGGCGCGGCGTCAATCCGCACCGTTTGGGCATGTTGGGTGAGGTTGCCGGCCTGGTCGGTGGCGCGGAACTCGACCTGGTGCGCGCCGTCCCCGCTGACCGTGACTTTATCAAGGTTCTGCCATGCGCCGCCATCCACGCGGGCTTCCACTTTGCTCAGCCCGGATACGGCATCGCTGGTTGTTGAAGCGACCTCCACCGAAGCGCTCGTGTACCAACCATTTTGTCCGGGCGTTCCGCTGGCATCTAGCAACAGGGCCGGACCTTGCAGATCGACTTTGAGTGCAGCGGTCTGGGTGGTCATGTTGCCCGCTACGTCCGTGGTCTGGAAGGTGATGGTATGGCTGCCTTCCTGGGACAGCGTGGTTTGGGTGTTGACCCAGGTGCCGCTACCCACTTTGATCTGCGCTGAAGCCAGGCCGGATAGCGCATCGTTGCCGGATACTTTCAAAACCGGCGCGCTGGTATACCAGCCGTTCTGTCCATCCGGCTGAGGGATCGTGGCTTCCAGGGTTGGCGGGGTGAAGTCCACGCGCACGGGCCACGACTCGCTCACCAGATTGCCGGCCCGGTCAGCGGCGCGGCTTTCCAGGGTATGCACCCCTTCGGAAAGCGCCAGCGGGAAGGTCGTTCTCCACGCCCCACCGTCCAAACGGGCTTCCAGCGCCGCCAGCCCCGATGTGGCATCACTGGCGGACGGATTGGCGCTGACCGCGGAGCGATACCATCCGTTTTGCCCGGCTGTGCCGGTCAGGTTGACCGTCAGATGCGGATCGGTCTGATCCACCGGGTAGGTCCCGGAAGCGGTTTTGAGGTTGCCGGCGTTATCCTGCGCGCGAAAGTTGAGCGTGTGGCTGCCGTCCGTGCTGAGCGTCACACCGCCAGCCTGCCAGCTGCCGCCGTCCACCTGCAGTTCGGCCGCGGCCAATCCTGAAGTGGCATCGTTGCCCGAGACAGAGACTGTTGGTGCGGTGATATACCAGCCGTTTTGCCCGTCCGCCGCGGGCGCGTTCACCGCCAGATCCGGGGCGACGCTGTCCAGCTTGAAGGAGGCGTCGCTCGAGGTCGCGCTGTTGCCGGCCCGGTCGGCAGCCTGCGCCTGGGCGGTGTGGATTCCCTGCGCGGAGACGGTCAGCGGCCCGGCCTGCCATGCGCCGCTGTCGATCTTGACCTGGGTGGAGGCGACGCCAGAGACACTGTCGCTGGCCGTGGCCGAAACCGTCACGGGCGAGATAAACCAGCCGTTCTGGCCGTTGGGTTCTGGCATGGAGAGGGTAACACCCGGGTTGCCGGTATCCACATAGATAGCCTGGCTGCCCTGCAGGCTGGTATCGCCAAAGGTTGAGTGCGCCCAGTAGGATAGCGTTGTCTGGCCTTCCGGCGGCGTCCAGCTGCAGCTCACGTTTGCCGCGTCCGCCGGGTCGCACAGTACCCCGCTGGGGCTTTCAATAGATTGGATCCTGTACCCGGAGACCGGCTCGCTGGCGGAGAGCGCCAGGTTAGGCCCGCCCCGGCACCAGCCGCTCGAACCCGGTGTGGCGCAGGTCAGGCTGGCGGAAACCGTGGCATTGGGCAGCGTGGTGGTATGGGTCACCTTTTTCTCCTGCTCATCGCAGGACACACAGCGGCTGTTTGGGCAGGGGTGGCTGCTTGCGCCGCATTCCCCGCCGTCCGAGACGCAGGTGCATTCGATAGCGCCGCTTGCGTTGTAGCACACGCGCAGGTGTTGGGTGGTGGTCGTGGTGGTGGTCCGGTTGCGCGGCCCAATGTAATCCGCCGCGGCCGGTGAGATCCCCGGCAGGCACAGCACCAACACTAGAGTCAATAAGAGGAGAAGGGATTTCTTGAGCTTCATCGATAACGTCTATGCTCCGAAATGGTTCAACTAATGATGGGAATCGGTCATCCAGTGCATCAGGGCGGACAGAAGCATGCCGCCGGCGATGCCAGTGGTGAGACCGATAAAGAACCACTGGCAGGCGGCTGCTTCGTAGGCAGCCGGAGTCAGGTAGGAAACATTCATAGCGTTAGCCTCCTTGTAAACCTTGCTCAATGATCCGCCCGGGCTGGATATCCCAGGTCAGAAAGCCATACAGGTAATGGGGCGGGAAAAGACCGGTGTGGATGAAGACATTGCTCAGATCCCCGGTGGGCTCCTCGTCTGGGTCAAGAACAATGGGCGGGCGGCTGCCCTCGGCGAGCGCGGTGACCTGGCAGCGAGCGCTCTGGTGTTCCATGCACGGCGTATGATCCACGGCTTTGGGCGTGCCCGGGATGATCAGGGTCACATAACGCGGCTGGCTGAAAGCCTCTTGCACCTCCTCTCGGCTATTGGCGCCATCCACCAACGACTCGTACGGGCCATCTTTCCCGGCCACGCCCGCCCGCGCCCACAAACTGCCGCCGCCAAAGCGTACCTCTACCAGATCCAGTTCTTGCT
>CAYOHX010000288.1:0-4357 GCA_964403875.1 uncultured Anaerolinea sp. | reverse complement strand
AGGGGTGTGCGGGCTGGTGACCATTCTTTCGGGCGGCCTGGCTTATGTTGACCGCCCCATGCCGGGATTCCTGCTCACCTTACACAAGATCTTTCCCTATCTAACCGTGTTGTCGGTAGGATGGGTGTTGTACTCGCTTTTGCTGAAGAAGTAATTCCTGAGTCAGGGTGTGGGGGTCTTCGCGCAGGGTGTCGACTGCCCCCTGGAAGCGCTGGAGAGTTGGCAGTTGGAGAACTCGCAAGATAGGAGGAAGGCTTGAGCGATCTGTTTCCGGCGGAGGATTTTGACGACTGGGCGGCTGATTATGACGAAGATGTCGCCAAAGGCACGGCCTTCCCATTTGATGGGTATACGGAGTTGCTGCGCTTGATCGTTGAGAAAGCGGCGGCAAGCCGTGGAGAGGCGGTGCTGGATTTGGGCATCGGCACGGGCAACCTGTCGGTGTTGTTCGCGCGGCGAGGCTGCCGGATTTGGGGGCTGGATTTTTCCGCCCAGATGCTGGCTCGAGCGCGGATCAAGCTGCCGGAGGCTGTGTTGGGGCAGGCCGATGTACGAACAGACTGGCCGCCGAATTTTCAGCGGCGCTACGATGCGATTGTCTCGGCGTACACCTTCCACCATTTCACGCTGACCGAGAAAGGGGAACTGGTCTCGCGCTTGCTAGAGGAATACCTGGCCCCGGGCGGGCGGCTGGTGATTGGCGACGTGGCCTTCCGCACCGCTGCTGAAAGGGATGCTTTGAAGGAAACCCTGGGCGAGGCCTGGGAAGATGAGCTGTACTGGCTGGCGGACGAAACAACGGCAGCGTTTGCAAGGCGTAGAATCCAAACAACCTACACGCGGGTGTCTTCTTGCGCGGGATTGTTTGAGCTGGAGCTGGCGGATTAGTTTTGGACAAACACACCATTGCGTAAGTCGCTGAGGGCCTGCTCGATTTCCTCGCGGGTGTTCATAACGAAGGGGCCGTAGGGGAAGATTGGCTCGCGGAAGGGTGCTCCGCTCATCAGCATGAAGCGCGCTCCCTCGGGACTCGCCTGGGCATGAACAGCGTCACCATCGCCAAACACGATCATACGCACTGCGGGCAAAAATTGGCCTTCCTCTGCCGACACGCCGTCCAGACCAGCCTGGCCTTCAAAGAGATAAGCAATGGCAGTGTGCCCACGAGGAACGGGTAGGGTCAGCGCTGCCCCCGGTTGGAGGGTAATGTCCATGTACAGCGGCTGGGCGGCGATCTGGGTAACCGGTCCACGCACGCCGAGGTGCTCTCCAGCAACAATGCGGAATCGGGCTCCGTCTGCCTCGACCACGGGAATGTCGGCGGCGTGAATCTCTTGATAACGGGGTTGACTCATTTTTTGAGCGGCAGGCAGGTTGACCCACAATTGGAAGCCGTAGATGTTGCCGGCGGGGCCGCGGGTAGGCATTTCTTCGTGCAGAATGCCGCGCCCGCTGGTCATCCACTGCACGTCGCCGGGGCCGATGATGCCTGCGTTGCCGATGCTGTCACGGTGGCGGACGTTGCCCTCCAGCATGTAGGTGACGGTTTCGATGCCGCGGTGAGGGTGGGTGGGAAAGCCCGCGATCGGCCCGTCGCGGGGGTCGTTGAAGGCGAAATGATCGAAGAGCAGAAAGGGATCGTAGAGATTGGCGCGGTTGGGGCCAAACGACCGGCGCAGCAGCACTCCGGCGCCTTCGATCACGTGCTGCGGGTCGATGATTTGTTGAATTGGGCGAATGCTTTGTTTCATGGCTGTCTCCCGTGTCTTGAATTTAGACACTTGTTATCTGGATTGTATCAAAAACGATTGGCAAATTTCAACCCAAAAAGCGGCAGGTACAACGCCAATTCTCAATGACCCAATAAACCGATGGTTGATAGGTCGTGAAAAGAGTTATGATTGGGTAAGTCCACATTTGTTTCAGTCATAATGGGTGGGGAGGCGAAGATGAAACTTGTATGCCTGGGTACGGGCGGCTTTATTCCAACGGATTCGACGCAGACCGCGTGCTACCTGCTGCCAGAAGTGGGCGTCATGTTGGATGCGGGCACTGGGGTCTCACGAATGAGTCCGTATTTCCCGCAAGACTCCGAACTGGATATTTACCTCAGCCACGCGCATGGTGACCATACGAATGGTTTAACCTGGCTGTTTGCGTCATTTATGCTGCAGGAACTGCGCTCGCCGGACTTTGATGAATCCAAGATTGTAGAAATTATGGGCCGTTCCAACGCCCGGATGCATGCTGCCCGTGTGCATGCTACCCAGCCCGCCCTCGATGAGCTGATGAAAACTTTTGAGCTGTTTCGTTTTGATTGGCGCTTACTGGACTCGCCCGAAGCGCTGCCCCAGGGTGGGCGGATCCGGCATTTCTCAGTGAGCCGGGGGAACGAGGTTGGTTTTCGCCTGGATTGGCCCGGCCATTCGTTGGCTTACGTAACCGACACAACGGCTGAGGCAGACGCTAAGTACATTGAAGATATCCGCGGGGTCGATTTGCTGCTGCATGACTGCAATGGACCGGAGCGCTGGGCGGGATTGATGGCGCGTATATCGCACAGCACCCCATTGGGCGCGGCACGGGTGGCAGCCCAGGCGGGGGTCAGGCGGCTGGCATTGATCCACAAGAATCCTGTGGAATGGCCGATCGAGGAAGATTTGGAAGCGGCCCGTGCCATCTGCCCAGACATTGTGGTGGCCAAAGATGGGGTGATGCTGGAATTCTAACGCTGCCAGAGCCGGACCATTGATGAAACATTGACGTTAGCAGGCAGTATTTTGACGGCCCGCGGTTACCAGATCGCGTATAATCGGCCCAAGGAGAAATGAGATGATCACCTGCCCCTGGTGCGGAACCGCTTATGAAGCTTTTCAATCCAATTGCAAGAACTGCGGTGGTCCGATGCTGCCGCCCCGCGCCAAAGAAACACCCGGTCCAACCATGCCGCCCATGCCGCCGCGTCCGATCGCCAATGCTTATATTGGTCGCATGATGATGGCCGATGGCGCTTCAATCGCTGGGGGCGTCTTTGCCCTGGTGGGCGGCATTTTCACGGTGTTGGGCGGTGGGCTGACTCTGGGGGTGGTGACGGCTTTCGTGGGGATACCTTTCTTTGGGCTGGGAATGCTCATGCTGGCGGGAGGGGCCGCGGTGTTGGTGTGGCGCTACCAGGAAAAGAGCAGGGTGGTGGAGGTGCTGCGCACGGGTGAGGCGGTTTTGGGAGAGGTGGCGGATGTTGAGGAGAACGTCACGGTTCAGGTCAACAACGAACACCTTTGGACGGTAAATTACCGCTTCCGGGCTCGAGGACAGACCTACACCGGGCAAGTGACATCACTGCGCAAACCCGGCGGAGAACTCCAGCCAGGAAAGCCAGTGTATGTGCTTTATATGCTCGACGACCCGCGTGTCAACGCGATCTACCCGCATCCGTAGCAGAGCGAAGTCAACGGTCAACAAAACCGCGGCGCAAACGCGCCGCGGTTTTGATACACGCTGCGGGTGGGTATGGTTTACAAGACGATGCTTTCAGCGAAGGCGTCTATCTGGGCCCAATCGCGGAAGTCACCAATGGGGGTCTTCATTGCGTTCATCATCCAGCGCTCGAGGAGAGCTAACTTCTTGGGGTCCACAACGCCAGCAAAGTGCCCTTCGTGAGACTGTTTGACCACGGCTCGCAGAGGATCGAGGTAGGCGCTGACAGTTTTGCGGTTTTCTGCGCTATCGGGCACCAGGGTCATGCAGGTGATGAACACGTTGAAGGGTTTTTGCTGAAGAGCCGCCTGGTTTTCCTGAACGAATTTGGTCACCTCGGGCAGCACGTTGCCGATACGAATGGCGCTGCCCACGACCACTTTGCTATATGCGGACAGGTCTTTGACTTTTTTGATGGGCAGGACGTCAACGGCATGGTTCTTGGCGGCGAGGAATTCACCGATGTGGGTGGCGACTTCAGCCGTACATCCGGCTTTGGTCGCATAAGCAACTAAGATACGGTCGGTCATGGAATTTTCTCCTAATGAGGCGCTGGGCAGTTCAATGGGGGCGTGAACGGTGGCGGCCAGGGTGCCGCCTCCGGCCAAAGTCACGCCCACGGCAGCCACAGTCAGGCAGCCGGTTTTGAGAAAGTTTCTGCGGGTGGTTGGTTCGGTCATTTTTCAAGATCCTTGTTCTTTTACGAAATCAGGAAGCGCTCAAGCGGCGGTATTCCTGTCAATAGACAGCATGATCAGCCCCAGGCCGTGGAGGTGACGGACCACGCCGATCATACGGAAATAATTATAGCCTTAGAACCTGTCCGAAGAATTGTTGGGGAGGTTTGCGATTTTGAGGTTGTTGCGCGTGCGAAGCACGC
>CAYOHX010000287.1:0-4389 GCA_964403875.1 uncultured Anaerolinea sp. | reverse complement strand
CAACCCTCTGTGCTATTAAGAAGACCTTAGTTTTCACCCAATTGGGTTTTACCAGAACGTTAACAACACAATTCTTCCACACCACCTTGTGAACGCACAAAGCGCTGCTTCGGTCTGCTCGGTTGTCCGGCACGTTAGCCTACTTCTTTTCGGCCAGCTTTGAGGGCGGCAAGATCACCGGTGGTTTCTTCACGCCCCAGGGGATCTCCTTCAAGTCTTTGCCAATGCCAAGTTTATCCAACTGCTCGCGCGCGAACTGCGCACCGCTTTGCCTGGCCGTCGGTTTGGCTTTGCCCAGGTAATAACTGTATTGCATATACTTGCGCGCCACCCGCGCTGGTTCGACAAACCTATCCGTCGCATTGTATGCCAGAACATGCCATACTGTCACCAGCAGCTTACGGGCAATGGCCACAATCGCTTTGTTGCGTCCCATGCGCGGCTCCAGGCGCGCCAGTTCTACCTTCCAGCGCGGATGGGTATTGGCGGCGGTCTGCGCCGCTTCCACCAGCGCCGCACGCAAATCGCGCCGCCCGGCTTTAGTGATGCGTCCGGTGCGGGTGTTCATTCCACTGTCATGCACCCGCCCGCCTAACCCGGCGTAGCCCACCAGCTTTTTGGCCGAGGGGAAACGGTAGATGGTACCGACTGCCCCCAGGATGGTCAGCGCATTGATCAGCGAGATGCCGGGCAAATGCACCAGGCGCGTCACTCGTTCATCCTGCGCCCCTAATACCTTCAGGCTGGTTTCGATCTGCGCGGCTTGCTGCCGAGCAAACTCCAGTGTTGCCAGATTACAATCAAGAATGGCTCGTTCGGCAGTATCGAGCTTTAGCTCATTCCACCATTTTCGCTGGAGGGGATGAAACAGATCCCCTTCCGGCGGCAGAATATGCCGCTGGTGCAGCAGGCTGTGCAGCCGGTTTTTGGCCTGGGTGGAGAGGCGGGTCATCTTGGTGCGCTGCGCGATGAGGGCGCGCAGCTGCTGCACCTCGCTGGGCGGCACCCAGATGCCCACCAACAAGCCTTTGGCGAGCAGCCGCGCCAGCGTCACAGCGGCAATCTTGTCCGTCATCACCTGAGCGCGTACAATAAGGGCCACGTGCGGCGGGTGAACCACCGTGATCGACTGCACATACGGCAGCAGATCATCGTACACCTGCCAGGTGTTGGTGGTCATCTCCAGCACTACGGCATCGTCCTGGCGCAGCGTCTTTTCCATCCACCTTCCCAGGTTGAGCAATTCGACGCGCTGCGGGCCGAGGACTTGGTGGAGGTCGGCATCCACTCCGGTAGCGACCAGGTAATGTTTGTGAACGTCGAGACCAATGTACCGATTGGGGATTGGTAAACAGGGAGACATGGTTGTATACTCCTGTTGAGAAACTGGTCAGCCTGACCAGAGCAGGCCGGGCGCGTTTCATTTTTGGGCCGGTGCTTCACACACAGATACGGGCTGGACCGCGAGCGAATTCCATTCGCCGTCTTCCCAGTTAAGTGGAGTCGAACGGGTCAACCAAACATAACGGCGGGCTAATCTTGCTCGATTTCCCATAAGCGTAACCGGCTGGCCCTGACGCAGCGTGCCCGGAGTACGCGTCCCCGTTCTCCTAACACTTGGAGCGTACTCCGAAACACGCCCGGCGGCAACCCCACCGGGGAGCGACCCCGTTGGCAGGGAGCCATTAACATACTAACACAACGGGCTTGGGGACCGGCTGGTGGAGGGGACGACACAGTTTGAGATGGATCTTAACACTGGGCTAACGCAAGTGCTGTCGGATGGGACGAACACTTATCTGTATGGGAATGGACGGATTGGTCAGTTCACGGGGGTGGAGTCCGCTTACTTCCTGGGCGATGCGCTGGGGAGTGTTCGGCAGCTAACGAACAAAGATGGGGTTACAATTATGGCACAACTCTACGCGCCTTATGGTGATGTGATGAGCAGCATGGGCGACAAGGAAACAACCTACGGTTACACAGGCGAGTGGCATTCATCTTCCGACTTGCTGTATCTGAGAGCGCGCTTCTACGATCCATTAATGGGCCGGTTTGTGAATACAGATAGTTGGAAAGGAAGGAAACTGGATCCGGTTTCTTATAATGCCTGGCTCTATACAAGCTCGAACCCAGTGAATTTAACTGATCCAACAGGGCATCATTCTGGTTGTGAACCGTATCCATATCATCCTAAGTGTCAAGGTCATGAACCAAACATTAATGGCTACGATGAGAAAAGACCGCCTGAAAATATTACCTTCTTACCAAGTAATATCCATGCTCAACATATAAATATTAATGGTGTTACACCTGGGACGAACTTCGCTCAGAAAATTGGATCAAATAATGGCCTATGTGGACAGGCTGCTATTACTTGGATACTTTCTTCTGTTTTCCCTGAAATTACGTTGAATGAAGTCTATGAACTGCATAAGAAATTGTTAATTGAAGGGAAAATAAATAAGTATGATAGGGTCTTTAACCCAGCCACCAATGAATGGGAATATAAATCAACAAAGGATCCCAACTATACAGAAGCATCAGATTTGAAGAATTTTATTAATAATTCCTATAGCAAAAATTTTTCGGCTTCTAGCGGATATCTAACCCGTAATAATGTGGACAGTTATGTCCGCAACTTGATAATGGAAGGATCATACTATACAATCGTCGGTTTTGCAGTTGACAAAAGTTTTGGATATCTAACATATGGGAAATCTTCAAAGTTTTCACAGAAAAATAACTCAACAAGGCATTGGGGTGTAATTGTAGGAACATCTCAGCAATGGTCCAATTATTCGAGAACTGAGGAGGCCGGCGCAACTCCCTGGCAGTGGGTTAAGGTTTTTAATCCTTTTGATAATGAAATGGAATATTATTGGTGGGGGGATTTTAAAAATTCTTGGCTCTCAGATAAGAACGGTAACCTTACTGGGGCTTATTATATAAGAATTAAAAGGGTGTATAACGATCGGTATATCAATAGCTGTAATTACTTGCCAATCTGGTAGGAATGTCTAGAAAGGTCGATCAAAAAGATGAAACGATATTTCTCATTTTGGATCCTTCTTCTTTTGGTTGGTTGCGTTCGCCAACCGTCTCAACGAATAACAGATAGTAGGATCATGCCCAGTATGGCACAAAAAAACACAGCGACTATCGTTGGGCCAACTTTCACGCCACTTTCAACGGTAACACCGTTCAACCTGCCTACAATTTTTATGACGCCGACGAGAGAAAGCAGCAGTGCTAATTTCTCGCCAAAAAACACACAGAAACCCTCCCTTTACCAGGAAATTCGGAAACTTCCGAAAGGTTCTTATATTTTATTAATGGGTAGGAATGGAAACAATGCTAATTATGCCTATGTCCTAATCACAGAGAAAGGTGAAATCGTCAAAAAGTTCATCCTATCGGAATATGTACTCGGGTTTTCGAACGACCTTCGTTATTTTGTCTATCAAAGTAGTCTTCCCAATAATATAAAGTGGGGGGACATGAATGATGAGCGCACCAGCCATCCTTTAATTGATGGTTGCAATCAACCAACCTGGTCAAAGGATAATTTGCAGCTATCGATGCTGTGCCATGATGGGATCCATCTTTTTGAATTGAGGGCTGGAAATTGGATAGAAAAGGCGATAATTGCCAGGCCAGATGAACTAAAATCCGTCCCAGAGGAATATAACGAGGATTTTATTTTTCTGAAATATCCGCTGTGGATGCAAAATGGGTTTGCTTTTTTTGTCGATTATTCCGGCATGATCTATGGTGGTAGCGATCATGCCCCCCAAAACCTGTATTTTCTTGGGAAGGAATGCATCAACGATTCACGTATGTGTGATCTGAGCAAACCCACGATGGTTCTCGCTGGTGGCGCCCCTCCCGTTACTGCGGTTGCTTTGTCATCGGATGATCGGCTTTTAGCCATAGTCGTTTCTAACGAAACGATCAGGGAGCTTCGCATTTATGATTTTCTTTCTCAAACGGTGGTTCAGAAATTTGATCTTATAAAATTCGAACAGAATAATAGGAGTACTGTGGATAGTATGGTTTGGATAGAACATGATAAACAACTTCTCTTCTCTATGACCGCCCCATCGCGAATTGTAGGGATTGATCTTTCGAAAGAAAAAGATAAGGTCGTTTTCAACTGCTCTGATCATCAAGTTTTCGATTGTTCTGTCCTTTCATCGGTGATAATTAATTAAATAAATATGACCAGTAGGGGGATAAGTGTGTAAAGGGCTGGCGCCGAGCGGCTGAGCAGCCTGGCGCACAACAGAGGAACAACCCTGCTCTCCAATTTCCAATATTCGTATGATCTTTCCAGCAACCGGCTGCAAGCCGTGGAAGACGTGCGCCAGCTCGTCTTGAGCGCGGGCA
>CAYOHX010000286.1:0-4435 GCA_964403875.1 uncultured Anaerolinea sp. | reverse complement strand
TATAACAACCTCAAAATCGCCAACCTTCCGAATTTTAGGACAAACCCTCAGGGTTTATTTTATGTTACACCTCATTCAACCGCTCGACCTTGCTGTGGGCGAGGCGCAGGGGAATGAGCCCCGCGGCCAGGCTGACGCCGCCGCCCAGAACCAACCCGGCTAACTGACCAACGAGTATGGGTAGATCCAGGAAGGCGGCCACAATGGCCGGGCCAGCATACAGGCCGAAAACGATGGGCAAAAAGGCCATGCCAACGATGTTGCCCAGGCACCCAATGGTACCGTTTATTTTCTGGGGATTGTCCCAGTCAAATTTTGCCCCGGTGATGCCAAAGAACAGGTAAATGCCAGTGAGCCCTGCCAGCACCAGGCCCAGCAGGACCAGGCTGAGCAAGATCGACCCAACGGGCGTGCCTTTGAGGATTTGTAGCACCAGGATGTATAGTCCGCAGACCACAAACGTGGGAATGTAGCCGACCAAGAACTTGGCCGTGATGAGGGTGCCAGGGTGCAGCGGCGCAGATTTTAGCATCCAGTAACTCTGACCTTCTTGCGAGAAGCCCAGGCCGGCCAGGTTGGCTATCAGCATCCAGCCGAGGAAGAGGGCCAGGGCTACGTCACCGTAGACGAAGAAGCTCTCCATGATTTGGCGGAAGACCGATGGGATTTCATCCTGACCGACCGGCATTCCGCCGTCGTTGCGCAAGAAGCTCACGGCATACACCACGCCCAGGATGAGCGGGGTGACGAGTTGCGAGGCATTGCGTAGATCGCGGCGGTAGAGGAGCAGGTCCTTGACCAGGATGGCCCGCACGGGGGCGGAAACCAGGCGGGCAAAAAAATTGGGCTGAGAAACTTTGGTCGTCTTGGCGGCAGTGGCAGAGCGAGCCTTTTTGCGGCGGTTGTTTTGCAGGCTGGACCAACCCGTGTAGTACATACGCTCAGCCGTGACCAGCGCCAGGTAGAAGATGCCGCAGATGAGGGCCAGCGAGAGAACCAGCAGGCCTAATCCGGGCAGCCAGTTGCCCTGACCAATATGCACCAGGCCATCTCCCACCCAGGTGAGCGGAGACCAGGCCGGGACAGCGCGGGAGGCGGAAGCCAGGGCGGCGTCAAACTGCTCCTCTTCCACTTCCATGAAGCGAGCCATTTGGGAGGAGGCAAAGAAAAACGTGCCGACCACGAAGCCGAGCACCTCGGCAACGCGGCGGGCAGGGAAGAAGCGCGCCGCCACCATGACCAGCAGGCTGGAAAGCCCTGCCGCGGCCAGAGCCAGGGCGACGAGGGCAGCCAGCACCAGGGGGTAGTAGAGCAGGTTATACCCCGCGCTGATGCCCAACCCAAACAGAACTGGCACAATGAACAGGCTGCTGATGAGAAAGTTGGGCAGCACAGCCTGAATGAGCTTGGCGACGAAAATAGAGCGGATGGGGATGGGTGTGCTCATCAGGAAGTCCATATCCCCGGAAAGATACAGACCTTGCAGCAGCACGCTGAAACTTGTCAACAGAATGCCCAGGGTGGAGGCGGTGAGCAGAAAGGTGGGCAGGTTGTCGAGCAGTCCGGTATAGCCCCCGAGTTGGGCCGCCTCGAGGAATTCGGGGGTTTGCACGAAGCGAAGCAGGGCGATGGAGCCCCACAGGACAAAGCCCAAGAAGGTGAGCGCCAACAGCCACAACACAACGGTCCCGATTTTTCGGCTGGTCTTGGCGCGCTTGAAGTTGTTGAATGAGATGACCACCTGCAAACGCAGGAGCTTCCACACGGAAGCCCACATGCCGGGCAGGCGGAAGCCATTGGATTGAGCGGTCATTTTAGGACCTCGGCAATCTCGGCAAACTCGGCCCCGCCGGTCAGGCTGAGGAAGATGTCTTCCAGGCTGCTTTCACCCTGGCCCAATGAGCGCAGTTCGTCCATGGTGCCAACAGCAATGAGCTTGCCCTTGTTGATGATGCCGATGCGGTCGCACATGTTTTGGGCGATCTCAAGAATATGGGTGGAGAGCATGACAGCGGCGCCGCGGTCGGCCATCTGGCGCAGGATGTCTTTGATCAGGCGAGCCGACTTGGGGTCGAGGCCTACGGTGGGTTCATCGAGGACGAGCACCTTGGGATCACGGACCAGGGCGGCAGCCAGGGAGGCTTTTTGCTTCATGCCGTGGCTGTACGAGTCGGTGGTCTCGTCGGCGGCTTCGGTGAGGCCAAACAGGCGCAGCAGTTCGTCGGAGCGGTGGGCAGCCTGGGTGGCATCCAGGCCGTAGAGATCACCCACGAAGCGCAGCAGCTCGCGCCCGGTGAGCTTAGCGTACAGGTTAGGCTCGTCGGGGACGTAGCCGCTGTGCGCCTTGGCCAGGACGGGCTCAAGAACTACGTCATGGCCGGCGACTTTGACCGTGCCGGAAGTGGGGCGCAGCAGGCCGACGATGGTTTTGATGGTGGTTGTTTTTCCAGCGCCGTTGGGGCCCAGGAATCCGAAGATTTCGCCACCGTAGACCTGGAAGCTGACGTGATCAACGGCGAGTTTGTCGCCGTAGCTTTTGACGAGGTCGATCGTTTCAATGAGTGGGGTTGTGTCTGGCATTCTATTATTCTCCTTGCACATTCCTATTCTAGCACGCGGCAAGGGATGGGGAAGCAACCTTGATGGGTTCTTGATGTAAGTTCATTTTCACCACGGCAACTCCTAGAGAGCCAAATAATTTTTGGGATAGGATCTAATCGGGCTATAATATCCATGGAACAATTTGTTCACAGACAATGAGCCCCGAATAGAGAAGTTTGTAGGCGCTTCGCCCTCGCAAACATCTTCATTCAGGAACTTTCGTCAACATGGGTTTCCGGGGAGGGAAACATGAAGGCAATCATCATCGGTTCGGGCGTTTCCGGCTTGACCTGCGCCGCGGCATTGGCCCAGTCCGGCCATTCGGTAACCGTCTTAGAGCAATTCCACCGGGCGGGCGGCTCCACGGCTCCTTTCGAGCGGGACGGATTCCGCTGGGATTTGGGGCAACTGCTGGTAGAAGGCTTTGGGCCCGATGAGCCCACCGGGCAGGTGCTGGCGGCGTTGGGCATCGCTGACCGGGTGCGCGTCAAACCGGATGACCGCCGCTATGTATTTCCTGACTTTGATCTGCTAAAACCGGAGGAATACGGCGGCCCGCGCTGGCGCATCGAGCGGCTCAAGGAGTTGTTCCCCGCCGACGCTGCCGGATTGGAGCGTTACTATCGTGATTTGGTCCGCTTCACGCGGTTGATGACCGCCGCGCGGAAGGTAGAACTGGCCGAAGGCCCGGCGCGGTTGGCAGCCCAGGCACGCATGTACACCGCTCTCTTGCCCTTCATCACGCGCATGAACTGGAGCGCCCAACAGCTCATGGATAATTACTTCAAATCAGACCAGCTCAAAGCCGTGTTCATGTCCATCCTGGCCGATTTCTTCACCCCGCCCAGTAAATTCCAGGGATTGGGGGTGTTTGCCCTCAACCCAGAAACATCTTTTGACGCACGGGTTCCCGTCGAGATGGCCCCCGGCGCCGTGCAGTTGCGCCATTACAGCATTCTGGGCGGAATTGGCACGGTGGCGGACGCGCTGGCAATGCGGATTGAGGAACTGGGGGGCCAGGTATTGACCGGGCGGCCAGTGGATAAGATTTTGGTGGAGAACGGCAAGGTGAACGGGGTGAGAGACCGGGATGGCAACGTGCTGCCAGCCGATGCGGTGGTGGTCACGGGCGGGGCTAGCGAGGCGTTTTTCAATCTGGTGGGCGAGGAGCATTTGCCCGCCGATTTTGCTGCCAGAGTGCGCGCCTTGCCGTTGATGGATTCGGTCTTCATGGTACATCTGGGTTTGGACTACGACCCCAGCGTACACATAGGCGGCTCGGTGGCTTACTATTATGGGACCTACGATCTGGAGAGCGGCATTCAAGAAGCGGCGCAGGGCATTTATCACCAGGGCAAAGCAGGTTTTGTGGTGCATGTGCCCACGCGCCACTCTCCCGAGATGGCTCCGGCTGGGATGCACGCTATGACCATTTACACCATCTGTCCGGACCGCTTGAGCGAGGGCACGTGGAGCGAGCGCAGGGTGGAGTTTGCCGATAAGCTGGTGGCTTACGCCGAGGCGCACATACCGGGGCTGCGCGAGCATACCGTGACGCGCGCCATTTTGACGCCTGATGACTTCCACGGGCGGCTGGCGGTGGATCATCATTCGTTTGGCGGGTTGGCCCCGTGGTTGGGGGCCAAACGCATTCCGGCGCAAACCCCCATCTCGGGATTGTGGTTCACGGGGCAGCAGGGTGAGAGCGGCGGCGGTATCAACGCGGTCATCCCGGCGGCTTATAAGGTGGCGAAAAAGATCGCGGGTAAGTGATACAAGAAAACCCTAATTACCTGTCCGAAAATTCGGAAGGGAAGCGATTTTGAGGTTGTTG